>JAODMH010000123.1 GCA_025465035.1 Microbacteriaceae bacterium | reverse complement strand
GTGTACAGGAAGAACGTCGTCTGCGTGCCGTAGTTGTCCGGCTGCAGCGAGGTCGGGATGATCACGAGTACGGTGCCGAGCGCGCCGAGCACTCCACCGAGGATCAGCGACTGCATTTTGTACCAGGTGACGTTTTTGCCGAGACTGCGCACCGCATCCTCGTCTTCGCGGATGCCCTTGACGATTCGACCCCACGGGCTGCGCATGAGCTGCCAGACGAGGAGGGCAGCGACGATCACGACCGTCCATCCGATGATGATCGACCAGACCTGGTTGTTGTTGTAGGTGAGAACGCCGTAACCGTACTGGATATCCGGAAGCGGGTTGAGGCTGTAGAAGTCACGCGAAGCGCCGTTGATGCCGTCAGAGCCACCCGTGAGCGGGCTGATATCCGGGGTCTTCACGGTGTAGCGCACGATTTCCGCGGCAGCGATCGTCACGATGCTCAGATAGTCGGCCCTCAGCCGGAGCGTCGGGATGCCGAGCAGCAGAGCGAAGATGATCGCTCCGACCACACAGGCGATGAGGGCGGCCCAGAGCGGCCAGTTGAACTTGACCGTCGTGATCGCGAAGAAATATCCGCCGACCGCCATAAATCCCGCCTGACCGAAGTTGAGCAGGCCGGTGAAACCGAAGTGTACGGCGAGACCCAGCGCCGCAAGGGCGTAACCGATGGTGAGGGGCGAAACAATCTGGCCGAATGCCAGCGGGATGAAATTCCAGTCCATGGGAGGTCCCTAACCGATCCGGTCTCGCCGGCCAAGGATGCCCTGTGGCCGGAATATCAGAATGATGATCATGACGGCGAGCGCTGCGACGAACTTCATGTTCGACGGGATGAACAGCGTCGAGAGGTCGACGAGAAGCCCGATCACGAGCGAACCGATGAGTGCACCGAATGCGGTGCCGAGACCACCGAGCGTCACGGCCGCGAAGATCAGTAGCAGGATGCTCGCGCCGGTCTCCCAGTTCACCGGCTGGTAATAGCCGATCAGAGCGCCGGAGAGTCCTGCAAGCGCACCGCCAGCAACCCAGACGATGCGGATGACGCGCTCGACGTTGATGCCGGTAGCCGCCGCGAGGGACCGGTTGTCCGCCACGGCGCGCGTCGCCTTGCCGATCCTGGTCCTCAGCAGGGCGAAGGCCACGAGCAGCAGCACGACGATGCAGATGATCGGGCTCGAGACATCCGTGAATCTCAGGTGGATCGGTCCCAGGGTCAGGAACGAACCATTGTCGTTGGGGGTGACCAGCAGCCCAGGCCCGAAGATGAACTGGAAAATGTAGCGCAGTGCCAGGGAGAATCCGATGCTCACGATCATCAACGGGATGAGCCCGACACCCCGCTTGCGCAGTGGCTTCCAGAGGCCGAGGTCCTGCAGGTAGCCGAACACCCCGCCGAAGAACAGGGCGGCGATGATGCCGAGCCATCCTGGCAGGTGCAGCGTGCCGGAGATGATGTAGCCGATCAGACCGCCGAAGGTCACCAGTTCACCGTGGGCGAAGTTGTTGAGGCCGGTCGTCCCGTAGATCAGCGAGACGCCGATCGACGCGAGGGCGAGCAGCAGGCCGAAGATGAGGCCGGTCGCCACGCGCTGTAGGGCGAGATTGCCGAAGGACGTCCCGCCCGACGAGCCTGGCGATGGCTTGTTCGACGACCCGGGCGTCGGAGTGGTCGCCGCGGCTCCCAGCAGGTAATACGCGGGAACGCCCTGGTTCTGGGCGCTCACCTGCACCTCCCGTGGGTTGTCGCCGAGCACGGCACCCGATCCGGCGGGGATCGTCTTCTTGTCGAGGGTCACCTTGTAGGTTCCCGGATTGTCGATGGGGACTGTCACCTTGCCGTCGGCTCCGGTGACGACGGTGACGCTGAATTTCTTCGGTCCGGTGATCGTGAGGGAGACCCCGGCCACGTTGGACTTGTCGGCCGCGACACGCACCCAGACCCCGATGCTCTGCGCGGCTTCTGCACTCGAGGCGGATGGCGCGGGTGTCGGCGTCTCGGCGGCGCGCGCGGGTTGCGCGGTGATAAGCAGGAACGCCGATGCCGCCAGCATGAGCGCCATGAGGCCGAGAACAAGTCGGATCGCTCCGAGCCGGCCCTGTACTGCTTTCACCATTCGAAACCTCCGAGTGCAGGGTCGCAAAGCCAGCGATGGCCGCTTCGTCGACACTGACGTTACTGACCGATTGTGTCCCCAGTGTTTCGTGCGAGACACCATTCGATCTCGCAATTATCTCCTGCGGAATAGGACGAGCGGCAATCCGTTAATATTGAGTACCGGAATCCATCGTCGTAGGCCGGCTTTCCACCAACCGCACGTGCGAAAAAGAGGACTCATGGATCAGCCAGATCCCTTCGGTTTCATCGGCCTCACCTACGACGACGTGATGCTGCTGCCCGGCCATACCGACGTCATCCCCAGCGAAGCAGACACCGCCACCCGCCTGAGCCGCCGGATCACGGTGGCGGCGCCGCTGCTTTCCTCCGCCATGGACACGGTCACCGAGTCCCGGATGGCCATCGCGATCGCCAGGCAGGGCGGCATCGGCGTCTTGCACCGCAACCTCTCCATCGCCGATCAGGCCGAGCAGGTCGACCGGGTCAAACGCAGCGAGTCGGGCATGATCACGAACCCCGTGACGACGACTCCGGACGCCACAGTCGCCGAAGTGGATGCGATCTGCGGTCAGTTCCGCGTCTCCGGCCTCCCCGTCGTCGAGGGTGATGGCAGGCTCGTCGGTATCATCACCAACCGCGATATGCGTTTCGTCTCGCCCTTCGAGAAGTCCACGACCTTCGTGCGCGACGTGATGACGCGTGCGCCCCTCATCACCGCTCCGGAGGGAATCGACCCGGACGACGCGGTCGCCATCTTCGCGCAGCACAAGATCGAGAAGCTGCCTCTCATCGACGCCGACGGCAGGCTGCGCGGTCTTATCACCGTCAAGGACTTCGACAAGTCGGAGCAGTATCCGAACGCGACGAAGGACGACGCTGGCCGTCTCCGCGTCGCCGCTGCGATTGGTTTCTTCGGTGACGCGTGGGACCGTGCCATGTCATTGATCGACGCCGGAGTCGACGCGCTCGTCGTCGACACGGCCAACGGTGACAGCGCCGGTGTCATCGACATCATCCGTCGTCTCAAGAGCGACCCGGTCGCCGCGCACGTTGACATCATCGGCGGCAACGTCGCCACTCGCAGCGGAGCCCAGGCGCTCGTTGACGCGGGCGCCGACGCCATCAAGGTCGGCGTTGGTCCAGGGTCCATCTGCACCACGCGGGTCGTAGCCGGAGTCGGGGTGCCCCAGGTCACCGCGGTGTACGAGGCATCTCTCGCGGCCAGGGAAAGCGGCATCCCGGTGATCGCGGATGGCGGCCTCCAGTATTCGGGAGACATCGCCAAAGCGCTCGTCGCCGGCGCCGACACCGTCATGCTCGGCTCGCTGCTCGCCGGCTGCGACGAGAGCCCTGGCGACCTCGTGTTCGTCAACGGCAAGCAGTTCAAGAAATACCGCGGAATGGGTTCGCTCGGGGCGTTGCAGAGCCGCGGCGAGAAGACCTCGTACTCGAAGGATCGCTACTTCCAGGCGGACGTCCCGTCAGACGACAAGCTCATCGCCGAGGGCATCGAGGGTCAGGTGCCGTATCGCGGCCCGCTGTCGGCCGTCGCGTATCAGCTGCTCGGAGGCCTTCGTCAGTCGATGTTCTACACCGGCGCCCGGACGATCGAGGAACTCAAGAGCAAGGGGAGGTTCGTGCGGATCACCCCGGCCGGCCTCAAGGAATCGCACCCCCACGATATCCAGATGACCGTCGAGGCGCCGAACTACTCGCGGTAGTCCCTCCTCCGGAGCGTCGCGGCGGAGCAACGGCCGCCTGCGGCGGAGCAGGTACCTCGCGGCGGAGCATCCTCTTTCCACGGCGGAGAGAGCTGCTCGCGGACGGAGTCATATCTACCTCCGCGACGCGGTATCTCCTCCGCCACACGCGGCAGGTGGTGGGATAGCCCACCGATTGCTCGAATCACGCCGATCGGGAGTGTTGTGTGGCGAATGCTCTGCGCATGGACTTTTCGGCACTCGCCCGCGACGGCCTCATCCTGGCCGGCAGCATTCGTGATCATATCGACGACACCCGAGGCCTGAGACGTGAGGTCGCGAACGGAAGGCTTGTCGCGATCCGTCGCGGCGCCTATGTGGAGAGCCGTCTCTGGCACGGCCTTTCCGGGCGCCAACGGCATCTCCTGCGCGCACGAGCGGTGATTGCCGCAACCGGTCGTCCGATCGTGCTGGCCGGCACATCGGCTGCGGCGGCGTGGGGGATGCCAATCGCGGGCGACTGGCCCGCTGAGGTTTCGGTGCTGGACGAGTGGCGCGGCGGCGGACGATCGGATCCAGGGGTGAGAGCATCGGCGGTCGGCTTCGCGACAGCGACGATCGAAACGGTGCACGGCATGACGGCGACCAGCCTTGCGAGAACCGCTCTGGACGTCGCTCGTGTGCACTCTTTTGCGGATGCCATCGGATCGGTGGACTGGGCGCTCTGGAGAAAGAACCCGCTCGCGATCACTGTCGATGAACTCTTCGATGAGCTTGCGAGACTTCGTCCGCGCACGGGCGAACGGCACCTTCGGCGGGTCAGCGGGTTTGCCACAGGGCTCTCCGACTCGTTCGGCGAGTCTCAATGTCGTGCCGTGATCCATTTGCTCGGTTTTGCTCGACCAGAGTTGCAGGTCGAGATTCGGGACAGTGAGGGTGCGATGCACCCCGATTTCCTCTGGCGAGAGGTCATGGGGGTTGCGGAGTTCGACGGAAAGGCCAAGTACACCAGGAACGAGTTCACCCATGGCGACCCCGGCGACGTGGTCTGGCGGGAGAAGAAGCGCGAGGATCGGTTGAGGAGGCGGGGATGTGGCGTCACCCGCATCCTCACGGAGCATGTGGCAGCCCCACCCCGCCTCGAGCGACTCCTGCTCGACGCCGGTATTCCTCGCGGCGGAGTAAATACCTCGCGGAAGGAGTAACGACTGCCTCCGCGATACGTTTTCTCCGCCGCCGGGGGCGTTTTCTCCGCCGCGAGCGCGCCGCTCCGCCGGGGCAGGCGTTTTCTCCGCCGCGAGGTCGGGTCAGGAGCCGCGCTCGGCGACCGCGGGTAGGCTTGAGCTGTGAGTGACGTAGAGATAGGCCGCGCCAAGCGCGCTCGCCGGGTGTATGCCTTCGACGACATAGCCATTGTGCCGAATCGACGTACTCGCGACCCGCAGGATGTGTCCGTCAACTGGAGCATCGATGCCTACCAGTTCTCCATTCCGTTCCTCGCGGCACCCATGGACTCCGTCGTGTCCCCGGCGACGGCCATCCTCATGGGCAAGCTCGGCGGCCTCGGCGTACTCGACCTCGAGGGCCTCTGGACCCGCTACGAGAACCCGGAGCCGCTGCTCGAGGAGATCCGTTCGCTTCCGTCTGGCGACGCCACCACGCGCATGCAGACGATCTACGACGAGCCCATCAAACCAGAGCTCGTGAAGACCAGGCTTGAAGAGATTCGCGCCGCCGGCGTCACCGTCGCCGGCGCCCTCTCGCCCCAGCGCACCCAGGAGCTCTATCAGACCGTGGTCGAGGCGGGCGTTGACCTCTTCGTCATCCGCGGCACAACCGTCAGCGCGGAGCACGTCTCCAAGAACCAGGAACCGCTCAACCTCAAGAAGTTCATCTACGAGCTCGACGTCCCCGTCATCGTGGGAGGCGCCGCCGGTTACACCCCTGCGTTGCACCTCATGCGCACTGGCGCGGCCGGCGTGCTCGTCGGCTTCGGCGGTGGTGCTGCGTCGACCACGCGCGCGAGCCTCGGCATCCACGCTCCCATGGCGACGGCGGTGGCGGATGTCGCAGGCGCACGCCGCGACTACATGGACGAGTCGGGCGGCCGCTCCGTGCACGTCATCGCGGACGGCGGCCTCGGGACGTCCGGGGATATCGCGAAGGCTTTCTCCGTGGGAGCCGACGCGGTCATGCTCGGCTCGACGCTCGCCCGCGCCACGGAAGCCCCCGGCGGCGGCTGGCACTGGGGTGCCGAGGCGCACCACAATCAACTCCCGCGCGGAAACCGGGTCGAGGTCGGCTCGGTCGCTCCGCTCGAGGAGATCCTTTTCGGGCCATCCACAGTCGCGGATGGCACAGTGAACCTAGTCGGCGCCCTGCGCCGGTCGATGGCGACAACCGGATACTCCGATCTCAAGGAATTCCAGCGGGTCGAAGTGGTTGTTGCCCCGTACCACAAGTAACACGACGGAGGCAGTCATGGCCAAACTCAAGACGGTAACGCGCTCATCAAAACTTGGGCCGGAGGAGCGTCTCGCGGCCATCGCCGCTCTGAAAACGAAAGAACTGGACATTCTCGTCGTCGGCGGCGGCATCGTCGGAACGGGGAGCGCGCTGGACGCCGTGACCCGAGGCCTGAGTGTCGGCATGGTGGAGGGGCGGGACTGGGCCAGCGGTACGTCGAGTCGCTCGTCCAAGCTCGTGCACGGCGGCATCCGCTATCTCGAACAACTCGACTTCCGCCTCGTGCGCGAGGCGCTCAAGGAGCGCGGTCTGCTGTTGCAGCGCATCGCCCCGCACCTGGTGAAGCCGGTGCGCTTCCTCTATCCGCTCAACAGGCGCTTCTTCGAACGCATATATATCGGTGCCGGCATGTTGCTCTACGACGTGCTCAGCTACACGGGCGGCCGCCCTCCCGGCGTGCCGCACCACCGTCACCTCACCAGGGGTCAGGTGATGCGTGCTGCTCCGAGCCTCGCCCATGACGCGATGATCGGCGGCATCACCTATTACGACGCTCAGGTCGACGACGCCCGCTATGTCGCGTCGCTCGCGCGCACGGCATCCTTTTACGGCGCGCACGTTGCCAGCCGCGTGCGGGTCGAGGGCTTTCTCAAGGTCGGCGAGCGCGTCGTCGGCGTCAAGGCACACGACCTCGAGACAGGCGAGCGGTTCGAGATCAAGGCGAAGCAGGTCGTCAACGCCACCGGTGTGTGGACGGATGACACCCAGTCAATGGTGGGAGAACGCGGTCAGTTCAAGGTCAGGGCCTCCAAGGGCGTGCACCTCGTGGTGCCGCGTGACAGGTTCCAGTCGATGGTGGGGCTCATCCTCCGCACCGAGAAGAGCGTGCTCTTCGTGATCCCGTGGGGCCGCCACTGGCTGGTGGGGACGACCGACACCGACTGGCATCTCGACAAGGCTCACCCAGCGGCGACAGCGGCAGACATCGACTACATCCTGGAACACGTCAACAAGGTGCTCGCGGTGCCGTTGACACGCGAAGACGTCGAGGGCGTGTACGCGGGCCTGCGCCCGCTGCTCGCCGGTGAGTCGGAGCAGACGTCGAAGCTGTCGCGCGAACACCTCGTGGCGCACAGCGTTCCCGGACTGGTGGTGATCGCCGGTGGCAAGTGGACCACCTACCGCGTCATGGCGAAAGACGCGATCGATGCCGCCGTCTCGGCTCTCGACGCCAACGTCCCGAAGAGCGTGACCCAGGACATCGGTCTGCTCGGTGCCGAGGGGTATCAGGCCGCGTGGAACAAGCGCGCGAAGATCGCCAGAGCGTTCGGGGTGCACAAGGTGCGGATCGAGCATCTGCTCAACCGCTACGGCGTGCTGACGGATGAACTGCTCGACCTCATCCGCGAGACGCCGTCGCTCGGCAATCCGCTTCCCGGCGCCGATGACTACCTCGAAGCCGAGGTCGTCTACGCGGCGACCCACGAAAGCGCTCTGCACCTGGAGGACGTCCTCGCTCGCCGCACCCGGATCTCGATCGAGGCCTGGGACCGCGGAGTCTCTGCCGCGCCCGTCGCGGCGAGACTCATGGGCGAGGTGCTCGGCTGGGATGCGGAGCGGCTCGATCGCGAGGTCAACAACTACCTCAAGCGTGTGGCCGCCGAGCGCGCGAGCCAGCTCGAGCCCGACGACGAGTCGGCCGACCGCGTGCGGCTCGAGGCGCCGGACATCATCAGCGCGAAGTAGCGTCGCGCGCGGTGCGTGCGGCAACTCCGCCGCCCGCGAACGCCTGCGAGTGGCGGGGGAGGGCCCGGTAGACTGGGATGAATCCCAAGTTTCAAGGAGTCATTTCATGGTCGACGTACGTCGGGTCAAGCTTCCCGGAGTGGGTGTTCTGCACACCTTCGTCACCGCCGATGGCGGCAAGGCCGGCGTCATCACCCACCGCTCTGGCCACAGCGACCTGATCACCTTCGCCGATGAAGAAGACGGATCGGATGCCAACAAGGTCTCCCTGCGTCTGAGCGAAGACGAGGCCCACACCCTCGCAGAGCTTCTCGGTGGAACGCGCATCACCGAAGGACTCGACAAGCTCGACCAGATCCCCGGCCTCAGTATCGACTGGTTCACCGTCGACTATGACGACCACATCGCCGGCCAGCAGCTCGGCAACCTCGCCCTCCACGGTGTCGTGGGGCTCACCGTGGTCGCGGTCGTGCGCGGAGAGTCCGCCAACCCGGCCCCGGCCGACGACTTCAAGGTCTTTCCCGGCGACACCCTCGTGGTCGCGGGCTCTCCCGAGAAGGTCGCGAAGGCGTTCAACTTCTATCGCACCGGGGAACTGCCCCAGAAGGTGTCGGTCGACTCTCCGCCCGGGGAGTAGCGCATGCACCTGGGTGAAGAACTCCTCGTCCTCGGTCTGCTCTTCGTCATTGCCTATGTCCTCGGCCGCCTTGGCAAGAGGATCGGCCTGCCAGCCATCCCCATCTACATGCTGGTCGGGCTCATCGCGAGCCCGCACTTCCATCTCTTCCCACTCAATTTCAAGTCGGCGGATGTCGAACTGGTCGCCGTCTTCGGACTGATCTTTCTGCTCTTCAGCCTGGGGCTCGAGTTCGACCAGGATGAGTTCTACGGCAATGTGAAGGCCCTCCTGCTCTCCGGGGGGACGCGCATTCTCATCAACATGGCCGTCGGGTTCGGGTTCGGAATGTGGGTCGGCTGGGGTAGTCGCGAAGCGCTCATCATCGCGGGGATGACGGCGACATCCTCGAGCGCGATCGTCACCAAACTGCTCATCGAATTCCGGCGTCTCGCCAATCGTGAGACGCCGGCGATCCTCGGCATCATGGTGCTCGAGGACGTCTTCGTCGCCATCTACCTCGCGATCATCTCCGTGGTTCTCGGCGGGGAAAGCGGCTTTTGGCCGATCGTGCTGCAGCTCACCATCTCCTTCACGTTCCTGGTCGTGATGTTCATGCTCGCTCGCTGGGGCGGCAGGGTCGTCTCGCGGCTCGTGCAGACCAGGGACGACGAGCTCTTCACCATCCTGTTCTTCGGTCTGGCGGTGGCCTTCGGCGGCATCGGCGAGCTGCTCGGCGTCTCCGACGCGATCGGTGCCTTCCTGATCGGCCTCGTCCTCGGGGCGACGCGATTCCGCACCCGGATCGAACAGTTTGCGCTGCCGCTCCGCGACGTCTTCGGCGCGTTCTTCTTCCTCAACTTCGGCCTCGCGCTCGATCCGTCGACGTTCGGCGGCGTGGCGATCCCCGTCGTCGTGGCTGTGGTCATGACGCTCGTCGTCAATACCCTCGGCGGCCAGCTCATCGCCTGGTTCAACAAGCTGACGCCGGCCGAGGGTTTCAACGCGAGTGCAATGCTGCAGAATCGTGGCGAATTCGCCCTGATCCTCGCCACGCTTGCGACCGCGGCGGGGCTCGATCAGCGGCTGACACCGTTCGCGGGCCTCTACGTGCTGATCATGGCGATCGTCGGTCCCGTCCTGGCCGCCAACTCGGCCAAATTCGGCAACCGCTACCTTCGCCCCAGAGGCAGGCCCGCGGTGAACCCGAAGCCTCGCGATGCGATGATCGAGGAGAACATCGCACTCGTCGAAGCGGCCACGGTCGGCATGGATGCCGGCGAGCCGGAGGAGGCGTCGACAGCCGCCGATCGTCTGATCGAACAGGCCATGGAGCAATCGGACGAACAGACCGAACGCAAGAGAGATCCGGAGTACTAGGAAATGTGGTCGGTCGCACGGCGCCCTCGGTGGATCGCGGCGCTCGTCTTCGCGCTCCTGCTCGCGGCGGTGTTTGCCGCACTCAGTCAGTGGCAGCTCGCCAGGAGCGTCTCGACGGGCACCGTCGTCTCTCGCGACACTGAGGCCGTGGTCGCCCTGGACTCCATCGCCAAGCCGCAGACGTCGACCACGGATGCCGCGGCCGCCCAGCTCGTCAGGGTGACGGGCGCCTGGGTGCCGGACGACTATCTGCTCGTCAGCGATCGCGTCAACGGCGGTCGCACCGGATACTGGGTGGTCGGCCACTTCGCCGCCCAGGTCAATGGTGGGAGTCCGGCGGGGCTCACCGTCGCCCTCGGCTGGGCGCAGAACCGGTCGGACGCGACATCCGTGCTCCGGGGACTGTCGGGTTCGCAGGCCTCGGGAAGCGTGACCGTGAGCGGACGCTATTTTCCTGACGAAGGGCCGCAGGACGGCGACTTCGAGCACGGCAAACTGAGCACGCTGTCGGCCGGCTCCATGATCAACCTCTGGAAGGTCGCCGATCCGGCCGGTGTCTACAGCGGCTACCTGGTCGACTCGGCGCACCCGAGCGGCCTCGCGCTCATCGACTCGCCCGCGCCGGACACCAGCGTCGAACTCAACCTGCTCAACGTCTTCTATGCCGCGGAGTGGGTCGTCTTTGCCGGCTTTGCGCTCTTCCTCTGGTATCGCCTGGTGAAGGACGCCTGGGAGCGCGAACAGGAAGAGGCACAATCGGCGGAAACAGCGGAAGTAAACTAGGCCCATGGCTCTGCGTCCCAAGGTTTCCGACATCCCGAAAATCCGCGGGGCTCTGAAGTTCTACCGAGTATTCGCCTACGTCACCGGAACGCTGCTTCTGCTGCTCGTGACCGAGATGGTGCTCAAGTACACGCCCATTCAGCGAGAGATCGAGCTCGGCGGATCGCAGGGGTTCCTGGCCCTCGTGCCGGTGGGCTCCGTGCGCGCGGTCAACCTGAGCACCGGCATCCTGATCGCGCACGGCTGGCTGTACGTCGTCTATCTGTTCAGCGATTTCCGGTTGTGGAGCTACATGCGCTGGCCGTTCGGCCGCTTCATCCAGATCGCCCTCGGTGGGGTCGTGCCGTTCCTGTCGTTCATCGTCGAGCACTTCATCTCGCGTCGCGTCGTGCGTGAACTCGCCGGACTCGAAGCACCCGCAGTCGTGGAGGTCAGCAATTAGCCAGACGGATCACCAGCCCGTACTCGTCGTCGACTTCGGCGCCCAGTATGCCCAACTGATCGCACGTCGCGTGCGCGAGGCGAACGTCTACTCGGAGATCGTGCCACACACGATCACCGCGGAGGAGGTTGCCGCCAGGAATCCCTCCGGCATCGTGCTGAGCGGCGGTCCATCGAGCGTCTACGAAGACGGCTCGCCGACTCTCGACCCCGGCATTCTGAAGCTCGGCATCCCGGTGCTTGGCATCTGCTACGGCTTCCAGGTGATGGCGCAGCAGCTCGGCGGCGAGGTCGCGAACACCGGCCTGCGCGAGTACGGCTCGACTGCCGTGCACCTCCAGGGTGATGGGGGCCGGCTGCTGAGCGGCCAGCCGGAAGAGCAGACCGCCTGGATGAGCCACGGTGACTCCGTCTCCAAGGCGCCCGACGGCTTTGACGTACTGGCGTGGAGCGCCTCCACCCCGGTTGCCGCCTTCGCCAGCGATGAGAAGCGGATGTACGGCGTGCAGTGGCACCCGGAAGTGAAGCATTCGCAATTCGGCCAGCGCGTGCTCGAGAACTTCCTCCACGATGCCGCCGGCATCCCCGGTGACTGGAATAGCGGCAACGTCATTGCCGAACAGGTCCTGCGGATTCGCGAGCAGGTCGGCTCGGCCAGGGTCATCTGCGGGCTTTCCGGCGGGGTGGACTCCGCCGTCGCTGCCGCGATCGTGCACAAGGCGGTCGGCGACCAGCTCGTCTGCATCTTCGTCGACCACGGGCTCCTCCGGCAGGACGAGCGCCGCCAGGTCGAGGAAGACTACGTGGCCTCGACCGGCGTCCGCCTCGTCACCGTCGACGCCGTCGACCAATTCCTCGACGCGCTGGAGGGCGTGACCGATCCGGAGCAGAAGCGCAAGATCATCGGGCGTGAGTTCATCCGTAGCTTCGAGGCCGCGGCATCCGACCTCGTTCTCGAGGCGGCTTCGGATGGCGAACCGATCGAGTTCCTCGTGCAGGGCACGCTGTATCCGGATGTCGTGGAGTCCGGCGGCGGCACCGGCACTGCCAACATCAAAAGCCACCACAACGTCGGCGGCCTGCCCGATGATCTCCAGTTCGCACTCGTCGAGCCGCTGCGCACCCTGTTCAAGGACGAGGTCCGCGCGATCGGCCGGGAGCTGGGCCTACCGGAGGTCATCGTCGGCCGCCAGCCGTTCCCCGGACCTGGCCTCGGCATCCGCATCGTCGGCGAGGTCACACGCGACCGGCTCGAGCTGCTGCGTGCGGCCGACGCCATCGTTCGCGCCGAGCTGACCGCCGCTGGTCTCGACCAGGAGATCTGGCAGTGCCCCGTCGTGCTGCTCGCCGATGTCCGCTCGGTCGGCGTGCAGGGCGATGGCCGCACCTACGGCCATCCGATCGTGCTGCGGCCCGTGTCGTCCGAGGATGCGATGACCGCCGACTGGACGCGACTGCCCTACGACGTCCTTGCCCGCATCTCGAACCGCATCACCAATGAGGTCGCCGGCGTCAACCGGGTCGTGCTGGATGTCACGTCCAAGCCGCCGGGGACCATCGAGTGGGAGTAGACAGGGGTTCAGCCGGCGCCTACTAGTGGCGCCGGTCGCCGAGTGCGCGACGCGGCGGCAGGTAATGGCGCACGCAGGGTATCGACGACATCGCGCTGATTCACCCGGCTTGCTACCGGAGCTAATCGGCCCGGCTCGGTAGCATGAAACGCATGTCCATCAAGCTTGAGAATGTCGGCATCGCCGTTCGCGACCTCGAAGCGACGATCTCCTTTTTCACCGACCTCGGTCTCACGATCGTCGGCCGTGACACGGTCAGTGGTGAGTGGACCGACACTGCTGTCGGCCTTGATGGCAACCACGCCAACATTGCGATGCTCCAGACGCCAGACGGTCATGGTCGGATCGAGCTCTTCGAGTACATCCACCCCGACGCCATCGAGACGGAGCCCACCCGTCCCAACGAGATCGGCATGCACCGCGTCGCTTTCTCAGTCGACGACATCGACAAAGCCCTCGAGATAGCCGCGAAGCACGGATGTTTTCCGCTTCGCGGCGTGGCGACCTATGAAGACATCTACAAGCTCAGCTACGTCCGCGGTCCCAGCGGCATCATCGTGATGCTCGCCGAGGAGCTGAAGAGAAACTGACGGCCGGCCCGGTGATCGTCTGGCCCCGAGCATTGTCGGGCAGGCTCTACCGCGCCAGCACGTGGATGTCGATGCCTGGCAGGTCGAGTTCTGCCCAGGCCTTGTCCGTGGTGACGGCGATGCCGTTGGCTGCTTCCGCGAGCGCCAGGCAGGCGCGATCCGCTAACGAGAGGCCATTGTGCCTCGTCAGTGGCCAGAGTCGGGCGGTTGACTCGGCCATCTCATCGTCGAATGGCACCACACCGATTTCGGTTTCACCCAGCAGTGTTCGAACGAGTCCCGTGTCCATGCCGTATTGCGTCGCTTTCTGGAGAACCTCGGCCAGATTGACTGCAGATATCAGGCAGCTATCGAAATATGGCAGAGCAGCGGTGGAGCCCGGTTCATCACGGATTACCGCGAGCACAGCGGAAGCATCGATCACATTCACGAGTCGTCCTCGTTCTCGCGTGCTGCTTCCGCATGGCGTTCAGCGATGAGCTCGTCCGAAAGCAGTGTTCCCGAATCGGTACGCACCTCGGCGAACATTTTCTTCAGCTTTGCGATTGCGGCTTCGCGCGTGGTCAGCATCACGTCGTTGCCCTCAACGCGGAAGGTCAGGATCGTTCCAGGCTCAAGCCCCAATGCTTTGCGAATGCTCGCCGGAACAACTACGCGCCCTTCGGCGCTCAGAGTCGAGGTCTCAGCACGACTCGCCATCAGATCTGCCATGTTAACGATTATATGGCAGGGTAGTGCTGCTGGTCAGAGTCGTCTAAGGAACTCACGGATCGCCGGTAGCGCCTCCGGATGCCGCAGCGTGTCGGCGTGTGTCGCCCCGTCCAGGATTCGCCGAGTGGCGTTCGGCATCACCGCCCCAGCGGCCTCGGCCGAAGGCAGGCGCTCGCCATCGCGGGAACCCACCATCAGCAGCGTTGGCAGCTGGATGCCGGCGAGCGCGGCATCCGCGACTCCTTCGTCGCTGTCGGCCTCGCGCATGTACGCCGCGAGGGCGATCGGATCGTTCGCGGCGAAAGCGGCTCGCGTGGTCGCGTCCAAAGTGCCGGAATGGGCCTCCCAGCCCACGAGGAAGGCCGCCATGCCACCGGTCTCGAGGGTCTCGACACATCCGGGGAAGAACACTCGATCGAAGCTGCCGCTGCCGATACGCGGTGCTCCTCCCGCGCTGATCAGGCTCAGCATCCGCTCCGGGCTGGTGGCTGCGAGGGAGAAACCGACCCGCCCACCGAGCGAGTAGCCGAGGTAGTGTGCGCGGTCGATGCCGAGTTCGTCGAGTACGGCAAGCACGTCGGCGATGAAGAGGTCCATGCGGTAAGCGGACCGTTCGTGCGGCTTGTCACTGCGGCCGTGACCTCTCAGATCGAGGGTGATCGCGGTGTGGTCGACGGCCAGGTCGCGCACGTAGCCGAAGCCGCGCCAGATCGCCTGCGAAAGCGCCGTGCCGTGGACCATGACGATCGGCGGTCCGGTTCCGGTAGTGCGGTAGGCGATGTGCGCGCCGTCGATCGGGTTCGTTGCGAAGTCCACAGGTCCAGTCTGGTCGCTTGGCCTGGATCTAGCGCACCTCGCTGCCGGCGGTTACCCGTGGCGGCCGGAGCCCGTCGAGGGCCAGCCCGAGCACGCGCTCACGCTGGTCGTCCGAGGCGTAGTTGACCGACATGAGGCCGTGTACGAGGAGCATCATCTCGGCGATGCCCACGTCGTCGCGGACGTCGCCTGACTTCTGGGCCCGAACCAGCAGAGGCTCGCTGGTGCCATACATGGCATCTTTCGCGCTGCGGAACATGTCAGAATCGCGGTTGAGGCCTTCGATCAGGGCACGCTTGGTGGCGAGGTAGGCGACGAAGCGGCGCAGCCAGCCCACGAGTGCGTCCCACGGCGGCAGGTCGGCGAGATCCTCGGCGGTGCGGCAGAGTGCCTCCACCTCATCGAAGTAGACCGCCTCGATGAGGCTCGAGCGAGTGGGGAAGTTGCGGTAGAGGGTTGCGATGCCGACACCAGCCTGTCGCGCGATCTCCTCGAGAGAGGCATCCGGACCGTTCTCAGCGAAAGAGTCTTTGGCTGCGGCGAGCACGGCTTCGAAGTTGCGGCGCGCGTCAGCCCTGAGCGGCCGGGGCGCCGCTACCGAAGCGCGGGGTGCGTCAGACATCATCAACTTTCACTTGCTAAGTGGAGGGGTGCCTCCATATAATTGGAGGTACCCCTCCACTTTACCACTCGCCAGAGCGCGAGTGAAGAGTGCTGCCCGCGCTTGAAAGGACACCCATGTCAACACGTACCAGAACCGCCCCGGCCCTCATCTTCGGGGTGCTGGCTGCAGCGGCCGCATCCTTCTCCCTCCTCCAATCGCTGATCAACCCTGTGCTGCCCACCATCCAGCGTGACCTCAGCACCAGTCAGTCGACGGTCACCTGGGTGCTGACGGCCTGGCTGTTGTCGGCCGCCATTGCCACCCCGATCCTCGGACGGGTGGGGGACATGGTCGGCAAACGACGCACACTGCTGATCGCGCTGGCCGCTATCGTTCTCGGCAATCTGGTCGCCGCCATCGCCCCGACCATCGGTGTGCTTGTCATCGCGCGAGTCATCCAGGGACTCGGCGGCGCCATCTTCCCGCTCGCCTTCGGCATCATCAGGGACGAGTTCCCCGCTCGTCGCGTTCCCTCCGCGGTCGGCGCGATCTCGGCCATCATCGCTGTCGGCGGAGGCCTCGGGGTCGTACTCGCCGGGCCTATCGTCGGTGCGCTCGGATGGCGCTGGCTGTTCTGGATCCCGATGGCCGTCACCGCGATCGTCGCTGTCTTCGCCTTCTTCCTGGTACCCGAGTCCCGCGCGCGGTCCGGTGGACGTATCAACTGGCTCGGTGCCGCGCTCCTGGCTGGATGGCTTGTCGCGCTCCTGCTGCCGCTCAGCGAGGGGCACGTCTGGGGCTGGGGATCACCGATCGTGATCGGCCTGTTCGCGCTTGCCGCCATCCTCATCGCGCTGTGGGTATTCGTCGAATACCGCTCGGGCAACCCGGTGATCGACATGCGGATGATGCGACTCCCCGGCGTTTGGACCGTCAACCTCGTCGCACTCCTCTTCGGCGCCGGCATGTTCTCGACCTACGCGTTCCTGCCGCAGTTCACCCAGACACCAACGAGCACCGGCTATGGATTCGGCGTGACCATCACCGAGAGCGGCCTGCTCCTGCTGCCCATGCTCGTCACGATGGCCATTACCGGCTTCCTGAGCGGCCCCATCTCCCCGGTGCTCAGTCTCAAGATGCAGTTGGCACTCGGTTCGGGTCTCGTCGCGGTCGCTGGCGCGCTGTTCGTCTTCTTCCACGCGGTGGCCTGGGAGGTCGCGGTCACGTCGGGTCTCTTCGGCCTGGGACTCGGGCTGGCCTACTCGGCCATGTCGAGCCTCATCGTGGGGGCGGTGCCGCCGAACCAGACGGGTGCTGCCAGCGGCATGAGCGTCAACGTGCGCACCATCGGCGGTGCGATCGGCACAGCCGTCATGAGCACGGTCGTGACGAGCAACGTGGATCCGAACGGTCTGCCGCTCGAAGCCGGATACACGGCAGGGTTCGTCGTGCTCGCCTCCTTCGCCATCGTCGCAGCCCTGGTCTCGATCCTCGTGCCGTCGGCTCGACGTGCACGCGTCGTGGTCGAGCCGGTGGCAGAGGTGCGGGTTCCGGCAGAAGTCGGCTGAACGCAGCAGCCCCGTGCGCCCTCGGCTGAGCTGGTCGACTCGGCTGACGATGGGCCATAATCGAACGATGGTTCCGCACGGCTATCGATTCTCCAGCGACATCAACGACCTCGATCGAGATCTCGTATATGCGTGGCTCAGTACTGAGGCCTACTGGGCGCTCGGTCGATCGCGAGTGGTGCAGGAGGCTGCGATCGACTCTTCACTGAACTTCGGGATCTTCGACGAGTCGACCGGAAGGCAGGTCGCCTACGCCAGGATCGTCACGGACTCAGCGACTTTCGCGTGGCTGTGCGACGTGTTCGTGGACCCGTCGGCTCGCGGTCGCGGGCTGGGCGTCGCCCTCATCGAGGGCGTCCATACGTTTCTCGAGCCGCTCCGACTGAAACGTATGCTCCTTGCCACTCAGGATGCTCACGGCCTGTATCAAAAGTTCGGCTTCGAGGCGTTGCCCAATCCGGAACGTTGGATGATTCGATCGATCAGCTAGTCGGCCGCAGCCGTCCGGGGGAATACCCCGTGCACGGCATACGCTGAACCCACAGTGAAGCGCATCGGTTTTCTCTCCTTCGGCCACTACCAGCCCGTGCCCGGCTCGGTAGCACGTACGGCGCGGGACGCGCTCGTGCAGACGATCGAACTCGCGGTCGCCGCGGAAGAACTCGGCATCGACGGCGCCTACGTGCGAGTGCATCACTTCGCCCCGCAGCTGGCGAGCCCGTTCCCGCTGCTCGCCGCCATCGGCGCCCGCACGTCGACGATCGAGATCGGCACGGCCGTGATCGACATGCGCTACGAGAACCCGCTCTACATGGCAGAGGATGCCGCGGCCGCCGACCTCATCAGCGGGGGACGACTGCAGCTCGGCATCAGCCGCGGCTCACCCGAGACGGCGCTCAACGGCTACGAGTCGTTCGGCTACGTACCCGCCGATGGACAGACGGATGCGGATGACGCGCGCACGAAAACCGAGATCTTCCGGGCAGCGATTGCCGGCGCCGGTGTCGCTGCCGCCAACCCGCAGATGACCGGACGCACGGGACTCCTCGCCATCCAGCCACTGTCCCCCGGACTGCCGGACCGAATCTGGTGGGGTTCAGGAACGCGCGCGACCGCGAAGTGGACGGGCGAGCAGGGCATGAACCTCATGAGTTCGACCCTCCTCACCGAAGACACGGGCGTCCCGTTCGACGAACTCCAGGCGGAGCAGATCGCCATCTACCGCGAGGCCTTCGCGGCGGCCGGCCACGAGCGCGAGCCGCGCGTGTCGGTGAGCCGCAGCATCCTGCCGCTCACAACCCAGAAAGACTGGGAGTACTTCGGTCGCGAACGCGACAGCGAAGACCAGGTCGGTCACCTCGACGGCGGCCTTGCCCGCTTCGGCAAGAGCTACGTCGGCGAGCCCGACGAGATCGTCGCCGACCTCGCAACGGATGCCGCGGTGCAGGCCGCGGACACCGTGCTCGTCACCGTCCCGAACCAGCTCGGTGTCGACTACAACGCCCACCTGCTCGAGACCATCGTGGAGCAGGTGGCGAGGCCGCTCGGCTGGCGCGACTAATTCTGTGAACGACCACCTCGCGTGTCGAGCGGATCGTCATCCGCGCGGTGTTTTGTTATCCGCGCTGCGGTTACAGCGTGCGCGCGGACGACAAAACGGAGCGCGGATGCTGCGGGCACCTACTCAACCCGCAGAGGCAGGGCTCTAGCGACGGAGGAGCGCCAGCAGGCGCAGGATCTCAAGGTAGAGCCAGACGACGGTGACCATGATGCCGAAGGCGGCGATCCAACCGTAGACGCGGGGAGCTCCGCGCTGCACGCCGGTCTTGATGCTGTCGAAGTCGAGCACCAGCGAGTAGGCCGCCATGATGATCACCAGCGGGCCGAGGATCACGCCGAGCGGGATTCCGAAGATCTGCACGCTACCGCTGAGACCGAAGGCGTCGCTGTTGATGCCTGTCGCGATGAGGATGAGATTGATGACCGAGAACACGGCGTAGCCGATCATCGCGATCAGGAAGACCTTGGTGGCCCGCTTCGATGCGCGGACCTTGCCGCTGACGAAGAGAGCGAGCGTTACGCCGACGACGGCGAGGGTTCCGATGACCGCCTGCACGGCGATGCCGGGGAAACGGGACTCGAAGAATACCGTGATGCCACCGATGAAAATGCCTTCGACTGCCGAGTATGCGATGACGAGAGCTGGTGACGGCTTCTTCTTGAAGATGTTGACGAGCGCGAGGCCGAATCCGACCAGAGCGGCGGGTAGCGCCAGAACCGGGATGAACCAGCCGACTGCGGCGCCGACCAGGAGGATGGCGAAGGTCGTAACGATCTTCACCATCGTGTCTTCGTAGCTCATGCGGTCGGTCTGTGCCGGGGTCGCGGAGGGCTGGCTGTAGAGCTCGGTCAGCTGCTCTGCTGTCATGCTCTCGGAGGAGGGGATCGTGTTCCTCGTCAGCTTCGCCGCAGTGCTGGCTCGCTCAGAGAACGCTGGGGAGTTGTTGAATGCAGGGTTGGAGGATGCCATGTACCGAGTTTACCGGAGGCGGGCATCCGAATTGCTGGGGATTTGCCGCCTTTTCGCGATGGACCGGGCGAGCCACGCGGAACCGGCAATCACGATGAGGGAGACCGCCACGACGATGCCTCCGTCGCCGTATTGGGGGTAGAGCTGGGCGAGCACGAGGCCGCTGATGAGTGGCAGCAGCGTCGTGAGATAGCTGGCCGCCGGCCGCTGTCGGAGGTAGAACCAGAGCGCGAGCGGCCCGATCAGCAGCACGCACGCGATCGAGCCGAAAAGAAGTGCACCGACCATGAGCGCACTCGGCAGCGCGGCGGCCAGTCGGCGCAAGCCGCGCGCGGGGAGGATCAGCCACCCGGTGATGTGGGCGGCAAGCCCGATGGGGAGCAAATAATCGGTGTACACGGATGTCGCCTGAACAAGGAGCGCACCGGCGAGGACGAGGATTAGCGCCGCGACATAACGACTGCGATAGCCGCCCCAGCGCAAAGGGAGCAACGAGGTCGGCTCGTGCCATCCGTCAGCCATGCGACGAGAACACCACGATTGCGACGATGATGATGAGGACGACACCGACGACGGCGACGATGACGCCGATCAGCGTCGAGCGGTCCTTCGGCGGCTCAGCGGTCTCGCCTTCCTCGGGAGGGCGTATCGCTGCCGGGATCGGCTCGACGATCCCTCGCCGGATGGGCGCACCGCAGCGGACGCAGAACTTCCATCCCGGGTCGAGCGCCGCATCACAGTTCGCGCAATTCGCCATGCGCGCAGGCTATCAAGAGTTGTGCTGGACGATCGCGTAGCGTTGTGCTGTGACCCCCGTCCCCCTCGTGATCGCCCACCGTGGTGCCAGCGGTTATCGTCCCGAACACACGCGGGCGGCCTACGAACTGGCATTCGAACAGGGTGCGGATGCGGTCGAGCCCGACATCGTCGCCACGAAAGACCGCATTCTCGTTCTGCGCCACGAGAACGAGATCTCCCGGACGACGGATGTCGCGGCTCATCCCCAGTTCGCCAGCCGCCGCGCGACCAAGGTCATCGACGGGCAGGAACTCACCGGCTGGTTCACCGAGGATTTCACCTGGGCCGAGCTCAGCACACTCCGTGCGATGGAGCGGCTACCGGAAATCCGCACGGCCAACGTGAGGTATGCGGGTGAGCAGGGCATCCTGAGGCTCACCGACCTCCTCGACCTGCTCGACGCTACCGACCGCCGCGTCGGCATGGTCGCCGAGATCAAGCACGCGACCTACTTCGAGTCGATCGGCCTGCCGCTCGACGAACTCTTCGCCAACGAGTTGAGCGCGGTCGGCTGGGGGAGCGACAGTCGCCTCACGATCGAGTGCTTCGAGAAGACCGTGCTGACGAAGATTCGGGAGCGGGGTGTGCTGGGCAATCTTGTTTTCCTCATGGAGGCCTCCGGCGCACCCGCCGATCAGGTGGCCGCCCACGGCACGGACGCCCTTCGGTACTCCGACTACCTGAGCCGCGATGGACTCCAGGAGCTCGCCACCTCGGTCGATGGGATCAGCCTCGACAAGCACATCCTTTTGGAACAGGGCGGTGCGGATGTCGTGTCTCGCGCGCACGGGGCCGGACTCTCGGTCTTCTGCTGGACCCTCCGTGCGGAGAACGAATTCCTCCCCGACGGCCTGCGGCGTGGTTCGGTCGGCGGTGACCTCGGCGACTGGCAGAGCGAATTCCAGACCCTGATGCGGATGGGCGTGGACGGGGTCTTCGCCGACCAGCCGGATCTCGCCATCGAGGTTCGCGATCGCCTCTGATGTCGGGCCCGTCGCCTAGAATTGGGTCAGTTATGACCTTCATCCTGGATCCGGCTGAGCCGACAGAGTCTCCGCTGCTCGCCGGGCTGAATCCCCAGCAGCGCGAGGCGGTGGAGTACCGCGGGCAGGCGTTGCTCATCGTCGCGGGTGCCGGCTCCGGCAAGACGAGCGTGCTCACGCGGCGCGTCGCCAGCCTCATCGATTCGCGCGAAGCCTGGCCGTCGCAGATCCTGGCCATCACGTTCACCAACAAGGCCGCGGCGGAGATGCGCGAACGGGTCGAGGCCCTCCTCGGCCAGGCGGCTCAGGGAATGTGGATCTCGACGTTCCACTCCGCCTGCGTGCGCATCCTGCGTCGCGAGGCCGAGCATTTCGGCTACGGCAAGAACTTCACCATCTACGACTCCGCCGACTCGCGGGCGCTCATCAAGCGGATCATCAAGCAGTTGGACGCGGATGCCTTCGGCTTCACTGTTGGCCAGGTGGCCGGCAAGATCTCGAAGCTCAAGAACGAGCTGAGCGACGTGGAATCCTACGCGCGCGGAGCCAACTTCAACGACCCGCAGGAGCGGATCTTTCTCGAGATCTTCCGCGAATACACCCGCAGTCTGAGGGCGGCGAACGCCTTCGACTTCGATGACCTCATCGGGCAGACGGTGTACCTGTTCCGGGCCTTCCCGGCGGTCGCCGCCCTCTACCAGCGTCGGTTCCGGCACATCCTGGTCGACGAGTACCAGGACACCAATCACGCCCAGTACTCGCTCATCCGCGAGCTGACCCAGACTCCGCGCACCGACCTGCTGGATGGCGCGACTGGGTTCGACGGGTCACTGCTCAGCCATCCGACTCGCCCGCTCGAGCCGGCGTCGCTGACCGTGGTCGGCGACTCCGACCAGTCGATCTATGCGTTCCGCGGGGCGGACATCCGCAACATCGTCGAGTTCGAGCGCGACTACGTCGGGGCGAAGGTGGTGCTGCTCGAGCAGAACTACCGGTCGACCCAGAACATCCTCAGTGCGGCGAACGCCGTCATCGGCAACAACTTCGATCGCATCGACAAGAAGCTGTTCACCACCGGGGGAGACGGCGACAAGATCGTCGGATTCACCGGCTACAGCCAGCACGACGAGGCGCAGTTCATCGCCGACGAGATCACCGAGCTGCACCAGCGGGGCATTGAGTATCGCGACATCGCGGTCTTCTATCGCACCAACGCGCAGACGCGTGCGCTGGAGGAGATCTTCATCCGCTCCGCACTGCCATACCGGGTGCTTGGCGGCACCAAGTTCTACGAGCGGGCCGAGATCAAGGACGCGTTCGGTTACCTGATCGCGGTGGCGAATCCCGATGACCCGATGGCGCTGCGCCGCATCATGAACGTGCCGAAGCGCGGCATCGGTGGCGTAACGGAGGCGACGCTTCAGAACTGGGCCGACCGCGAGGGCGTCACTCTGCGTGAGGCGATGCGGCACGCGGACGAGATGGGTTTCGGCCCGAAGATCACCGCGGCCGTGCTCGGGCTGGTCGCCGTCCTCGACGAGGTGTCACTGGTCGCGGACACCGCGCCGGTGCCGGAGATCCTCATCGCATTGCTCGAGAGGACTGGATTCGTCGAGGCGTTGCGGGCCACGGGCAACCCGCAGGACGAGGCGCGTGCGGAGAACGTGGAGGAGCTGGTCGCGCAGACACGCGAGTATCGGGTAAGGAACCCGGAGGGCACGCTGCTCGAGTTCCTGACAGAGACCTCCCTGATCGCTGCGGCCGACGAACTGGACGATTCGAGCGGCACCGTCTCGCTCATGACCCTGCACACAGCGAAGGGCCTCGAATACGAGGCCGTCTTCCTCACCGGTGTCGAGGAGGGACTGCTGCCGCATCAGATGTCGGCGAGCGAGCCCGGCGGCCCGGCGGAGGAGCGTCGCCTGTTTTATGTCGGCATCACCCGTGCCCGTCGCAAGCTCTATCTTTCGCTCGCCATGACCCGTGCCCAGTTTGGCGAGGTCAGCGTCGCGATGCCGAGTCGCTACCTGCAGGAGATCCCGCCTGAGCTCATCGACTGGCGGCAGTCACCCGGAATGGCGACGTCGCGCGGAGGAACCCAGCCGCGGGCGCTCAACGCGCGACGCGACGGCTTCACGGGGGTCGGCTCAGGCTATGAGCGTTCGAGTTCGCCGGGTGCGACAGCGCTCGCCAGGGCTGCCGCTCGCGCCAACCAGCCGAAGACCGAGTGGGCCAACAAGGTGACGGGCACGGTGCGGGACAACGGCGACCTGACGCTGGTACCGGGCGACCGCATCCGTCACATCGACTTCGGCGACGGTAAGGTCACCGCCGTCACCGGAATCGGACCGAAGAGCGTCGCCGAGGTGCAATTCGAGTCCGCCGGCCGCAAACGCCTGTTGATCAAGATCAGCCCGATCGAGAAAATCTGAGAACAGCCGGCCCTGCCTCAGGCGAGGAAGGTTCGATAGGCCAGGACCGCTCGGTGGAAACCGGCGAGTTCACGTTTGTTGAGGGTGCCGAACGGCTCGGGCGTCACGGTCACGCCGTTCGACTTGATCGCGCGCCGCCAGGTGCCGACCACCTTCCCTCGAGACACGATCGTGGGCAGGAAGATGCCGTTGCTGCCCGGCACGATGAGGTTCGCATGCTCCGCGGCGAGCGGAAGGGACCGATCCTGGTAGCCGAGCAGGTATTCATCGAAGCCAGGAAGTGCGTGCGTTCCCTCGCCGCTGCCTGGGCGCTCGATCTCCGCCGTGGCGACCCAGTACGGCAGGCCGTCGAACCGCAGCTCGGTCAGTGCATCGCGGGCGAGTTCCACGCCGATCCGCGCGTCCGCGACCGTGAGTTTGGTCCACCAGGCGAAGTCCTTGAGAGTGGCAGGACCGTGGCCGGCGAAGTAGCGGACAGCGAACTCGTGGAGCGCCTCGTCGCGCTCGAGTTCGCGGGAACGCGGAACCCACTCGTCGAGCAGGACGAGCGCCTGCTGCGTGCCCGCCGGCGGCCCCCAGCAGACTATGGCGTTCTGCGCCAGGTGCCAGATGATGTGATAGCCGCGCTGCCCCGTCGTCGGAATGCCGGCAGTCTCGAGGATTGCGAAGAACTCGTCGCGGGTCATGGCCCTGCCGCCGGTCAGTGCCGCGGTCGCGATATCTCGGGATCGGTCGAGGGTCGCCGCGTCCAGCCCGAGCTGTCGATGACGGGTCGCCGCACTCGCGATCATGCGAGGGGCGGTGATCCGCAGCATCCATCGCAGGTCTTCCGCCGCAACGAAGAAGAGCGTGCCGCGCAACGGGGAAGATCGAACGATCTCACCGCGCTTGAGGGCGCCGAGCACGTCGGCCCTGGTCGAACCCGGCGAGCGGACTCCGATCGCCCAGAGCGCCTGGCCGAAGTCCTGTGCCTGGAGAGCGAGCAGGTGCCGCACGACCCCCGCCGCGTCGAGTCCGGCCGTGGCGGGCTCGATGCGCTGGCTCGAGAGCCGCATCCGCAGTGCGTCCCTCGCGCTCATGTCCGCCATGAGCCCAGTATGCCTCGCGCTCCGACGTTGTTCGAGAGGATCTCCCGAGCAGACCTTGCTAACCGAGTCTTCGCAGATAGTGGTCCTTCGGCCAGTGGCGCAGGCGTGCCGGAATGTGCGGGTAGAGCCGCGAGGTCACGGTCATGAGCCGTTCGTAGCGGCGCTCGCGGTGCGGATCCCAGGGGAGCGCGTAGGCCTCCCGCAGCTCGGAACCGAGCAGCCCCGCCGTCGTGAGCCTCGCGATGGGCATGGACGCGCGCATCCAGAGCGGCCCGGTCGTCGGATGCAGCAGCTGTCGTGAGACGGCGCGCACCCGGTCATCGACGGTGAGCCCCGGCAGCTGTTCCTCCCAATAGGAACGGAAGGCCGCCCTGTTCGCGGGCCAGAGCGAGGCCGGCATGCCGAGCGCCGTGCCGACGACGGCGTACTCGCGGTACACGCTTTCCGCGTCCTCATCGCCGAGTGGTCCGAAGATGCGTTCGTGGATGCGCGTGGCGGTCTCGTAGAGGGTCGCCGCCACCCAGAGCTGCAGCTGGGCATCCGAGGCATCGTAGGTCTCCGACCGCACCGGCGCATGCGCCTCATTCACCATCGCGGTGACGGCCGCGATCTGCGCCGGAGTGCCGAAGACGAGCGCGTACACGTAGGTGAGGGTGTTGCGCAGACGACGGAGCGGATCGGCCGCGAAATTGCTGTGCTCGGCGACCGCGTGCCCGATCGCGGGGTTGGCGAGCTGCAGCAGGATCGCTCTGCCGCCGCCGACGAGCAGCACGCCTTCGGCTCCGAGATCGGTGAGTGGCACGAGTCCATTGTGCGCCGCGAAGCGAACACCGCTCATTCCTTGGGGTTGAATAAGAACTCCCGATCTTTCGTCCATGCCCACGCGCGCACGAACGAACGACATCCGAGCCGGGGGTAGAGTTCTTGATGGCCCAAATATCTTGACGTCGAACTATCTTGGCGTCGAGGTATCAGACGTCAACGGCGTAAGCGGCCCATCAGACAAACGACCTGCGGATTGGACAAAGCAGCGTGGATCTATTCGAGTACCAGGCCCGAGACCTTTTTGAAAGCTACGGGGTGCCGGTACTCGCCGGCATCATCGCGGACACCCCCGATGAGGTCCGGGCGGCCGCCGAGAAGCTCGGCGGCACGGTGGTCGTCAAGGCGCAGGTCAAGGCCGGCGGTCGTGGCAAGGCCGGCGGTGTCAAGGTCGCTCACAACGCGGATGATGCAGCCACGGCATCCGAGGCCATCTTCGGCCTGGACATCAAGGGCCACACCGTTAGGCGGGTGATGGTCGCTGCCGGCGCACGCATCGCATCCGAGTACTACTTCTCCGTCCTGCTCGACCGGGCCAACCGCTCCTATCTCTCGCTCTCCAGCTTCGAGGGCGGCATGGAGATCGAGGAGCTGGCCGTCGAGCGCCCGGAGGCGCTCGCTCGGGTCGAGGTCGACCCGCTGGTCGGCATCGATCTGGCCAAGGCAACCGAGATCGCCATCGCCGCGAAGTTCCCCGCCGATGTGGTCGACAGGGTCGCACCGGTCTTCGTGAAGCTCTACGAGGTCTACAAGGGAGAGGATGCGACACTCGTCGAGGTCAACCCATTGGTGCTCACCGAGGAGGGTGAGATCGTCGCCCTCGATGGCAAGGTCTCGCTCGACGAGAACGCGGACTTCCGCCACCCGAACCACGAGGCGCTCGTCGACACGGCCGCGGAAGACCCGCTCGAGGCGAAGGCGAAGGCCTCGAATCTCAACTATGTGAAACTCGACGGTGAGGTCGGGATCATCGGAAACGGTGCCGGGCTTGTGATGTCCACCCTCGATGTCGTCAGCTACGCGGGGGAGAGCTGGGGCGGCGTGAAGCCGGCCAACTTCCTCGATATCGGGGGCGGAGCATCGGCCGAGGTCATGGCGGCCGGGCTGGATGTCATCCTGGGCGATCCGCAGGTCAAGAGCGTGTTCGTCAACGTCTTCGGTGGCATCACTGCCTGTGACGCGGTCGCCAACGGCATCGTCAAGGCACTCGAGATCCTCGGGGATGAGGCGAACAAGCCGCTCGTGGTGCGCCTCGACGGCAACAAGGTCGAGGAAGGCCGACAGATCTTGCGCGACGCGGGACATCCGCTCGTCTCGCTCGCCGACACCATGGACGAGGGCGCCGCCAAGGCCGCCGAACTGGCTTCGAAGTAAAGGACCGCAAAGACAATGTCGATCTTCCTCAACAAGGATTCCAAAGTCATCGTCCAGGGCATCACCGGCGGCGAAGGTACCAAGCACACCGCTCTGATGCTCAAGGCGGGTACCAAGGTCGTCGGCGGCGTGAACGCCCGCAAGGCCGGCACGACCGTCACTCACGGCGAAGTGGAGCTGCCCGTGTTCGGCGCGGTCTCCGAAGCCATCGAGAAGACCGGGGCCGACGTGTCGATCGTCTTCGTTCCGCCGGCGTTCGCCAAGGACGCAGTTCTCGAAGCCATCGAGGCGGAGATCCCGCTCGTGGTGATCATCACCGAGGGCATTCCGATCCAGGACTCCGCGGAGTTCTGGGCCACGGCGAAAGCCAAGGGCGGCAAGACCCGCATCATCGGCCCCAACTGCCCCGGAATCATCACGCCTGGTGAGTCGCTCGTTGGCATCACCCCGGCGACGATCACGGGAAAGGGCCCGATCGGTCTCGTCTCCAAGTCGGGCACCCTGACGTACCAGATGATGTACGAGCTGCGTGACCTCGGATTCTCGACGGCCATCGGTATCGGCGGAGACCCCATCATCGGTACCACTCACATCGACGCGCTCGCGGCGTTCGAGGCGGACCCTGAGACCAAGGCGATCGTCATGATCGGCGAGATCGGTGGCGACGCCGAGGAGCGCGCGGCCGAGTACATCAAGGCTCACGTGACCAAGCCGGTGGTCGGCTACGTCGCGGGCTTCACCGCTCCGGAGGGCAAGACCATGGGCCACGCCGGAGCAATCGTCTCGTCAGGAGCAGGCACCGCCCAGGGCAAGAAGGAGGCCCTCGAGGCCGCAGGCGTCAAGGTCGGCAAGACGCCGAGCGAGACCGCCGGCCTCATGCGCGAGGTGCTCGCGGCGCTCTAGTTCGTCGCCCTCCGGGAAGCGCGGTGAGGTCGGGCGATCTGTGCTATGGCGCGGCAGGCATCGCCGGTCTAACTTGAGATCAGCAGAACTCGAGGAAGAGGTGCCTAGCGTGAAAAAACTCATCAACGACCCGGCGAATGTGCTGGCCGATTCCCTTCTGGGTGTCGCGGCCGCGCATCCGGAGCTCAGGGTCGATCACACCAACAGAATCGTCTACCGCGGTGACCCGACGAAACCGGGCAAGGTCGCCGTGATCTCGGGCGGCGGCTCCGGCCACGAACCGCTGCACGGTGGTTTCGTCGGATTCGGGATGCTCGATGCCGCGATCGCGGGCGAGGTATTCACGTCGCCGACACCCGATCAGGTGCAGGAGGCGACGAAGGTCGCCGACAGCGGCGCGGGCGTGCTGCACATCGTCAAGAACTACACCGGCGATGTCATGAACTTCGAGATGGCTGCCGAACTCGCCGACGCGGAGGCGGGAGTCAAGGTCGAGACCGTGGTGACCAACGACGACGTCGCCGTCGAAGACTCCACCTGGACCGCCGGTCGCCGGGGCGTCGGCGTCACGGTGCTGCTCGAGAAGATCGTCGGCGCGGCGGCCGAAGAGGGTCGCGATCTGGCAAGCGTGGCCGATCTGGCCCGCCGGGTGAACGCATCCGGCCGTTCCATGGGCATGGCGCTCACCAGCTGTACGGTCCCGGCCGCAGGCAAGCCGACCTTCGACCTGCCAGACGACATGATGGAGATGGGCGTTGGCATCCACGGTGAGCCAGGACGGCATCGCGTTCCGCTGGCGCCGGCATCCGACATCGCGCAGCAACTCGTCGACCCGATCCTGAACGATCTCGACTTCACGGGGGGACCGGTCATCGCCATGCTCAACGGCATGGGTGGCTCGCCCCTGATCGAGTTGTACCTGATGTACGGGGAGGTGGCCACGATTCTCGAGAAGGCCGGCGTCACGATCGCCCGCAATCTCGTCGGCAACTACATCACCTCCCTCGACATGGCCGGATGCTCGCTGACCCTCCTCAGGGCCGACGACGAATTCCTGAAACTATGGGATGCGCCGGTCAACACGGCCGGACTTCGCTGGGGGGTCTAGCGCCATGCCCGGTGGCACCGTCTCTCTTCCACAGCTCGTCGATTGGCTCTCGCGTTTCAGCGGGCTGGTCACCGAGAACCGCACCTACCTCACCGAGCTGGACTCGGCGATCGGCGACGCCGACCACGGGGCGAACATGGCCAGGGGCATGACCGCGGTAATGGAAAAGGTCGGCGCCACTCCGGCGGCGGCGGTCGACGAGCTCTTCAAATCCGTCGGCATGACCCTGGTGACCTCCGTCGGCGGGGCGAGCGGCCCGCTCTACGGGACCTTCTTCCTGCGGTTCGGAACCGCGGCCGGTGCGGTTACGGAGCTGGACGGTGCGGCACTTGGCGCCGCATTGCGGGCGGGGCTCGGTGGCGTGGTCGCGCGTGGCAAGGCGGAGGTCGGCGACAAGACGATGGTCGACGCCATGGTGCCCGCCCTCGATGCCTTCGATGCCGAGGTGACCGCGGGAGCAGATGCCGCGGCAGCCGCATCCGCCGCCTTCTCGGCCTCGACCATGGGGCGTGACACCACCGAGCCACTCGTCGCCCGTAAGGGTCGGGCCAGCTACTTGGGGGACCGCAGCGCCGGCCACCTCGATCCGGGCGCCACCTCCACCACCTACCTGTTCCAGGCCCTCGGCGAAGCGCTCGCGTGATCGGTATCGTTGTCGTCTCGCACAGCCCCGCGCTGGCGCAAGCGGCCGTCGACCTTGCGCTCGAGATGGTCAGGGGTGATCGGCCGGCCATTGCGGTCGCGGCGGGCGCCGGCGAGGGTGTGACGGGGACGGATGCGACCGCGGTCGCGGATGCGGTCGACGAGGTCGCGGGTCCGGACGGCGTACTCGTGATGATGGACCTCGGCTCGGCGGTCATGAGCGCGGAGATGGCACTCGAACTTCGGAGCTCTGAGGTGCCGGTGACGCTGTCGAGCGCGCCCTTCGTGGAGGGGCTGATCTCCGCGATCGTTACTGCCGCCGGCGGCGCGAGCCTCGATGAGGTTGATCGCGAAGCGACAGGAGCGCTGGCGCAGAAGCAAAGCATGCTCGGCGGTTCTGCGACGGAGAATCCCGTCGAAGCGCCGCCCGCCGCGGAAGAGGGAGAGCACCTGACGATCATCAATCCGGATGGTCTGCACGCTCGACCGGCCGCGTCGCTCGTCTCCGCGCTGGCGGGGTTCGACGCGAAGGTGACGATCGCGAACGCGACGACCGCGGCGAAGCCGGTGGCCGGGAACAGCCTGATCGGGCTGCTGTCTCTGGGGGTGAAGACCGGCGATGTGGTGACGGTGGCCGCATCCGGTCCCCAGGCAGCGGAGGCGCTTGAGAAGGTACGCGAGCTGGTCGCGTCAGGTTTCGGCGAAATGGGGGAGACGACGAGCTGACCCGCCTGGGTCGGGTCTCCCGAATTTTCCCCAAGGCAAAGCACGCGACGCCGGTTCGGCACGCGGGCTGCGTGGTACCCAGCCGGTAGGCTCCGACGGGTATGAACCGTCCGCTCACCGCACTCTTCGCCGCGCTCGAGGCGTTGCTCGTCGCGGCGATCGGCGTGGGCATTCCACTCGTGCCGCTGACGATCCTCTGGGCCGTGCAGTACGGACTCCAGATCGACTGGGTCGTCTTCTGGCGGGCGGCGGCCGACATCTGGCTGCTGGGTTCCGGGGTCGACGTCACGATGACGCTCAACCCGGCCATCGCCGCGAGCCTTGGTTTTGCCGGGGCAGGCACTCCATTCATCCTGACCATCGCCCTGCTTGGTTTTGCGCTGCTGACGGCGCTGCTCGGCGTGCGCGCCGGCCGACGCATCGTCGAGACGCCACACCATCGGCTCGGCATCCTGGTGGCCATCGGAACCTTCGCGGTCGCGTCACTCGCGATCACCCTCAGCACGGTCTTCGCATCCGCCCGTCCCTCGATCTGGCAGGGCACCCTGCTGCCGACCCTGGTGTTCGCCCTGGGTATCGTGATCGGTGAAGAGCTCGGCAGGGGAACGCGAGCGGATGCCCGACCCGGCAGGATCCGCGGCTGGTTCGCTCAATGGCGGCCACACTATCGTGCCTCCGCCATGGTCGCCCTGCGCGGTGGAGCCGCGGCGACCTCGGTCGTGTTCGTCGTCTCGGCGCTGCTGGTCGCGGTGCTCCTACTCCTCGGCTATGCGAAGATCATCTCCCTCTATGAGGGCATGCACGCTGGCGTGCTCGGCGGTATCGCCGTGACCGTCGGCCAACTCGCCTTCCTGCCGAACACCGTGATCTGGACCGCGTCCTGGCTGATCGGACCAGGCTTCGCGATCGGAACGGGGTCGTCGGTCGGGCCACTCGGAACGAGCCTCGGCCCCATCCCCGCCGTGCCCATCCTCGGGGCGTTGCCGACCGGTGACCTCGGCTGGGGGTTCCTCGGGCTGCTGGTTCCCGTGCTCGCGGGCTTCGTGGTCGCGATCGTGCTGCGCCCGCGTCTCGTACGCGAACTCGGTCCGACCGGTCGGGCGCCGTGGCTGCTCGCCACCGGGCTTCTCATGGGCGTCGCCGGCGGAATCCTGCTGGGACTGCTCGCCTGGATCTCCGCGGGGTCCGCCGGTCCGGGGCGCCTCGTCGACGTCGGACCCTCGCCATGGCTCGTCGGCGCGTACGGCGCCCTCGAGATCGGGGTCGCCGCGGTGATCGCCCTGCTGGTCGGCCGACCGCCGCGCACCGGCTAGCAGGACCCGGCGCCACGATAGGCTCGGGGGGTGCTTTCACTGGTCGTCCTGATCTCCGGCGGCGGATCGAACCTTCGCGCACTCCTCGAGGCGTCAGAAGACGCGGAGTTTCCGGCCAGGGTGGTCGCCGTCGGAGCGGATCGCGACGCCGACGGCTTCGAGCACGCGGAGCGTTACGGCATTCCGACCTTCGCTGCCGCGCTCTCCAACTACCCGGATCGCGAGACCTGGGGCGACACGATTCTCGAGCAGATCCAGGCCTGGACACCGGACCTCGTGATCCTGAGCGGATTCATGAAGTTGCTGCCGCCCCGGGTGATCGCGGCACTGAGTCCCAACCTCATCAACACCCATCCGGCCTACCTGCCCGAATTCCCCGGCGCTCACGGGGTGCGGGATGCCCTCGCGGCCGGCGTGACCGAGACGGGGGCGAGCATCATCATCGTCGACAACGGCATCGACGCCGGGCCGATCATCGCGCAGCGCCGCGTACCGGTGTTGCCCGGTGACACCGAAGCAACCCTGCACGAACGCATCAAGCCCGTCGAACGCGAACTGCTGCTACAGGCAGTGCTCGATATCGCGAACGGGGTCGTCAAGCTCGACGAGCTCGCGCGCGCTTAGACTTGTCGGGTCGCGACTGGCGTTGAGGTGGGCAACCATCGGGGAGCGACCGATCCCATTGGCACGGCCATGCGGGTCCAGTTTCGGCCGTTCGCCTGGGTCGAGCCGGATAGCCCTTTCGTCCGGTCATGTTTAGAGGAGCCGCCAGTGTCTTCATCCACCCATTCCCCCTCCGACTACCAGGTTCGGGATGCGATCCCGATCGCGCGCGCGCTCATCTCGGTCAGTGACAAGACGGGCCTTCTCGAACTCGCGGCCGCGCTCGCCGGTGCTGGCGTGGAAATCGTCTCCACCGGCTCGACCGCCAAGTCGATCGCGGATGCCGGTCACCCCGTCACCGAGGTCGCCCAGATCACCGGATTCCCCGAGTCGCTCGACGGACGGGTCAAGACCCTGCACCCGGCTATTCACGCGGGCATCCTCGCCGATCTGCGCCTGGCAAGCCACGAAGTGCAGCTCGCCGAGCTGGGGGTGAAACCCTTCGAGCTCGTCGTCGTGAACCTGTATCCCTTCGTCGAGACGATCGCCTCTGGGGTGACCGGCGACGCCGCCATCGAGCAGATCGACATCGGCGGCCCGGCCATGGTGCGGGCGGCGGCAAAGAACCATGCAAACGTCGCCGTCGCCGTCTCGCCGGACAGCTACGCGCAGATCATCAAGGCCGTCCGGCTCGGCGGGACGACCCTCGCGCAGCGCCAACGTCTCGCCGGGGAGGCCTTCGCACACACCGCGGCATACGACACCGCCGTAGCCGAGTTCTTCGCGAAGAACATCGGTGTCCGTGCCGAGCATCCCTTCGAGGAGCCGGAGGTCTTCGAGGTGCACGCCAGCCTCAAGCAGGTGCTCCGCTACGGCGAGAACTCGCACCAGGATGCCGCCCTCTACATCACTGCGGACGGGGCCGGCATCGCCCAGGCGACCCAGTTGCACGGCAAGGAGATGTCGTACAACAACTACGTGGACGCGGATGCCGCCCTGCGCACCGCCTACGACTTCCGCGAGCCGGCCGTCGCCATCATCAAGCACGCCCAGCCCTGCGGCATCGCGGTGGCGCGCGGGACGGGAGATGCCATCGCCTCTGCGCACCTGCGAGCACACGAGTGCGACCCGGTATCGGCGTATGGCGGGGTCATCGCCGCGAACCGTACGGTCTCCATCGAGATGGCCCGCACCGTCAAGGACATCTTCACCGAGGTCGTCATCGCTCCCGATTTCGAACCGGAAGCCCTGGAGCTGCTGCAGACGAAGAAGAATCTCCGCCTGCTCAAGCTCCCCGCCGGATACCGCCGCGAAGACACGGAGTTCAAGCAGATCAGCGGTGGCCTGCTCGTCCAGCAGCCCGACGTCTTCGACCGGTTCAGCTCGGACGGTTGGACGCTCGTCGCCGGGCGGGAGGCGGATGCCGCCACTCGCGCCGACCTCGAGTTCGCGTGGCGCGCGGTGCGTGCGGTCAAGTCCAACGCGATCCTGCTCGCCCACGATGGCGCGTCCGTCGGCGTCGGCATGGGACAGGTCAACCGGGTCGACTCGTGTCGGCTGGCGGTGAGCCGGGCCGGTGAGCGGGCCGCGGGGGCGGTCGCGGCATCCGATGCCTTCTTCCCCTTCGCCGACGGCCTGCAGATCCTGCTCGATGCGGGCATTGCGGCCGTCGCTCAGCCCGGCGGCTCGATTCATGATGACGAGTCGATCGAGGCGGCGAAGGCCGCCGGAGTGACGATGTACTTTACGGGCGAGCGCCACTTCTATCACTAGCCGATCCCGTCTCCTACCCGAGCCGGTCCCGTCTCTCTATCCGACATCCCATCCCCGATCCCGAGCCGAGCCCGCCCGGGGGACAAGAAAGCACGCCCCGACCATTCGGGAAGGTGATTTCTTGTCCCCCGAGAGTCGCTTGGGGGCCCTTGAGGTCCCTTGGAACCGGCTGGGCGTAGTCGCGAGCCGCGCCACAGCCCGTTCATAGCGTTCGTCCAATAGGGTCGTGAACCATGACTGCCATCGCACGCCCCGTCCCGTTCCTCCGCAGGCTTGCTGCCGCCGTCGTCTCGGCCGTCGTCGTCGCCGCAATCGCACTGGTCGCGACGATGGTGCTGTTCTTCGGGGGCCAGGCCGCTCAGCTCGGTCAACTCGTCGACTTCTTTCTCGCGTCGGGCCTCATCCTGTTCGTCGCGAGCGCCGTCTTCGCACTTGTCGGCATCTACCGCTTCTGGTACCTGCGGCTCGTTGCGGGTTTCATCGCTGGCGTCATTGCTGCGGTCATCGGTTCGCTGGTGAGCGTGGTCACCGGCGGCACCGCCATCTCCGCGGTCGTCGTCGGCCAGTTGTTCGCCAGCCTGCTCGGTCCCAACCTTCCCATCGTGCTCGCCGCGACCATCGCGACGCTCACGGCCGGTTACGCGGTGTGGCGGGCCATTGTTGTCGATCGCACAGGCGCGCGCCGCATCGCCATTGTGCGGGCGCCGGCCGACAACCTTGCCGACGGCCAGCTCACCCACCTGGAGCGCACGACGGTCGATGTCGAACTCGCGAATACCCAGTGGGACAACTATGTCGCGGCCATTGCCGACGCGGGGTGGGAAATCGTCGAGGTGCCCGTGGCCAACGGCCAGGCCGATTCCGTCTTCATCGAGGATGCCGTGGTGCTCTTCGGCGATCTTGCGGTAATCACCAGCCCAGGCGCTGAATCCCGGCAGGGGGAGACCGCCGAGGCGGAGAAGACCATCCGCGGCCTCGGACTGGCGGTCGCCCGCATCGAGCGGCCGGGCACGCTCGACGGCGGCGACGTGCTCAAGGTCGGGATGACGGTCTACGTCGGACGCGGAGGGCGCACGAACGCCGAGGGCATCCGTCAGCTCCGCGTCATCGTTGCACCTCTTGGCTACACCGTCGTCGCTGTGCCGGTCACAAAGGCGCTGCACCTGAAGAGCGCGGTGACCGCTCTGCCGGATGGCACGGTCATCGGCCACGAAACTCTCGTCGACAACCCCTCGATCTTCGATCGTTACCTCCCGGTGCCAGAGCCGACCGGTGTCGCCGTAGTGGTCCTCGCTCCGGATACCGTGCTCATGGCGAGCTCGGCGCCGCAGAGCGCGGCGCTCATCGCCGATCTCGGCTACCACGTCGTGACGGTCGACATCGGTGAGTTCGAGAAGCTCGAGGGTTGCGTCACCTGCCTTTCGGTTCGGCTTCGCTAGCCGCGCCCGGGCCATGTGAATAGCCTCACAGTTTCCTGAGATGACTTGCGTGCCGAGGACCGATGCGGAAGCGTAGCCAACTCCGATTCGCCACGTAATCGAAGGGACTCATTCATGCTCACTCTCACGGACTCTGCCAGCACGGTTGTGAAGACCATTACCGGCCGGACCCCCGATGTCCAGAATGCGGGTCTGCGGATCAGCGCCGACGAGGTGGGGGCCGTCGATTTCGCGGTCGCCATCGCACCGGCGCCTGAACCAACGGACGTCGTGGTCGAAAGCTCAGGCGCCAAGGTCTATCTCGAGGAGAATGCGGCCGTCACCCTCGACGACAAGGTCCTCGACGCACAGGTCGCCGACGACGGTTCCGTTCAATTCTCGATTGGCAACCAAGGCTGAACCGCCCGCACGGCTGTCACATGACCTCGGCCCCGAGCAATCCGGTATGGATGGCTCGGGGCCGAGGTCGTTAAATTTTTCCGGAAGTTCCTGACTTTCTCTTGCATGCGGCGAAGTCGCTGGCATATCCTGTAGGGCTGCCCAGTCGGCGTGCCTCTTGAGAGGCGACGTCAGCGGCCACAACTAGTGTGAAAAACATACATATCCAGGAGGACGACATGACAACCACATCTCACGCAACTGCAGGCGCGATTCGTGTTGTCGTTCTCCCGACCATGTATCTCGTCGGAACCCGGTAACGACGGGGCCAGCGGCCCCACGCAATTCCAATCGACCACTCCCACTTTCGAAATTTACGGCATTCGCCGACTCAACGCTCAAGGATCATTCGTGTCTGCAGACCCCAAACGACAGGGCACTTTCGCCTCCATCCTCCGCATTTATCCCTGGGCCAAGCCCGCCATGCCGCGCATCTACCTCGGTATGGTCTCCGCACTCATCGCCGCAATCGTGGCGCTGCTCATTCCGCAGGTGCTCCGTGCACTCGTCGACGGGCCGCTCCAGCGCGGTGACGCGAGCCAGATCTGGTGGCCCGTGGCCGCCGTGCTCGGACTTGGCGTGCTTGAGGCCGTGATGATCTGGTTCCGGCGCTGGTTCGTGCTGCAGCCTGGCACGCGTGTCGAGTCCGATATGCGTAACTCGCTGTACAAGCAGCTGCAGGATCTTCCGGTCAGCTTCCATGATCGCTGGGCGAGCGGGCAATTGCTCTCGCGTGCGGTCAGCGACCTCAACCTCATCCGCCGCTGGATCTCCTTCGGCATCGTGCTGCTCGTCGTCAACGTGATCACCATTCTCATCGGCTTCGTCTTCCTGTTGTCCATCAACTGGATCCTCGGCATCATCTTCGTGGTGTGTTCGATCCCGCTGTGGATCTACGGCTATCTCTTCGAACAGAAGTACTCGGTCGTCGCTCGCCGCAGCCAGGACCAGGCCGGCGACCTCGCGACCGCCGTCGAGGAGTCTGTGCACGGCATCCGGGTTCTCAAAGCCTTCGGCCGCGGGCAGCACGCGCTCAAGAACTTCGCCTCGCAGGCGGAGGACCTGCGTGGAACGGAGATCGAGAAGGCCAAGGCGATCGCCGGCATCTGGCTTTGGCTACTGCTGGTCCCCGACGTGACGTTCGGGCTCAGCCTGCTGGGCGGGGTGTGGCTCGCCGCAGGCGGACAGCTCACCGCCGGCCAGCTCGTCGCGTTCTTCGCGACCGCCACCGTCCTGCGTTTTCCCGTCGAGTCCATTGGGTTCCTGTTGTCGATGACCTTCGATACGCGCACCGCAGCCGACCGCTTCTTCGAGGTGATGGACGCACCCAATGCGATCATCGATCCGGAAGACCCCACGACGATAGCCAAGCCAGAGGGTCGGCTGGTCTTCGAAGACGTGCACTTCCGCTACCAGGATTCACCGGCTCAGTACGACGATCTGCTCGACGGTATCGACCTCGAACTGGAGCCCGGAGAGACGATGGCGATCGTGGGCCTCACCGGGTCCGGCAAGTCGACGCTGACCGCGCTCACCACCCGCCTATACGACGTCACCGGCGGATCGATCAAGCTGGACGGCGTCGATGTCCGCGATCTCACCCGCGTCGAACTGCGGAGACACATCGCGATGGCCTTCGAGGACGCCACCCTGTTCTCGGCCTCGGTGAGGGACAACGTGTTGCTCGGCCGTCCGGATGCATCGGATGCCGATCTCGCAGAGGCGCTCGAGATCGCCCAGGCGGATTTCGTCTACCAGTTGCCGGACGGGCTCGACACGAGGGTCGGCGAGGAGGGCATGAGCCTCTCCGGCGGACAGCGCCAGCGTCTCGCGCTCGCGCGTGCGGTGGCGGCGAATCCCGAGGTCCTCGTGCTCGACGATCCGCTGTCGGCGCTCGACGTCGACACGGAAGCCATGGTCGAAGCCGCGCTCCGTCGTGTGCTCGCGTCGACTACCGCGATGATCGTCGCGCACCGCCCGTCCACGGTCATGCTCGCCGACCGGGTCGCCCTGCTCGAAGGTGGCCGTATCACGGCCGTCGGCCGCCACAGTGATCTGCTGGCCTCGAGCGATCATTACCGCTTCGTCATCTCGAGCCTCGAGGACGAAGAGAAGCGCGAACACCGGGAAGCACTGCTTGAGCAGGAAGAACAGGGGGCCGACGCATGAGCGTCTTGGGCGTCGAGGGTGAAGAACGTGACGACTTCACCAGGAGAGAGAGCAAGCAGATCCGCGACCGTTCGCTGCGGCTGCTGAACTCGTTGCTGCGTCCGCTGTGGGCGCGGGTGACGCTGACGATCGTGGTTGTCGTGGTGAGCACCGCGGCGCAGGTCGCGGGCCCGGCGCTCATCGCGTACGGCCTGGACACGGGGCTGCCGGCACTCATCAAGCAGGACTGGATGCCGCTCGCCTTCGCCGTCTTCGCCTACCTGTTCACGGGCATCGTCGGGGCCGCGCTGATCGCCTGGTACACCGTGCTGACCGCTCGGATCAGTCAGGCGATCCTGATCGACCTGCGCAAGCGGGTCTTCCTGCACACTCAGAAGCTCAGCCTCGAGTTCCACGAGAGTTACACCTCTGGCCGCATCATCGCGCGCCAGACGAGCGACCTCGACTCGATCCGCGAGCTGCTGGACTCCGGCATCAATCAGCTCGTGCAGGGCGGTTTGTACATGGCGTTCATCGCGGTCGCGCTGTTCTCCATCGATTTCTGGAGCGGCGTCGTGCTGTTCGGGTCGCTGGTGCCTTTGGGCTTCCTGCTGCGCTGGTTCCAGGTGCGCTCGCAGAAGGCATTCCGTGCGACCAGGACCACCTCTGCCCGGCTCATCGTCCACTTCGTCGAGACCATGACCGGCATCCGTGCGGTGAAGGCGTTCCGCAAGGAGAAACGCAATGAGACCGAGTTCGGTGGCCTGGTCGAGGATTACCGCCTGGCCAACATGAGGACGATCAAGCTGTTCGGCGTGCTGGATCCCGGCCTCGTGCTCATCGGCAACGTTGCACTTGGCGTCGTGCTGCTCGTCGGCGGCCTCCGGGTCGCGGGCGGTGGTCTCGCGGTCGGTGTGCTGCTCGCCGCCCTGCTCTACACGAGGTCGTTCTTCGCGCCGGCCCAGGAGATGGCGATGTTCTACAACTCCTACCAGTCGGCGGCGGCGGCCCTGGAGAAGATCTCCGGTGTGCTCGAAGAGCGACCGAGCGTTCCCGACCCCACGCGTCCGATCGACCTCTGGCAGGCGAAGGGCAGCGTGACGTTCGAGGGGGTCGAGTTCGCGTATACACCAGATCGCGTCATCCTGCCGTCCTTCGACCTCGAGTTCCCCGCCGGACAGACCATTGCGCTCGTCGGGTCGACGGGTGCCGGAAAGTCCACTCTCGCGAAGCTCATCTCGCGTTTCTACGACCCGAGTGACGGGGTCGTCTCACTCGACGGGGTGGATCTGCGCCGGCTGCATCCGAAGGATCTGCGCCGCGCGATCGTCATGGTCACGCAGGAGGCCTACCTGTTCTCGGGCTCGGTCGGCGACAACATCGCCCTCGGCAAGCCCGAGGCGACCATCGAGGAGATCGTGGCCGCGGCGAAGGCCGTCGGCGCCCATGAGTTCATCGAGGGACTGCCGGACGGTTACGACACCGACGTGAATAAGCGTGGAGGGCGCGTTTCGGCCGGTCAGCGTCAACTGATCTCATTTGCGCGGGCATTCCTCGCCGACCCGGTCGTGTTGATCCTGGACGAGGCGACCGCGTCGCTCGACATCCCGAGCGAGCGGCTCGTGCAGGAGGGCCTGTTGACCCTCCTCGCCGACCGCACGGCGATCATCATCGCGCACCGCCTGTCGACGGTCGCGATCGCCGACCGCGTGCTCGTGATGGAACACGGCCGGATCGTGGAAGACGGCACACCGCGCGACCTCATCGCGGGGACCGGCCGGTTCTCGAAGCTGCATGCTGCCTGGCGGGAGTCGCTCGTCTAGCGTGCATGGCGAGGTCGGATGTCCCGATCCTCAACGTGCCCAGAACCGTTGCGGAGGACGACACGCCGCCGCAGCCAGCCAGCGGGTCGCGACACGCCGCCGCGATCCTCCGCAACTGCACGACTCAGGCGGCGCTCACCCTACGGTGTCCAGCGGGCGACGGAGAGGTCGACCCGAAAAGCTCCGGAGGTCGACCACAGCAGCGGGGTGCCCTCGGCTCGGAAGTATTCGAGCGCCCGGGATTCGTGATCGACGGCGGGATGTCCGCTCGAACGGATGACCCGCCACCACGGCACATCCGAGCCGTAGTACGCCATCGTCTGCCCGACAGCGCGCGCCGCCCGCGAACCCAGTGCAGCCGCGACATCCCCGTAGGTCATGACGTGGCCGGGTGGGATGGACTCGACGACGCCGAGCACGCGCGAGACGAAGTCGTCGTGCTGCATCTACAGCTCGAGCGCGCCGATGTTCTCGCCGTATTGAGTCTGGCCGATGATGGTGAAGCCGATCCGCAGAAAGAACTCCTCCGGACCCTCCTCTCCTGGCTCCCAGATGACGGTCAGCCTGGTGAAGCCGCGCGAGCGCGCTTCGTCGGCGAGGGCCAGCGCGGCGAACTTGCCGATCCCGGCACCCTGGGCATCCGCTGCGACATTGATGCGCCAGATGCAACTCCGAAATTCTTCCTGCTGCGCCTCTGGATCGAAATTCCCGCGGATGAAACCGACGACCCGATCGCCGTCAAGCACAACCCTTGGCCACGAGGTGAGCGGGTTGATGTACGCGTCCGCGATGGCGTAGGAAGTGGGGGTCACGAACTGCTCCTGACCTCGCCTGAGCGTCAGGCTGTTCGCCGCAACGATCGTCTACGCGGACAGCTCTTCCAGTCGCAACTCAGCCATGACCACAGGCTAACCCGCGCCGCCTATATGGGGGTAGTCGGGAACTCTGCCAATCCCGCAAGTATCTCGATGTCAAGATACTTCGTCGAGCGGGTAAGCTATCCGCGGTGGGCAGAATGCCCTGTTATGAGGAGGATCGCTTGTCCAAGATCAAGGTAGAAGGAACCGTCGTGGAACTCGACGGCGACGAGATGACTCGCATCATCTGGCAGAAGATCAAGGACACCCTGATCCACCCGTACCTCGACATCACCCTCGACTACTACGACCTCGGCATCCAGCACCGGGATGCGACAGACGACCAGGTCACGATCGACGCGGCGCACGCCATCCAGAGGCACGGGGTCGGCGTCAAATGTGCCACGATCACGCCAGATGAGGCGCGCGTCGAGGAGTTTGGCCTCAAGAAGATGTGGAAGTCGCCGAACGGCAC
>JAODMH010000103.1 GCA_025465035.1 Microbacteriaceae bacterium | reverse complement strand
GTTCTCTGCGTCATCCACCTTCGTATAGGCGGAGGCGTTGACTACCACGTCGTGGTCCCTCATCGCTGCTCGCACTGCGTCGAGGTCGGTCACGTCGAGTTCGGCGCGTGCCAGCGCAGTCAGGTCGCGTCCGGCGAGAGCCTTCTGCAGGTCCTGGCCGAGCATGCCGCCGGCGCCCGCGATCAGGTAGCGGCTCATAGATCTGCTCGAGCCTTGAGCGGCTCCCACCATGCGCGATTGTCGCGATACCACTGCACAACGTCGGTGAGGCCCTGCTCGAACGGAACCAGGGGTTCATAGCCCAGTTCTTCCCGGATCTTCGAGATGTCGACGCTGTACCGCAGGTCGTGACCGAGGCGGTCCTGAACCCGGTCGACGTACGACCAGTCCTTGCCCGTCGCGTCGAGCAGCAACTGGGTGAGCTCCTTGTTGGTGAGTTCGGTGCCGCCGCCGATGTTGTAGATCTCGCCGGCGCGGCCGCCCACGAGGACCATCGCGATGCCACGGGTGTGGTCGTCGACGTGCAGCCAGTCGCGGATGTTGTTGCCCTCGCCATACAGCGGAACATGCTTGTCGTCGATGAGGTTCGTGACGAAGAGCGGGATGACTTTCTCGGGGAAGTGATAGGGGCCGTAGTTGTTCGAGCAGCGCGTGATCGACACGTTCAGGCCGTGCGTGCGGAAGTATGAGCGCGCGAGCAGGTCGCTGCCGGCTTTCGACGCCGAGTAAGGGGAGTTGGGCTCGAGCGGACGTTGCTCATCCCATGAACCCACGGCGATGGATCCATAGACCTCGTCGGTCGAAACATGGACGAAGCGCTTGAGATTCGCACGTAGTGCGGCGTCGAGCAAGCGTTGAGTGCCGAGCACATTGGTCTCGACGAAGATGCCAGAGTCCCGCACGGAACGGTCTACATGCGACTCGGCCGCAAAGTGCACGACTGCGTCGATGTCCGGCAGCAGTCGATCGAGCAGGTCGGAGTCGCGGATGTCGCCCTTCACGAACTCGTACCGGGGCGAATCGGCGACCGGCGCGAGGTTCTCGAGATTGCCAGAGTAGGTGAGAGCGTCGAGTACGAGAACGTCGGCGCCCTCAAGGCCAGGGTAAGCATCCTCGAGGGTGCGGCGAACGAAGTTGGAGCCGATGAAGCCGGCGCCGCCGGTGACGAGAATTTTCATGAGCAGTGTCCTTTCAGCTTGTCAAGGGTACTGACTCGCATGGAGTCACCCGCGTGTTATCAACCGTGCATCGGCAATCAGTGCGAACGGAAGATGGTCATCGCTCCACGAAGTGGCTTGGTGACCCTCCACGAGTGTGACGCGCGGAGGTCTGCCACCTCATGATCAGCGGCCGCGAGTGATGCACGTGCTTCATCAAGCGCGGCATGCGTGGATTCGAGGTCTTCGAGGAGGCGTAGCTGCTCGATGGTCACGAATTGATCGAAGACGCAGACTGGATAGGACAATAGCTCGGCAAGCTCATCCTTCTTCTCCGACGACACGTAAAACCGAGAAAGTCCGTCGAACAGGCAGAAGTGATAACCGGAACTGAGAACCAGGGGTTCCCACGCGGCATGCGTCGCGGTCGGCGACCCCGGAGCGGTTGCCTCGACGATCAGGATCCACGGCCGGATCGTTGTGAGGTCGATCGACTGAAGCACCTGCTGCTCCGCCCCCTCGGTGTCGATCATGAGGAAGTGGATCTCGGCTTCGCCCAGCCCGTTCGTCGCAATCGCCTCGTCGAGCCTGATCGTCGGCACGACGACGTCAACGATCGTCATGCCGTGGCTCGCATGATCGACGCTGACGGCATCCACCAGGGTCGAGAGTCCGGTGCCCTCGATAAGGTGAAGGATGATGTTCGGTTTGACCGAATCAGTCACGGCGGCCTCGATCATTCGATCGCGGGGGCGTTCCGCGCGGTAGAGCGCTGCGTAGTATGGATTCGGCTCGACAGCAAGGCCCGACCATCCGCGGTCGTAGAAGCTGCGCGAGACCGAATCGATTCGTGGATGGTTCGCGCCGACCTCTACGTAAACACCCTTCTCGACACCGGCAAGCACACGGTTCAGAATCACGTCTTCACCGTTCTGGGCGAAAGACGTGAAGCGACTCGGCTTCGTCATTGGTACTCCTTGATGGAAGTCGGACGACCCGCTCGATATTGAGCGACAGTCCGCCAAGATTCTAGCCGCACCCGTCTTGCTAGACTTCGGCACGTGCAAATTCGAGAGCTCTCTATTCCCGACGCGTGGGAGTTCACTCCGACCCAACACCGGGACGACCGCGGCGTGTTCTTTGAGTTTTACCGCTTCGAAAGCCTGGAGGAGGTCGCCGGGCATCCCCTCAGTCTCAGACAGGGCAATGTGTCGGTCTCGACAAAGGGGGTGGTTCGTGGCATCCACTATGCGCTCGTGCCGCCCGGGCAGGCCAAATATGTGACCGCGCCGCATGGCGCATTCATCGACTACATCATCGACCTCCGGGTGGGATCGCCGACATTCGGATCGTGGGACTCTGTCCTGATCGATGATATCGACCGGCGCGCGGTCTACCTCTCGGAGGGCCTTGGACACGCCATCGTTTCCCTCACCGATGACGCGACCGTCAGCTATCTTGTCTCGGAGGTGTTCAACCCGACGCGGGAACTGGGCATCGATGTACTCGACCCGGAGATCGGATTGATTTTCCCCTCCGAGATCGGAACTCCGCTTCTTTCTCCGAAAGACACATCGGCACCGACACTCGCCGAAGCGCTCGCGTCGGGACTCCTCCCGACCTGGAAGCAGAGTCGTGACCTGTACGCGTCTCTCACCGAAAAGGATCACTAGGCAGGTATGCGCGGAATAATTCTCGCCGGTGGCTCAGGCACCCGGCTGTACCCGATCACCAAGGGCATCTCTAAGCAGCTGATGCCGATCTACGACAAGCCAATGATCTACTACCCGCTCTCGACGCTGATGATGGCGGATATCGATGAGATTCTGGTGATCACTACCCCTGACGACCAGGCGCAGTTCCGGCGGCTTCTCGGGGATGGTTCGGCTCTTGGAATCTCGATCCAGTATGCCGTTCAGCCGTCCCCGGACGGGCTCGCTCAGGCCTTCGTCATCGGCGAGGAATTCATCGGAGACGAGAGCGTCGCCCTTGTTCTCGGGGACAACATCTTCCACGGCGCCGGACTCGGGTCGTCTCTTCGGCAGAACACGGATGTCGAGGGCGCAATGATCTTCGCGTACCATGTCGGCAATCCGCGAGCCTATGGCGTCGTCGAGTTCGACAGCGACTTCAAGGCCGTCTCGATCGAAGAGAAGCCGACGGACCCCAAGAGCAACTACGCCGTGCCCGGGCTGTACTTCTATGACAACTCGGTTGTCGAGATCGCAAAATCGGTTCTTCCGAGCGCCCGAGGGGAGATCGAGATTACTGCGGTGAACGATCGATACCTGCAGAACGGCTCCCTCCGGGTGCAGGTGCTGGATCGTGGAACGGCGTGGCTCGATACCGGCACTTTCGAATCGATGATGCAGGCGAGCGAGTATGTTCGCGTCATCGAGGACCGCCAGGGGCACAAGATCGGGTGTGTCGAAGAGATCGCCTGGCGGGCCGGTTGGATCTCGGACGCACAGCTCGATTCCCTCGCGCAACCGCTTCTCAAGAGCGGATATGGTCGATACCTGGCCGAGCTGTTGGAGAATGCGCGCTAAACGGCCTGTTTCGTTAGCTGAATTCCCCTGAGGATGTCGAGGATCGTTGCATAGATTCCAGCGGGAAGTGGCGTCAGATCCCGATAATCGAGATCCGGCCAGAATTTCGAGGTCAATCGCAGGTCATGGGCCTGAAGACTCGCGGCGGCCGACGATCCGAGCATGACATGCGGATGACCCTTGCTGACTATGCGGAAGTATCCGAGGAGCGTTGCAATCGTCGTGGCTTCGCCCGAGGCGAGGATCTTGGTGGCATGCGTGACTCCGGCCTCGCGTTCGACGGCAGCGAGCCGGTCGAGACTGTCGCAGATAAGTGCCGCGCAGTCGTAGACGTAGATATAGTCGCGGATTGTATCGAGGGACACATAGATCGAAGCGGGAGTCGTAGACATCTGCGCTTTTGCGATTTGCGAGATGATGCCCTGCATCTTGTCGAGCTTCTGCCCTGGGCCGTACAGGTTTGCGATTCTGCCGGAGAGGCTGGAAACCGCGTGAGTCGCGGCGAACTTCAGGACGATCGTCTCGGCCCGCAGCTTGAACTCCCCGTACGGCGAGATAGGGATCGGGACGGTGTGCTCGGAGAACGGCGGGTTGCTCGATCCGCCGTAGACTCCGCCGGCCGACGAAGCGTAGAAGATCACCCCGCGGTTTCGCAGCGGTGCGAGCTCGCTGCCGATGGCATCCAGAGCCACCTCGAGCTGGCCGAGCTCGGCATCGAGCTGCGCTTGCGAGCTTGACGTGACGGCGGCGCCGGCCGCCCAGACGATCGCCCAGCTGTCGCCATCGGCGGACGAGGCCCGTCCGAGCCTCCCGGCGTTTGCTCGAACCGCCGTGAGGAGGGACTCCGTGTCCGTCCACGGCAGGGGCTCGGTCGCAAGCAGTGACCATCCTTCGCGGGCCTCGATCTCCTTGCCGAGCGCCCGCCCGAGTAGTCCTCGTCCGCCGATGACCCAGGCAGTCGTGGTCATTGGTTATGTGAGCGAGTTCGACCGAGTGGCCCGGCGCCAGGATCAGTCGTGATCATGTAGGGCGGTTTGCCCATCGCCATGTTCACGTTGACTCCGATGTACTCGGCAATGATGCCGAGGGAAAACAGGATTGCACCCACACCGAGGAGGATTATCACTATCGTCGAGGCCCAGCCCTCGGTGATGATGGCGCCTGTCACGCGGGAGATGAGGATGTAGATGGCAATAATCACGCCGATCGCCGCGAACAGGATGCCGAGTACACTCACCAGCCGAAGCCCGCGCGTTCCGCTCGTGAGGATCATTTTCCAGAAGTGGGAGATCAGGCGCCGGGTCGAATAGCCGGACTTGCGGTCGCCCTCCGCGTGGAGTTTGATCGGCGCCGTCGTCGTCCCGCCGGCAACCCACCCCATTGCGACATCGAGGTACACGCCAGATCCGCTGTACGCGGCAACGCCCCGACCAATGCTGCCGAGGATAAGTCGATAGCTCTGATAGTCCGGCGCATTCGAACCGGCGAATACCTTCGTGAGGAACCACTTTGCGCCCCTGGAGGCCGTGTTTCTGAACAGTCCATGCGGAGCGGGATTGGTCGGTTTGGCATAGACGACGGCGCTCTGGGTTGTCATTGCCGCGTCGAGGAGCACCCCGATGTCGGCCGGGTCGTGTTGTCCGTCCTCGTCGAGGGTGACGATCCAGTCCCCACCCGAGGATGCCATGCCCGCGATAGTGGCCGCGTGCTGGCCGAAGTTCTTACTCAGCCAGACCGGGCGCACAAACTCGTGCTCGGAGGCGAGTTCGCGGATCACGCGTGCCGAATCGTCCGGACCGTTGTCGTAGACGAGAAGAGCTTCGGTCACGCGGAACGGGTGGCCGTCGGGGCTGTGCGACAGCGAAGTGAGACGGGAGACCTCATCGATCACCGCCGCGAGGGTGTTCTCGCCGCCGTACACGGGGATGACGACAGAGATCAAATGCGGCACGCCGAAGGTGTTGCCATTGGTTTCTGCCACGGGAACAGACATTATCACGCGAGAGGTTCCGGTCTGGTTGCTAACGGGCGAGGAAGGCGGTCACGGCGCGTTCGCGAACGACCAGGCTACCGAGATCGATCGAGATCGGCTTCGCAGTCGTCGCTCCGGTGACCGTGATCGTCACGCCGCTGACGCCCGGCGGAACCACGATCGGCAGCGAGATCGTGCCGTGCCCTTTTATGAGGGAGATCACATGCTGCGTTCCATCGGGAAGGGAGACGGTGACTCTGCCCGGGGAAATATCCAGTCCGACGAGCGTGACAGATCCGAGCAGTTGGGCGCTGATCGGTTTCGTGTTTGCGCTCGTCAGCGGAACCGGCGACACTGGGCTGACCGACCGTTCCACGGTCATGCCGTCAGCGTTTTCGGTCGAGACGAAGGTTCCCGAGGTATCGGCGATCACCGGGCTTACGACGGCCGCCTCGACCTTCTTGAGCTCACTCTGGGTGAACTCGTCGCGAAGAGTCGCGCGAGCCTTTCGGATGTCGTAGAACACGAATCGCTGGTCCGCGCTCACCATCGGCTTGGCGCCGAGGGCCTCGGCGAGTCCCTGCTCGAGCTTCTTCGACTGGTCGGGCTCGAGAGCGGCCCTGTCGATATGGATACCCGAGAATCCGGATGCTGCCGCGAGTTTGACGATGTCGGCGGGCGAGTACTGCTCGATGACTCCTGGCCAATCGGCGCGTGGGCGCCCCTTGATTCCGCCACCGGACCACCGGATGTCGGTCGTGTGCAGGAACGGGATGAGCACGTCGGAACTCTGCGTTCCGGTCGGGCTGACGGTCTCCGGGAACGGCTGGTAGGGCAGCTGGAGCACTTCGGCGCCGGCGGGCAATACCTTGTCGATTCGGGCGAACCAGGTCGAATCTCGCTCGAAGGCTGAGATCGTGGCGGGGTAGGTCGCCGAGGGATGACTAGGGGTCTGGTCGATATAGCCGACAGCGAGCACACACGCGCAAATCGCGAACGCGATGACGCGCTGGGTGATGCGACCCTTGTTGGACTTGCGCCGCAGCCAGCGTATCGCGCCATCCAGCATGATCCCGACCGCGGCGAGGCAGAGAATCGCGATATAAATCGACATTCGATTCCAGCCGCGAAGGCTCGATGTGACGAACGAGATCAGCGTCGAGAGCCCACCGATGGTCGAGAACAGGAATGCCACGAATGCGAGTGCGGCTAGCTGGACGAACAGTCCGAATCGCTCCTGGAAATGCGGGGCGTGGACTCGGGGTCGAACCGCCGTGGCGATAACGTAGCCGATAACGAGGAACATGGCGATGAAACCGATTGCGGCAATGGCACCGAGCGCCGGGCTCTCCGAGACCAGGGGGTACTTCTGGTCGTAGAGTTCGCGGATATGTTGCAGGAGGGGAATGCGATTGCCGGCCCAGGGCAGGATCAGCTGTGACAGTTTGAGGGCGTAGATCTCGGAATCGGCGCGCGCACGTATCAGGGAGGCCGGATCCTGGCCGTTTATCGCAGCGTAAATCGAAGCGGGGAGGGTGTTAAGGAACAGAGCGAACGCGGTCACCGCCCCAGCGATCGCAGCCCCCCAGAAGCGACGCCACTCCCCGGTGCGGATGAGCCTGACCACTCCGGCGAAGGCGATCAGGATGAGGAAGAAGACCGCATAGTAGGTCTCGGTCGTGGCCGTGAGGAGCAGGATGAGGAGGGTGCCGGCGGCCCGGCTGGTCAGCCAGCGGTACCACTTGGATCCGAGCGGGGGCTTCGTCCACAACGGCTCGCCGCGAATCGCCGCGATGACTATGGCGATCGACAGAGGGACTATGTAGTACGAGGCGAGAAAGAGGTGACTTTCACCGCGTACGAAGTGATACGGCGCAAGCGCGAACAGGGTCGCGAGCACGAGTGAGACGCTCTTCGATATCGAGAGTCGACGAAACAGCCACAGCGCCGTGAGAGCTGCCGTGATGAAGCCCGCGAAATAGTAGAGATTCATCGCGACCATGAAGTTGCGCGTGATGAATCCGAAGACTCCGGCGGCCATGAAGTTGAGGTTCTCGGCGGTCGGGAAGTCGCTGTAAGTCTGTCCGTACGGTGCGCCGAGAAGCGGTTGGTAGGTAAACCAGCCGGTTTCCATAACGGTCTTGAAATGGTCGGCTGTCGCCAGCGCATCGCCCCAGTAGGTGAGCGGGACCGTCAGTTTCGCATTCCACAGCTCGAGCGCCGTGGTCGTGAGTACGCCCGTGACCAACCCCGTCAGCGCATAGAGCAACCAGTCGCTGGACTTCCACTGCTTGCGGATCCAGCGAATCACTGCTTGGCCTCCTTGCCGCGCATGCGATGGCGGAGCACGACATAGGCCGAACGTCGCACGAGTGCCATCACGCTCGCGGCGAAGTCGCCACGGGCGAGGTCGAATCGTGAGATGACGCCGGGATGTTCGTCGTAGACCCAGCGATGGAACGCGGCCGCTTGTTCGCTCTGCGACTTGGCCAGGCGGACGCTCCACTGGGAGTCGCTGATGCGGAAACCGGCGAGCGAGCGCGCGACGACGACGAGATCGCCTTCGAAAAGCACTCGTGCGTAGGTGGTCTCATCGATCAGGTACGGGAAGGACGCGTCCCACCAACCAACCTTTTCGAGGGTCTCACGCTTCATCATGACGCAGCCAGGTTCGCCGAAGATGTTCGTGCCGGCGACCACCGTGCGTCGGACCGCCGTCCGGCCATTCACTCGCCCCCGAAGACCCGCGAGACCCCTGTTCCTCACGACGGGGTCGTCATTGGCGTCGATGATGTCCCGTGCGCAGGCCGCAAGCGTGGCGCTCGGGGCCGATTCGAGCGCCTTCACCTGGTCGGCGACGAGGTCAGGATAGATCAGGTCATCCCCGCAGACGAGCTTGATGTAGTCGCCGGTTGCTGCCTGGCTCACGCGGTTCCAGTTGGCGAGCGCGCCCCCGCCCGCCTCCGTTTGCAGAAGGGCCACCCGTGGATCGGCGGCGAATCTCTGCAGGAGGCCCCAGGTCTCGTCGGTCGAAGAGTGGTCCGACACGATGATCTCGAGGTTGCGGTGCGTCTGCGAAAGGATCGATTCCATTGTGCGTTCGATGTACTCGGCGTTGTTGAACGCGGGGACGACTATCGAGACGCGTGCGCTCACTTGGGTACATCCTCGATGTGTTCGTCGTCATCAGTTGACGCGGAATTCGCCGAATCGACTACGGGCACCGCGCGACGGAACGAGAAACCGCGGTGACCGAAGTAGCTGATCAGGGTCGTCACGAAGACGATAATGAACTGCGCCAGCAGCGGTGGAAGGTGGCCGACCTCGACGAGGACCGGGAGGAGAACGAAGTTGACAGAGATCGACACGAGGTAGACCAGCTCGAAGCGCCCGAGGTCGCGCCAGACGTGCCCGCGTACCCTGAAGACGAAGCGGCGGTAGAGAACGAATGCGCACAGCACACTGAAGACGTGGGCGAAGGCGAGGCTGGCCAGATAGCCCCAGACCCGGCCGACCGTGAATTCGAATAGCACGAACCAGCCGAATCCGACGGCGGTGTTGACGGCCCCGACCATGAGGAACGCGATTCTCTGATCGCGAACCAGACGGAGGAGAGGACCGGGCTGCCCCTCCATGCCTGCGGGGGGTTCGCGTTGCATGCCTGTCACGTCATGATCATATTCGGAGGTCATGGGAGTCAGCCCTTCGCGACCCGGCTACGGGCCCATAACGCGGCTCGGAGAACCACTCTGACGGGCATCAGGTACCAGTGGTGATAGCGCTTAGCGAGGTAGAGATACGCGCTCCGGTGATGCGCTCTGAGCATGGCCTTCGGCGCTCTGCTGGTCGAGAGGGCGCCATGGTGCAACACCTCCGCCGTCGGGACATAGAGATTGTGCCATCCCGCGAGTCCGAGATTTCGGCCGAGGTCGACGTCTTCGAAGTACATGAAATAGCGGTCGTCGAAGCCGCCGATCGACTCGAAAGCGGCGCGACGCACCATCAGAAAGGCGCCGGAGAGCCACCCGACGCTGTGCTCATCCACCGCGGCCAGATCATTTCGGTAGGAGGTCGTCCACGGATTCGTCGGCCAGATCCTGACAAACGTGGCGTGCCCGAAGCCGGTGCGAAGTGACGGAAGTTTGCGGGCCGATGGGTAAACGGTTTCGTCATCTCCGCGGATTAGCGGACCGAAAGCGGCGGCCTCCGGGTGACGCGCGGCCGCATCGAGCAAGGCATCAAGCGACCCCGCACCGAGCACGACGTCGGGATTTGCCAGGACCAGCCACTCAACTTCCGGGGGAAGCGTGGCCACACCGAAGTTCATGCCACCGCCGTATCCGAGGTTGGATCCGGGGCGGATGATGCTCACGCGCGGGTCATCTCCGACCCTGTCCGCGAGGCCGTCGGGTTCCGGCGAGTTGTCGACGAGCACGATCTTCACCGGCGCGCTGGATGCCGGCCCGACTGACTCAAGGAACGCCCCGATGACATCCGCGGAGTAGTAGGTGACGGAAACGATTCCGATCGATCCCTTACCCATGTAGAACCGCCCTCACGTAAACCTCCGCGTGGCGGGATGCCGCGGCCGCCCAGGTGAAGCCGCCGGCTCGTTCGATGGCCGCTGAGGAGAGTTCCGAGCGACGGGCCGGGTCGGTGACGAGCGATACCAGTGCCGCCGCGATCTCCGTCGCGGAAACGCCCGTGTACGCGACCGCATCGCCACCGACCTCGGGAAGTGACATCCGATCGGTCGTGAGCACCGCTGCACCGGTCGCCATCGCTTCGAGGACAGGCAGCCCGAACCCCTCGCCCAGGCTCGGATAGACGAACACTGTGGAGTCGCCGAGGAAGGCGGAGAGCACTGCGAGGGGAAGGTATCCGAGCCATCGAACGTCGGCCCCGGCAATTCTGGCGCGCCCGAGGGCCGGTTCGACTCCGTCGTCCCACCCGGCGCCGCCGGCGAGCAGTAGCGAGGGAAGCGGCGAGTCGCTCGTCTCGGCGGCTTCAATGTAGCCATCGATGAGGGCGACGACGTTTTTGCGAGGTTCGAGAGTGCCGAGGAACGCGATCCACGAGTCGGGAAGTTCCGGTACAGAGTCGGAGAGCGCGGCCCGGGAGCCCTCGTCCGGGCGATGGAAGAGGGAACTGTCATAGCCGAGGT
>JAODMH010000044.1 GCA_025465035.1 Microbacteriaceae bacterium | reverse complement strand
GAACGGTGTCGATCGTCACAGGAACACCCGGCCCTCGCCGCGGTAGGTGGGCAGCATGTCCGTCATCGTGGCACCGTCGACGACGGCGAACTCGTTGAGGTGCTCGCTCAGCTCGCCCGCCTTCGTGTGACGGAGCCAGACCCTGTCACCGATCCGGAGGTTCGCGGTCGCCGCGCCGGTGAGCGGCGTCTGCACCTCCCCCGCCATCTCGCGCGCGACCATCGCTGTGCCCTCCGGCCAGGCCACCAGCGGCAGCCGGTCGGCGGCGGGTGGACCGGATGCCGCCCAGCCTCCGCCGAGCAGGGTCGCCATGTCCGGCTTCGGCTTACGAACTACCGAGAGGGCGAACGCGGCCGCGGGTGCCGGGCTGAAATGACGGTAGTGGTCGAAGAGGTGTGGACCGAAGAGGCCGCTGCCCGCCGCGATCTCGGTGACGGCGTCCTCGGCGCTCGTGCGCTCGAGCGAGCCCGTGCCGCCGCCGTTGACGAACTCGAGCGCGGCGACCTCGCGAACGGCGGCGACCGCGGCACCCCGGCGTCCGGCCAGTTCACTCGCCGACTGCTTCTGAATCCAGCGCACCATCGTGCCGCGTGCCGCGTTGCCTGGGTCGTTGACCAGGCCGGCGATCTGCCCCTCGTAGGCCATCATGCCGACCAGGGAGAAGCCGGGGCGGCCGACGATCTTCTCGGCGAGGGACCTGGCCTGCCCGACGGTGAAGACCGGAGAACGCCAGGTCCCGAGATGCCCGAGCACCTTGGAGTTCCACGATGCGTCGAGCTCGAGGCACAGCCGGATGGTCTCTCGACTGCCGGGTGGCAGCACCGCGTCGATGAGGTCCAGCTGTTCGAGGGAGTCCACCATCAGGGTGACGCGCGCGGCGAGCTGCGGATCGGTGGCGAGGCGGCGGATCGCCGCCCGGTCGACACTCGGGTAGCCGACCACGACATCCGTGATCCCCTCATGCTCGTCGTCGCCCGCGGCGAGCCAGAGCGCCTCCGGCAGCGTATAGGAGAGCACGCCGGCGTAGCCGGGCAACGCGAGTACGGCATCGATCACGCCTCGCACTCGCACCGACTTGCTGGCGACGCGAATGGTCGTGCCGTTCGCGCGCCGCAGCATCTCGAAGGCATTGTGCGCGAGGGCCTGCGCCGAAATGACGCCGTACGGTGGGTCCAGCTCGGCGGTCGCGGCCGTGAGGCCGGGCCAATAGGTCTCGGGGGTCGTCCACGGAGTCGCGGTCTGCGGTGTCAGGATGAGCGGCATCAGCGGACCGACCTGATCGGCAGCACGGCCAGGGCGCCGAGGATCGCGGCGAGGGCCGCCAGCACGAACAAGCCCTGGAACCCGGCGAGCGCCGCGACGACGAAAGCACCGATGAGCGGCGCCATGGCCTGCGGAAACGCCGTCGCGATGTTCATGATGCCGAGATCCTTTCCTCGCGTGTGGGCATCGGGCAGCACCTGCGTGGCAAGCGCCTGGTCGACGGAGAGGAAGCAGCCGTAGCCGAGGCCCAGGATGCCGGCGGCAACCATGGCAACGGAGAACTCCGGCACGAAGGCGAGCAGCAGGGCGGCGACGGCCTGCAGCGCCGAGGCGAAGAAGACGAACAGCTTGCGTCGACCGAGACGATCGGAAAGCCTGCCGGTGACGAGCGATGCGACGATCACGAACACGAGATAGATCGCCACGAGTAGCAGCAGATCGTCTTCCGCGTGCGTGCGGTGCAGTCCGTACTGCAGGAATTGCAGCAGCAGCGCGACTCCGAAGGCATTGCCGAAATTCACCAGGATGCGGCTCAGCAGTGTCCAGCCGAAGTCTGGGTAGCTGCGCGGGCTGATCCAAAAGCCCGAAACGAGCCGCCTGAAGGTCAGCGGCGCACGGTCGGACCGCGCGAGCACGGCATCCGGCACCCGCAGCAGGAACGGGATGACCAGGATGAGCAGGAGCACCCCGACGAGGGTGTAGCCGGTCGAGATGCTCAGGCCGAGTGCGACGACGAGCGCGAGACCCACCATGGTGCCGATCGCCTGCGGAGCCGAGATGAATCCGGAGACGAAACCACGCTGGTTCACCGGCACCTGGTCGGAGATCATCGCGGTGAGCGCGGCAGAGACTACGCAGAAGCCGATGAGCGAGATCGACCAGAAGACACCGATGCCGATGATCGTGGTCTGCACGCCGAGCAGGATGAGGCCGACCGCGAAGAGGAGGGCACCGCCGAGGATCCATGGCCGACGCCGACCGAAGCGCGAGGTGGTGCGGTCGGAGAGCGCGCCGGTCAACGGGAAGGCGACGAGCGCGAACACCCCGGCGATACCCGAGACGACGCCGAAGGCGACGACGTTGTCCACCCAGTAGGTCGCCTTCAGCTGCGTCCGGATCTGGTCGGGCAGCAGCAGCTGGATGGGCGTGAGCTGCGCCATCCAGATCCCAAGCCAGGCCGTGGCGAAGAGCGAGATCCAGCTCGCCTTCACGGGCCGCGTCGGTTCGGCAAAGGGCGCGGGCGCATGGGCGAGCTCTGGGATCGTCATCGTTGGTGCTCCTTGGTTCGAATGGGGACGGCGAGCGCGGAGATGGTGTCGGCGGCGAAGTCCATGACGACGGCCGCCGCTGCATCGTCGCGATCGGCCAGCCAGGCGAGGGTGAGACCGTCCGTGAACGCGATGAGAATCCGCGCGAGTTCATCGATCGGCAGGCTCCAGGTCACGCCGGCCGTCGCGGCGCCGCTGTCGAGCAGCACCCGCGCGACTCTGAAGTAGCTGGCGTACTGCGCGCGCGGCAACTCGCTCAGCTCCGGCGTGCGCAGCGAATAGTGCATCAGTTCGAACAGCGCCTGCTCGCGAGTGGGATTGGAGACGAGAAGTTCGAAGAAGGCCTGTAGGCCGGCTCGGACGGCGGTGCGGATGTCCGTCCCCGGCCGCACCGCGGCCAGCGAGACCTGCTGCTCGTTCTCCACCACGAATGCGATGAGCTCGCTGATCATCTCGTCGCGCGAACGGAAGGCATAGTGAAAACTCGCGAGCGACATCCCCGCCTCGGCCACGATGGCTCGCGTGGTCGCACCCTGCACGCCGTCGCGATCGATCACCCGGAGGGCGGCCTGCACGAGGCGGGCTCGACGCTCGTCGGACGACAGTCGTGCCATTCGGTTCCTCAGGGTCTCCCTCGAACTGGGTCAATCGTCCCAGTCGCTTGACTAAGAATCATGGCGGTGATTTGCCGCCACGTCAATCACCTCCGTCCCCGCTGGGAATTGACACCGCCGGGATTGCCTAGCTAAATGGAGGTACGGTGCAGCCCTCCCCTTCGAACGTCCCTCGGCGCTCGTTTCGCGATCGCGGAACAGGCGCCTTCGGTCGGGTCGCCGTCCTCGGACTGCTGGTCATGGCCTGCGCCCTGGCGGCGCCGACCTCCGCCGAAGCCGATCCGGGTGGCACTCAGCTCGTTGCGGGATTCGCGATCACCGGTCCCGACTTCTCTCCCACCAACGCGGTCGTCCTCACCGGGACCAAGGATGCCGGCGCCAGTGTCACGGTCCGCGGGAGTGACAGAGCGCTCTGCACCGTCGTCGCCGATGCGACGACGACCTGGCAGTGCGACCAACCGCCGGCGTTCATTTCCAATGGCAACGACATCCCGCTCACCGCCGAACAGGACCTGAATGGGACGCTGAGCTCCACGAGCAGGACCATCGATGTGCTCGGCGCGCCCACCATCGACGGCGCGCCGGGCTACCTCACGACCGGGCTGATCTCTGGCACCGCCTTCGCCGGCACCACGGTGACCGCGACCGTGAACAGCTCGGTGCCAGGATGCACGACCACCGCGGCGGGCTCCGGGTATTGGTCGTGCTCGCTGAGCGTCGCATCAGGCAACTACGTGGTTCAGGCCGGCCAATCGCGAGCCGACCTGGGGAACGGGGCATCCTCCTCCCTCTCCGGAACCCTCAACATCGTCGTCGACAGGGATGCCCCGGCGAGCCCGGTGATCGCCACTCCGAAGGCGGGCAGCCGCGTTCTCGGACCCACCGTCGTGTTCCACGGAACCGGCGAGAGCGGCGGCACCGTCGACGTCTACATCGACAACTCGCCGGTCTGCTCCTCCTCGGTCTCGGCGGGCTCCTGGTCCTGTGGCTACACGAGGCCGCGAAACGGTACCCACTCGATGCTTGCCGTACAGCGCGATGCGGCCGGGAACTTCAGCGCACCGAGCGGGGCCACGACCTTCTATTTCGGACCCAGGAGCACGGGCACCGCAGGGCCGCCTGCGGCGAAGCCCACACCGCCATCGCAGACTGCCACGCCCGCACCGACCCCCTCGGCGCCCTCACCCTCCCCATCGCCGCCCGGCGGCCGGCCGTCGCTTCCGCCGCCAGCACCCCCGAGCACCTGGGGCACCCCTACCGGTTTTGGCGCGGGTCTGCCATCCGTCGCGGACAGCGTCGCGCGCGGTAACTGGCTCAAGGCTCCCCTTCTCGCCATCGGGTTCATCGCGCTGGTTGCGCTGCCGCTACGCCTCCTGGCGAACGCGCTTCGCGGGCGCGTCCACCGACCGGCCACGCGTTTCCTCGGCCGCAACCAGCGGGCGATTCCGCAAACGGATGCCACCGCCACCGTCAACCCCTGGCTCGCGGGCGCCGTTCCACTCGCCGCCGCCGCAGCCATCATCGTCTTCACCGGCGGAATCGGTGGCGAGGTGCGCTATCTGCGGCTCTGCGTCGCCGTCGTGCTCGGGCTCGCCATCCTGAACGTCGTCGGCGTCGCCATCCCCACCAGGCTGGCTGGGCGCTGGCAGGTAAGTGGACGATTGCGGTTCCTGCCGATCATGCTGCTCGCCGCGGTGCTGGCCGGGCTGCTCTCGCGCTGGACCGGCATCGAGCCGCCCGTGGTCGGCGGTGTCCTGCTCGGCATCGGTTTCGCCCGAGACATGCCGGCCAGACCGCGGGCCGTCGTGAATCTGGTGGAGGTCGGATCCGTTGCCGTTCTGGCGATCCTCGCCTGGATCGGACACAGCTGGCTGGGACCGGTCGACGGTTTCTGGGCGTCGACCTTCGCCGAGACTCTCGCGACGGTCGCCCTCGCCGGCTTCGGTTCTGTCCTGATCCTGCTGCTGCCCATTGCCGGCCTGCCGGGACGGTCGATTCTCGAGTGGTCGTTCGTGGGCTGGGCGGGGACGATCGCCGTCGCGAGCGTCATCGCATCCGCGGTGATCCTCGGCGGACCGAATGCCGCCTTCCCGATTGCGGGTTCCCTGCTCGTCGCGGGTGCCTTTGCGGCGGTCAGCCTCGCGGCCTGGGCCTGGCTGCGCTTCGTCGAGCCGAGGCAGGCGCCAAGCGGCACCTAGGCCTCCCGCACCGGGCGCCGACGTTCGCGCACTGGCGGCCATGACGCGGTCATGTTCGGTACCCCCGGTGGGGTTCGAACCCACACTGGGACGATTTTAAGTCGTCTGCCTCTGCCGATTGGGCTACGGGGGCCTCTGCTCCAATCCTTACGGAAATGGAGCGAAAGTGGGCGACTCGACCGAAACTAGGAGGCCGCCGGCGGCTTCGGGCGCGAGGCGAAGGTCTCGAAGGCCACACGCGGGAAGGCACGGGCCTCGAGGGAGACGATGTCGCGACGCAGTAAGAAGTTGAGGATCCAGTTCGAGAACACCCGGATCTTGCGCTCCCACATCGGAACGGCGAGGCCGTGGTAACCGCGGTGCATGAACCAGGCCAGGAGACCCTTCACGGCCAGCCTGCCCGACTGGAACACTCCCTCGCCCAGACCGATACCCGCAACGGCTCCCGCATTCTTGTGGAAGTACTCCTTGGGCAGGTCACCGCGCAGGTGGCCCGTGAGGTTCTTCGCCAACAGCTTGCCCTGGCGCACCGCATGCTGGGCGTTCGGCACGGTGAATCCACCGACACCACCGCCGGTGAGGTCTGGAACCGCGCACACGTCGCCGGCGCCCCAGGCATCCGGCACAACACCGTCGTCGTTGATGACACGGAGATCGGCGCCGACGCGAAGACGGCCCCGCTCCTCGATGGGGAGGTCGGTGCTGCGCAGCACGGGGTTGGCCATGACGCCGGCCGTCCAGACGATGAGGTCGGTCTCGAAGGTTTCACCGGTGGAGAGTTCGATCTTGCCGCCGACGGCAGAAGTCAACTGGGTGTCGAGGTGCACCTGGGCGCCGCGCTGGGCGAGGTTCTTGAGCACCCAGTAGCTCGTCTTGAGCGACACCTCCGGCATGATGCGGCCCATCGCCTCGATGAGGTGGAAGTGGGTGTCGTCGAAGCTGATGTTCGGGTAGTAGCGCAGCAGCGAACTCGCGAGGCTGCGCAGTTCGCCGAAGATCTCGATGCCCGCGAAACCGCCGCCGACCACCGTGAAGGTGAGGAGACGTTCGCGCTCGGGGCCGTCGGGCAGATTGGATGCCTTGTCGAAATTGGTGAGGACGCGGTCGCGCACGGCGATCGCCTCTTCGATGTTCTTGAGGCCGATGGCCTGGTCAGCCACACCGGGAATCGGGAAGGTGCGGGAAACCGATCCGGCGGTCACCACGACGATGTCGTACTCGACGTCCCACGGGTCGCCGACCGGAGGGGTGATCGTCGCGGTCTTGTTGGCGTGGTCGAGATTCGTGACCTTGGCGGTGATCACGTTGGTCTTCGTGAGGTGACGACGGTGCGAGACGACGGCGTGGCGTGGCTCGATGGAACCGGCCGCGACCTCCGGAAGAAATGGCTGGTACGTCATGTACGGCAGCGGGTCGACCATGGTCACATCGGCTTCGCCGGGGCGGAGCGAACGTTCAAGTTTGAGGGCCGTATAGAAACCGGCGTAGCCGCCGCCAACGATCAAGATTTTGGGCACGACCTACAATCTACTACTTGCGCCGAGCCCGCTTGAACGCGCGCGCACCCGCCCGGGAGAGGAGGAAGAGCAGCGTGGCGAAGGCCAGATAGACGAGCAGCGGTACTCCGAGGTCCCGCAACGATCCGACGGATGGCAGCACCCGTCCGAACGGGCTGGCCGGTGCCGCGGCGGGAATCGGTGTCGGCCTCGGGGTCGCGGTACCGGTACCAGTAGGAACGGGCGTCGCGGTCGAGGGCGCGCGCCGGTTGAGCCTGATCCACTCCCTGAGGTCGTCGGCCGGGTTCGTTTTCACGGAAGCGACGGATGCCGTCACCGCGGCCGAGGCATTCATGAGTCCGCTGCCGTAGACGATGGCATCCCCGGCCGGAGTCGCCGTCGCCGTCAGCCGGTTGATGATATTGCCAGCGCTGAGATTTGGATGCGACGCCTTGATGAGTGCGAGGACACCGGCGACGAGCGGCGTCGCCCCACTCGTTCCCGCCCAGGAGTAGTAGCCGCCGCCCGGCGACGCCCCGACGAGGTCCTCGCTGGGCGCCGACACCGTGAGAGTGATTCCCTGAGACGAGGCGTCGAAGCTGGCCTTGCCGTTGCGATCGACACCCGCAACGACGACGACCCCCGGCATCGTCGCAGGCGCGCCGACCTCGGTCGTCCCGCTCCCCCGGTTTCCGGCGGCCGCGACGACGATGACACCGTGTTCCATCGCGTAGAGGAAGGCATCGTCCCAGCTTGTCGGCCAGTCCAGGGTGTTGCGGGTGAGCGACATGTTGATGATGTCGGCACCGTTGTCGACCGACCAGCGCACCGCCCTGGCGATCTGATCGTCCGAATCGGAGGATCCGACGCCGAAACCCACGGAGACCGCGAGCAGCTTCGCCGCCGGCGCGACCCCGATGACACCGTCACCCGCGCCGTGACCATGCCCTGCGAGCATCGAGGCGACCATCGTGCCGTGCTGACTGTCGGCGCCGATCGGCTTCTGGCCATTCGCGGCACCGACCCCGGAGACGTCGGTGCCACCGACCACGGTGCCGGTCAGATCCGGATGGCTGCCGTCGATACCGGTGTCGATGACCGCGACGGTGACTCCCGCACCCCTCGTGGTGTCCCAGGCCCTGGTGATGCCGTAACTGGTGAGCCAGTACTCGCGGTCACGGATGCTGTCGGCGGATGCCGGAACCGCCGTGACGATCGACGCGACGACCCCGAGCACTGCGACGCCGGCAAGCCATCGCCGTCCCCTCATCCGGCGGAGCTCTCGGCGCTGTTGGACGTCTCGGGGTCATCACACTGGCAGACGGATGGCGACCAGTCGGCCCACTCGAGTGCCAGGTCTCCGATGGGATTCACGCCGGGGCCTGCCGCGAGCGAATGGGCCGCCAGCGCGTGCAGGCATTTGACCCGTTGCGGCATGCCGCCGGCCGAGATGCCCTCGATCTCCGTCACGTGCTCGATGCTCTCACGATCGGCCAGGTAGGCCCGGTGAGCGGCGAGATAGGCGGCAGCCATCGACTCGTCGTCGAGGAGCCCGGCGAACTTCGGCATGGCGCCGGTCGCCTCGAGGGTGGAAATCGCGGCCGTGGCCGCCGGGTGGGTCAGGTAGTAGAGGGTGGGGAACGGCGTTCCGTCGTCGAGTCTCGGATCGGTGGCAACCACCGTCGGGGCCCCGCAGACACAGCGCGCCGCGATGCCGATCACGTTTCTTGCCGGACGACCGATCTGCCGGGACACGACGGCGATCTCGGCCTCGCTCGGCGGGTCGAACGGTGGGGTGCTCATTGGTGTCCGATCACGGGCGCGACGATCTTGTCGGCCGGGGCATCCGTGAGGCCGGCGGTGAACACCGATGACAGCAGCGAACCGACCCAGTCCACCTCGGTCGTCTGGATCTTGTCGCTGATGGGCTGGCCGTTGTTGGTCGTCCCTGCCGCGGCACCGGTGTCGTTCAGCACGAGGTAGCTGAAGTCGCCGGGGAAGACGTAGTCGAGACGCTCGCGCGCCTGGGCCTCGATGTAGTTGGGATCGCTCCAGCGGGCCTTCTGCGCCTTGAGGTCGCCGACCGAGTTCTTCGCGGCCTGCACGGAGGCTTGAAGCGCGGCGATCTGCTGTCGCTGGTCGATCAGGATCTTGAGCGACGGCGCCAGCACCACGACGAAGAGCACGATAAGAAACAGTGCCGTGATCGCAAATCCGGAGAGGCGGATGCTGCGGAGCCACTGCCCCGATGCGGACTCCGCGGGCATCCGCACGGGAACACGCGTCGTTTTTGCGCGCTCGACTCTCGGCTGCCTCGTCATGAGAACAGCCTAAATGGGACTCCCGAGTTATGCCGTGAAGCGCGGGAACGCGCCACGGCCGGCGTAGGTCGCGGCGTCGCCGAGCTCTTCCTCGATGCGCAGGAGCTGGTTGTACTTGGCGACACGCTCGCTGCGGGCCGGGGCACCGGTCTTGATCTGGCCGGCATCCGTCGCCACTGCGAGATCGGCGATCGTGGTGTCCTCGGTCTCACCGGAGCGGTGCGAGAGGATCGCGGTGTAACCGTGGCGCTGCGCGAGGGAGACCGCGTCGAGCGTCTCGGTCAGGGTGCCGATCTGGTTGACCTTGACGAGGATGGAGTTGGCAGCGCCGAGGTCGAGGCCTTTCTGCAAGCGGATGGGGTTGGTCACGAACAGGTCGTCACCCACGATCTGCAGTTTGTCGCCGAGTTCGCTCGTGAAGTGCTGGTAGCCCTCCCAGTCGTCCTCCTGCAACGGGTCCTCGATGGAGACGAGCGGGTAGTTGGCCGCGAGCTCGGTGAAGTACGCGGTGAGCTCGAGGGCGGAGAGCTGCTTGCCCTCGAAGTGGTACGAGCCCTCCGTGTAGAACTCTGAGGCCGCGACGTCCGTGGCGAGAGCGATGTCTGTGCCGACGGTGAACCCGGCCTGCGTGATCGCCGTGACGATGAGGTCGAGCGCTTCGCGGTTGCTCGAGAGGTTGGGAGCGAAGCCGCCCTCGTCGCCGAGGCCGGTCGAAAGGCCCTTGCTGTGCAGCAGCGACTTGAGGGAGTGATAGGTCTCGACGCCCCAGCGGAGCGCCTCGCTGAACGACTCCGCGCCCAGGGGAACGATCATGAACTCCTGCACATCGATGTCGTTGTCGGCGTGCGAACCGCCGTTGATGATGTTGAGCAGTGGAACGGGGAGCACGTGCGCATTCGGACCGCCGAGGTAGCGGAACAGCGGAAGGTTGAGCGAATCGGCCGATGCCTTGGCGACGGCGAGCGAGACGCCGAGGATCGCGTTGGCACCGAGCTTCTTCTTGTTGTCTGTGCCGTCGAGTTCGATCATCGCCGCGTCGATGAGGCGCTGGTCGGTTGCGTCGAAGCCCTCGAGAGCCGGGCCGAGCACGTCGATGACGGCGTCGACGGCCTTCTCGACACCCTTGCCGCCGTAGCGCTTCTTGTCGCCGTCGCGAAGCTCGTATGCCTCGAACGCACCGGTCGATGCTCCAGAGGGAACCGCGGCGCGAGCGACGATGCCGTCATCGAGCAGGACTTCGACTTCCACCGTCGGGTTGCCCCGTGAATCAAGAATTTCGCGGGCGCCTACAGCCTCGATCAAAGCCACGACAGTTCTCCTTATGCATAGTCAACAGTGCGTGGTCATCCTACTCGCGGCGGGGGAACGGGCAGATGACGGTCACCCCTCCCGGAGGGCACGGAACTGCAGCTGGGCGATGTCGGTCACGTCGGGCGTCACCGTCGCGACCGCCGAGAATCCGGATGCCGCGAGTTGCTCCAGAAGCGGCTTGACGTTGCGAGGCGCGCGTTCCAGCCGCACCCGCCGTCCACTGTCGATGAGCGCGGCCTTGAGTTCCATGAGTGTGGCGGGCTCGACGCCAGCGTCGTAGAGGAGCGCGACGGCATCCGCGCTGCCCGCCACGGGTAGCTCCAGGAGGTCGAGGATGCGCTCGAAGCCGATCGAGAATCCGGCCGCGGGCACATCGACACCGAGGAAGCGGCCGATCATGCCGTCGTAGCGACCGCCGCCGCCGAGCGAACTGCTCGACGCGGGGTGCGCGATCTCGAAGATCGTGCCCGTGTAGTACCCCATGCCGCGCACGAGTGTCGGGTCGAATTCAAAGCTCGCGGACGGCACGGCCTCGCGGAGGCGAAGCAGGGAGTCGTAGGCATCCGTGTCCAGCCAGTCAGGGGTGTCGTCGCCGAAGTACCAGCCGCCCGGATTGTCGCCTGAGTCACGCAGTACGAGAGCGATCCGCTCGGTCTGGATCCCCAGTTCGGTGAGCTCGTCGAGTACGCCGCCGACACCGACCTTGTCAAGCTTGTCGATCGCGATCAGTACCCGCTCGTGCAGTCCGATGGGTACGTCCGAGTAGTTGAGCAGGCCGGTGAGGATGCGGCGGTCGTTGACGCGGATGGTCCAACCGGTCAGCCCGAGCGCGTCGATCGTCGCCGCCGTCGCCGTCAGGATTTCGACCTCCGCCAGCGGACCGGGCTCGCCGATGATATCGATGTCGCACTGCACGAATTGCCGGTAGCGGCCCCGCTGCGGACGCTCCGCACGCCAGACCGGCGCGATCTGAATGGAGCGGAACACGGCTGGCAGCACGGCCCGGTGGGTGGCGTAGAACCGCGCCAGCGGCACTGTCAGATCGAAGCGCAGGCCGAGGTCGGCGAGGTCGAGCGGATCGGAGGTCGCGGCCAGGTCCTCGGCCGTGAGTCCGCGTTTGAGCACGCCGAAGGCGAGTTTCTCGTTGTCGCCACCGAGTCCGGCGTGCAGGCGCACGGAATCCTCCATCACCGGGGTCTCGATCTCATCGAAACCGTGCGCGGAGAACATCGCCCGGATGACGGCGAGGACGTGTTCGCGTCGCGCCTTGTCCGCCGGCAGGAAATCGCGCATGCCGCGAGGTGGATTTACCGAGCTAGCCATGTGTCGAGTGTTCCACGGCGTGGCGGGGCCTCCGCTCGTATCTACGAGGCCTCGTCCAGCACGCCAGCATCGAGCAGCGAAATCACCCGCAGCCGGTAACTCTCCAGCACTCTCGCGAACGCCACCGAGACGCGCTCGGTATCGCCGGTCACGATCAGGTCGTAGTGAAGCCCGTAGATGGTATCGACCAGGATGCGCGTTTCGAGTTCCGAATCCGCCTGCTCCATACCCATTCGCACCAGCGCCGCCACTCCGGCACGATGCCAGCGATCGAAGACGGTGATGGTGCTGCCGTTGCCATCCGACAGCGCCCTCTCGAACAACGCTGCTTCGAACTCCAACCGTTGGAGCTGCAGGCTGCGTGGGCGCAGCGAGAGTTCCCACCAGTTGCGGATGTTGGCGAGGTGAGTTTCGATGTCGCCAAGCTCGTTCGCGACGCCCTCGACGACGAGCAGCTGTCGCTCCGATACCGCCTGGACGATCTCCCTGACCAGTTCGGCGCGGGTGCCGAAGTGATAGACGAGCGTGTAGGTGCTCACTCCCAGCCCGTCGGCAAGCGTGCGGAAGCTGAGGCTGGAAAGCGGCTTGTCGAGCAGGAATTCGACCACCTCGGCAAGCAGCGCCGGCTTTCGCTGGAGATCTCGCATGCGCGCCACAAAAATAAACATAACGCACGTTTGTCTAATTCATCGCGATCGTCTAGAGTGGGTTGAACACGCTATTGGTATGCCGTCGATGTAAATCCGGCTCAGCTAAATGGCCAAATAAACCATGTGATAGGTCAAATAGGCCCTATCATCACGACCAGGTAGGCAGATCGGGTAAATCTGCTGGCCTGCGTTCGGAACAGCCTCCCGCTGCGGAATTCCCAGCGAGATCGCATTCCGGACTGCGGTGCCCTTCTCATTCGGGTTGAGGAGGGCACCATCTCTTTAAGATCTCTTCAGGATCGGGCGGTGCCGACGACCCCGGCGTCGAATGGATCGGATTCCGCCTCGCGGATCTCGTCCTGCAGGCCGCGAAGAGTCACCCGAAGCGCACGTTCCGCGTCGAGGCCGTTGGCCTTCGCGGAAGAGACGATGGCAAGCAATAGGCCGCCGAGTTCGTCTTCGTCGCGCAGCGGAACGACGGCCGGGGCATCCGCGGCCAGCACGCCCACCTTCTGGCCGCGGCCGATGAGCTTGTCGGCCAGCGCGAGGGCAGGCATTCCCTGCGGTATACCGTCGAGCACGCTGGTACGGTGAGGCTTCTCCGCGGCCTTGAGGTCGTCCCACAGTGCCACCACCTCCTGCGCGGTCTCGGCCGCCGTGTCGCCGAACACGTGCGGATGCCTGCCGATCATTTTCGCTGTCATGTGCGCCGCGACATCCTCGATATCGAATCGCTCGCCCTCCGTCGCGGCCGCGATATCGGCGTGGAAGATCACCTGGTACAGCACGTCGCCGAGCTCCTCGACGAGCTCATCGCGGCTGCCGCTCTCGATCGCGTCGACGAGTTCGTAGGTCTCTTCGATCAGATACTGCACGAGTGACTCATGGGTCTGTTCGCGATCCCACGCGCAGCCTCCTGGCGCGCGCAACCGCGCCAGGACCGCGATGAGTTCGTCGAGCTTGGGATGAGGCTGGTCGGTCATGCTGTCCATCCTGCACCTCGGCCGGCGCTCTCACCTTCCAGGGAGACAATGGGTCGTGCTCTCACTCGACGCTCCGTCTACCCGCTGGGTGCTCGGAGTGGTGCTGGCGCTGTTCGGGCTGCTCGTCGCGCGGGCCGTTCGCAAAGACCGCAAGGACTACCAGCGGTTCAAGCGCTTCGATGACACCGCCGATCGGCAGAGGATGTTCCGCAAGTGGCTCGTCGAAGCCTTCGTCAGTTTCGGCGGATCGGCGGCGGTCATTCTCGCGCTCGCCTGGCAGTTCGTTCCGCGCCTGCTCGCAGCGGTGCGCGATTGGCCGATTGGACGCTGGTTCACCGCCGTCGTCGGAACGTCGGGGCTCGTCCCTGGCATCGCCATCGGCATCGCCGTCGCCATCGTCGTTGGTACGATCGCGGTCGTCTACGCCGTACGGACCACCGCCGACGTCCCGACGATCGGGGATATCGGTGCCCTTCTTCCACGCAACCGTGCCGAACTTGGGTACGGCGCGGCGCTGTCCGTCAACGCGGGCCTCGTCGAGGAGTTGCTGTTCAGGCTGGCGGTGCCGGCGCTGGTCTACGGCGTCTTCGGCGACGCTGTCGTCGCCGTGATTGCGAGCATCGTGCTCTTCGGCGGCCTGCACCTCTATCAGGGCGCCTGGGGCATCCTTGGATCGATGGCGATCGGCGCGCTGCTCATGGTGCTCTACCTGGCAACCGGGAACATCCTGGCACCCATCATCGCGCACGCCCTCATCGATCTGCGTTCGCTCGTGCTCATTCCGGTTATCGTCTTTCGCGTTCACACGAAGGCGGCCCAGCAGAGTTAGCCGGCGGCCTGCTCGGATGTCGTTGCAGGCGCCGCGATGGCCACCGGCCTCCGCGGCATGGCTATCGCCGCGATGACGGTGGCTACTGCTGCAATGACCACGGAAAGGAAGACGCTCGACGAGGCCGCCTCGACCGTTGCCGGCACTCGCTCGCTGGTCCCGGATGCCGCGAAGATAGCGTTGGCCACCGCGCCGAAGATGGCAACCCCGACGGCGCTGCCGATCGAGCGGGAGAACAGGTTGGTACCGGTGACGACTCCCCGCTCGTTCCATTCCACGCTTGACTGGGCGGCGATGAGGGTGGGCGTGGCGACCAGGCCGAGACCAAGACCGATGAGGAAACAACTCGCCGCGACGACCCCGAGCATGGGCGTCTTCGTAAACGAGACGAGGACAACCGACCCGACGACGACGAGCGACATGCCGATGAGGGCTGTCGTGCGGAATCCGAACCGCAGGTAGAGGCGGCCGGAGAGCGAGGCGGAGATCGGCCAGCCGATGGTGAGCACGGCGAGCGTGAGACCCGCGACGATCGGCGTCGTTCCGAGCGCGTTCTCGAGATAGGTGGGCACGTAGGAGGTGAGCCCGATGAGAATCGCGCCGACCCCGACGGAGATGAGGGCGGTCGTCAACAGCAACCGCCGCGAGAAGACCCAGAGCGGCAGTATCGGCTCGGCAGCGCGTCGTTCGGCGAAGACGAATGCCACGAGTAGCAGGCCGCCGATCGCAAACGCTCCGACGCTCTGCACCGAGTTCCACGCCCAGGCCTGCCCGCCCTCCAGCGCGGCGAGGATGAGCAGGCTGAGCGCCGCGGTCAGCAAAGCGGCGCCGAGATAGTCGACCCGGTGTTGTCGGGGCTCGATCTTCTCGTGGAACACCCGCACCAGCAGCACGACGGCGATGACACAGAGCGGAACGTTCACGAAGAAGATCCAACGCCAGGAGAGGTACTGGGAGAACACACCGCCGAGGGTCGGCCCGACCACGGAGGAGATCGCCCAGACACTCGCGAGATAGCCCTGTGTCTTCGCGCGCTCGGCCACCGTGTAGATGTCACCGGCGATGGTGATGGCCATCGGCTGCACGGCACCGGCACCGAGCCCCTGGACGACGCGGAACGCGATGAGCGCTGGCATGCTCCAGGCGAAACCGCAGAGGATGGAACCGAGCAGGAAGAGGCCGATACCGATAAGGATGATGGGCTTGCGGCCGACGACATCCGACAGCTTGGCGTACACGGGCACCGAGACCGCCTGCGCGAGCAGATAGATCGAGAACAGCCAGGGGAACTGCGAGAATCCCCCCAGGTCGTGCGTTATGGTCGGCACCGCCGTCGCGAGAATGGTCGAGTCGATAGCGACCAGTCCCGTAGTGACCATCAGGGCGATGAGGATCGGGCCGCGTTCCGAACGGAACCCGACATCGAGGGTGGTACTACTACTCACTGGCATCCTTGTGGGGGGAAGATTGTGGGCGCTTGCGCGAGGCCCCTGGGATAAAAGCCATGGGCGCGCCGGTTCATTCCCCCTGGCTCGCACCAGGTCGGATAAATGTGCCTGGAGGTCACCCGGCCCAGTGGATGGCCGCGCCCAGCACGGTGCCCAGACCGTTGTCGAGGATGCGCTTGTAGAAGGCCGGAGCGTCGTCGGCCTCCATGCGGTCGGTCATGGTCAGGTCCCACTTGAGCCAGCCGTTGCTGAGCGAGCTCATGACGGCCTGGCGCGAGGGACGATACCCGTCGTCACAGGGAAACACCATACGGATCCGGCGGTGGTGCGCCTCGAGGAATTGGAACGAGATGGGGCCTTCACCGTAGTTGCCCTGCCAGACGAAGCATCCGAATTGGCGCAACAGCGTGATGCCCATGTCGATGGAGTCGCGGAGGCCCGTCGACTCGAAGACGAAGTCGACGCCGTCATGGCCGAAGACGTCGGCGACACGAGCCGGAACATCGGACTCCCGCGCGTTTACCGTGTGGTGCGCGCCCAGACCGGCGGCGACCTGCAGCGATTCATCGCGGATGTCGACGGCGAGAACGCGGGCGCCGCGCGCGACGGCCGCCGCGACGACTCCCAGGCCGATCATCCCGACGCCGATCACGACCACGCGGTCGCCGACGCCGACCTCCGCCTGATTGACTCCGGTCAAACCGACCGACGGCAGGACGAACATACTCGCGATGTCGTCGGGCACGTTGTCCGGGATGTGGTCGGCGCCGTGGTCGCCGGTCGGGTCGAGCACGGCGACGGAAGCGTGAACACCGGCAGCGCAGTTGATGGATTCCCCGTTCGCGCCGAGGAGCTCCTGATTGCGGCGGTAGTACACGCGGTCGCCCGGCCTGTAGCCGTCGACCTCAGAACCAACGTGCGTGACGACGCCGGCGCCCATGTAGCCGGTGGTGAGCGGGAAGGGTCCCCAGTCGAGTTTCCTGCGCAACACCGCGAACTCAGTGCCGAAGCTCACGCCCGACCAGCGGGTCTCGATTCCGATCGTCTGCGGCGTGAGCGCTGCGGTCTGCACGTCTTGCAGGACGAACGTGCCGTCGTCCCGCGCCACAAGCGCACGGCCGCTCAGGCGATCGCCATCACCGGCCGATGTGTTCGTTCCTGCGTGCACATCACTCTCTGCGATTGTCATTCTGTACTCCAGATTCCTGTCTTCTCGGATGCGGTTCGCTCGCTCACGCGAACGTGATCATGGCTTTCACGACCTCGCCCTTGGCGATGTCATCGAATGCCCGGGTGATGTCTGCGAAGGGGTAACGATGGGTGAGGAACTCGTCGCGGTCGATCGCCCCGGTCTCAACCATCCGCACCATGCGCGGCAGCACGGCCGCCTCGTGCGTGCTGGCGACGGTGAGCGACACGTCACGTGGCCCGGTGAACAGGTCGATCTCGGCCGGAGTATCCGGGGCGCTGTAGACGACGGCGTGGCCACCCGGACGCACCCACGTGTAGGAAGCAGCCGTCATGCTGGCTTGCCCGGATGCCTCGAAGACGTAGTCGACACCGCCGAGACTCGCGGCGAGGTCGGCAGCATCGTCGGCGAGGACTACATCGTCGGCTCCGAGCCGCGTCGCAACGGCGAGTCGCTCGGTACGCCGGCCAACCGCGATAACCCGCGCCGCGCCCAGCTGTTTCGCGTACGTGACGAACGAGAGACCGGCGATGCCCGTTCCGACGACGGCGACGACCCTGCCGAGTATGTCGTGTCTGGCTATCACGCTGAACGTCTCGCTCAGGCTGATCGCCAGGGACGCATCCTGCGCGTCCACGCTCGACGGAAGCACCACCTGGTCGTGCCGCGGGATCCGATCGCC
>JAODMH010000207.1 GCA_025465035.1 Microbacteriaceae bacterium | reverse complement strand
GGCAGTCACGAGCGCGGGAAGGAACACCGTGAAGTATCTGTCCAGCTCGTCAAGACCCTGCGTGGCGAGGACCGCGAGTGATCCCGACGAGAATCCGCCGTCGTCGATGGCGCGTTCGGCCAGCTCGGCCCTGAGTCGTTCCTTCGCCCCGATCAGCGCCCTGGTCGCAACGGTGCGGTGCGCCCAGACGACGACAGTCCGCAGGACAGCAGACCCGAGACCGATGGCGACCGCGGTCGCCAGGCCTCCGGTTCCGCCGATGACCGTGGCGATCCCGGCGGCCAGGGCCGACGCCAGACCGATGATGGATAGTGCCGAGCTGGCGCTGAGCAGACCGAGCAGGTAGAGGGTCGAGCGTCTCATCGCTGCGAGGCCGGCGAGGGGCGAGCGGGACGCGGTCATCGCTGGCGCACGGCCGGTCGGACGGGGTGGACCTCCGGGATGCTGCTCGCGCTCACCCGCCTGCGGAACACCCAGTAGGTCCAGGCCTGGTAGGCGAGCACGACCGGGATGCCGAAACAGGCCACGATCGACATCACCCCGAGCGTGTACGGCGACGACGACGCATTTCCGACAGTGAGATCGAAGGCGTGATCGATGGTCGACGGCAGCACGACCGGGTAGCTCGCCATGAAAATGGATGCCGCCCCGGCGGCCAGGAAGGCGCCGAAGCCGACGAACGCCCAGCCCTCCCGTCCCCGCCCATTGGCGAGCCAGGCGGCGACGCCGCCCAGCACCGCGACGGCGGCGATCCCCCAGGTCACGGCGGAGCCGCGAGACGCCTGCAGCGCGACCACCCAGATCAGTAGCGGCAGCAGAGCGATCGGTGCCCAGCGCCGGGCGAAACGGCGACTAGCGCTTCGCACGTCGCCATCCGTCTTCAGAGCGAGGAACGATGCCGCGTGCACGAGGCTGAACCCGACGACCGCGAGCCCACCGATCACCGCGTAGCCGGTGAGCCAGGCGAAGGCGCCGCCGACGCGGTCGCCGTTCGCGTCGAGCGGCAGTCCGGTGGTGGTGAGGGCGAGGGCCGCACCGATGCCGAAGGCGGCGACCAGCGAGCCGAGGCCGAGCGCGACATCCCAGCCTCTCCTCCAGCGCACAGTCGTGCCCTTGCCCCGGTACTCGATCGCGACCGCGCGGAAGATGAGTCCGAGCAACACGAAAACGAGGGGAAGGTAGAGGGCGGAGAAGAGCGAGGCGTACCAGACTGGGAAGGCGGCGAAGGTCGCTCCGGCGGCGGTGATGAGCCAGACCTCGTTGCCGTCCCAGACCGGCCCGATCGCGTTGAGCATGACGCGTCGCTGGTTCTCGTTCCGTGCCGAGAACAGCAGGTGCATGCCGACCCCGAGATCGAATCCCTCGAGGAAGAGGTAGCCGATCCAGAGCACGGCGATCACCGCGAACCAGAGGGTGGGAAGCATATCCATGATCGAATCCTCGGTATCAGTAGGCGAAGGCGAGCACGTCGCCGGAGGCGGGTCCGTCATCCGAGGAGTCTGGATCGTTGCGTTGGTCGAGTTCAGGGATGGCGCTCGCGACTCCCCCGCGTACGTAGCGCACCAGGAGCCGCAGTTCGAAGACCATGAGCACCGCGTAGACGAGGGTGAGGCTGATGACGGAGAACAGGATCTCCCCGAAGCTCACCCCAGGCGAGACGGCGGCAGCGGTGAACATGTAGACCCCGTCGACCCCGCTCGGGTTGGGCGCGACCACGAAGGGCTGGCGGCCCATCTCGGTGAAGATCCAGCCTGCCGAGTTGGCCGCGAACGGCGCCAGGATGCCCGCCACCGCGAGTTGCATGAGCCAGCGCGGTCGCGGAACGGTTCCCCGGCGCGTCAGCCAGAGTGCGACGAGGGCGGCGAAGGCCGCGAGGCCGCCGAAGCCGATCATCAGCCGGAAGCCCCAGTAGGTCACCTCCATGACGGGCAGGTAGTCGATCGTCGTGCCAGCGCGGTCCCCGTAGATCGGGTTGTTCGGAAGCGTCGTCCCGTACTGCGCCTGGTACTGCGGGATGAGCTCGTTGATGCCCTTGATGTCGGTGGTGAAGTTTCCGTTCGCGAGGAACGAGAGCAGGCCGGGAATCTCGATCACCGGAATCACGTCGTTGCAGTTCTTCGATCCGAGCGTGCCGATCGACAGCACCGAGAAACTGGTGCCCGTGTGGCAGGCGCCCTCTGCGGCCGCCATCTTGAGCGGCTGCTGCTGGAACATGAGCTTGGCCTGAGCGTCACCGGTGATCGCCACGCCGGCGAAGGCCACCATCGCGACCACCGCGCCGATCCGCAGGGAGACCAGCCACACGCCGTGGTCGGCCCTGTCGCGACCGGGGATGTCGGAGGCCTCCCCCACGATCACGCGCCTGTCCGCGCCGAGGGTGTCGATTCCGTCGCGCCGGCGTTGCCAGAGCTGATACCACGCGATGCCGAGGAGGAACGCCCCGCCGACGCCGAGCGAGCCGAAGATCGTGTGGGTGAAGGCGGAGATCGCCGTACTGTTCGTGAGTACGGCCCAGACATCCGTCATGATGGGACGTCCGTTCACGAGGTCGACGCCGACCGGATGCTGCATCCAGGAGTTCGCGACGATGATGAAATAGGCCGAAACGACCGACCCTGCCACCGCCATCCAGAGGCAGGCGACGTGGATTGTCCTGGGCAGCTTGTTCCAGCCGAAGATCCACAGGCCGAGAAAGGTGGACTCGACGAAGAAGGCGAGAAGCGACTCCATCGCAAGAGGTGCGCCGAACACGTCGCCGACGAACTTCGAGTACTCGCTCCAGGCCAGGCCGAATTGGAACTCCTGCACGAGGCCGGTCGCCACGCCCATGATGAAGTTGATCAGGTAGAGCTTTCCCCAGAATTTGACCATTCGGTAATAACGCTCGTTGCCGGTGCGGTGCCACATCAGCTGCATGATGGCGACGAGGGGCCCAAGTCCGAGCGTGAGCGGCACCATCCAGAAGTGGTAGACCGTGGTGATGCCGAACTGCCAGCGTGCGATCAGGAGCGGGTCGATCGCGTTCACAGGGTTCTCCGATTCCGTCTTCTACATCGTGTAGAACTATTCCTTTCTACACCATGTAGAACTCTGATTTCTACACCATGTAGAATGAGATCATGGCAACGCTCGGCGAACTCGAACGCTCCGTCATGGACCTGCTCTGGGACTCGGCGGATGCGCTGACGGCCGGAGCCATCCGCGACGGACTCGCCCACGGCAATGCCGCCGGCGCGGGCAAGGACCTCGCGGTCACCACGGTGCTCACCGTGCTTTCGCGTCTCGAGGCCAAGGACTTCGTCAACAGGGACCGCGATACGCGACCTCACCTGTTCCGCGCGTCTACGAGCCGCGCCGCGCACATGGCGGAGCTCATGCACGAGGTGCTGGGTGCGGCACCAGATCGCGAGGCCGTGCTGGCCCGGTTCGTCGGACAGGTGAGCCCCAGCGAGGTCGCCGCCCTGCGCAGGATGCTCGACGGCAAGTAGTGTGACCGTCACCTGGGTCGCCCTCGCCGCCCTGGCAGTCGCCCTCGCCTGGCCCGTACCGATCCTGCTCGCCCGTGCGGCGTGGCCGGCGCGCGCCCCCGGCACCGCGCTCGTCGTCTGGCAGGCGATCGCCCTCACCGGCGGACTCTCGATGATCGGCGCGCTGCTGTCCTACGGGCTCGCCCCCTTCGGCGACACCCTGGTCGACGGACTCCGAGCACTTCCGCGTTCCCTCCTCTCCGGTTCGCTCCCCCGCGGGTCGGAGTTCAGCCAGATGTTCGCGCTCAGCGGTGCCATCTTGCTCGGCATCCATCTGCTCCTCAACCTGGTCACAACCTTCGTGCGGGCCGAACGCTCACGACGGCGTCACCGGCAGCTCGTCACCCTCCTGAGCGCGCCGATGCCGGAGCGACCGGACACGCGACTCATCGATCACGAGGCGCCCGTCGCCTACTGCCTTCCCGGAACCACTCGCTCGGTCACGGTGCTCTCCGCCGGGCTCATCGCGATTCTCGACGACGAACAGCTGCGCGCGGTCACCGCGCACGAGCGTGCCCACGCAACGCAACGCCATCACCTGGTTCTGCTCGCATTCCGCGCCTGGCGAGGATCGCTCCCCTGGTTCCCCATTGCCACGCGGGCACACCAAGCCGTCGCGATCCTGGTCGAGATGCTCGCCGACGACCGGGCCCGCAGAGTCGTCTCAGACGAGACCCTGGCCCGTTCGATCGCGATCGTGGCCTCCGAATCTCCCGATGCGGCCACTCCAATGCTCGCGCCGGACGGCTCGAACGCGCTGGCCGCCGACAGCCCATCCGCGACCCGCAGGATCGCCCGTCTCGTCGACGCCGTGCCGCCACTCGGTCTGCCCGCTCGAGTCTTCGCTGTGGCCTGCGCGGTCGCACTGGTCGCGGTGCCGACGGTACTGCTGCTCTGGCCGGCTTTTCGCTAACCGTGGGTACCTTCACAACTCAGTGCGCCGTTTTGTTGTCCGCGCGGTTGCTGTAGCGCCTGCACGGACAACAAAACGGCGCACTGTCGCTACTTCGTCGTACTAGGCGCGGGTGACGACACGCTCCCACAGGGCGTCCGCCTGCCGCAGGGTGTCATCGAGGGTCCCGTTGCTGTCGATCACGACATCGGCGATGGCGAGTCGTTCGGTGTCGGTAGCCTGGGAATTGAGCCGGTGATTGGCCTCCTCGCGGCTGAGGCCCCTGAGCTCCACGAGCCGCGATATCCGCGTCTCCCTGCTCGCATTCACGACGACGACGAGGTCGAACTGGTGGTAATCGCCGCCCTTCGACGCCTCGACCAGCAGCGGGACGTCGTAGACGACGACCGCGCCCGGGTCCCGCTGTTCCGCCTCGGCGAAGCGCTTCGTCGTGAGCGCCTTCACCGCCGGGTGGGTGATGCCGTTCAGATCGAGTCTGGCCTCCGGATCCTGAAAGACGATGGCCCCGAGCGCAGCGCGGTCGAGCGAGCCGTCCGCGCCGATGACGCCGTCGCCGAAGCGCTCGGCTATCGCCGCGAGACCTGGAGTCCCCGGTTCGACGACTTCGCGCGCGAGCACGTCCGCGTCGATATGGATGGCACCCCGCTCCGCGAGCCGCGTCGCCACAACAGATTTGCCTGAGGCGATGCCGCCGGTGAGCCCGATGAGATACACGCAGGCAATGCTACTGGCCGGGCGACAGCATCCCTCAACGCCGAAACGGCCGAGCCCAGAAGGACCCGGCCGTCTCGGAGACCGCTAGTTGCTGGAGGAGAGCTTCTCGCGAAGCGCCGCGAGGGCCTCGTCGTCGGCGAGGGTTCCCGCAGAGTCCGAGTCGCTCGAGAAGGAGGAACCCGCCGCAGCGGCGGGCGCGTCGGTGATGTTGTCATCGGCCGTCGCTACCTGCTTCTTGTGGGCCTCCCAGCGAGCCTGGGCCGCAGCGTAGTCCTGCTCCCACTTCTCGCGCTGGGTCTCGAAGCCTTCCTTCCACTCGTTGGTCTCCGGGTCGAAGCCGTCAGGATAATTGTAGATGCCCTGCTCGTCGTACTCGGTGAGCATTCCGTAGAGTGCCGGGACGAACTCGGTGCCCTCTGGATCGACGCCCTCGTTCGCCTGCTTCAGCGAGAGGGAGATGCGGCGACGCTCGAGGTCGATGTCGATGACCTTCACGAAGACCTCGTCGCCGACCGAGACGACCTGCTCGGCGAGCTCCACGTGCTTGCCGGAGAGCTCGGAGATGTGGACCAGACCCTCGATGCCCTCCGCCACGCGCACGAACGCGCCGAACGGAACGAGCTTGGTGACCTTGCCCGGTGCGACCTGGCCGATGGCGTGGGTGCGGGCGAAGACCTGCCACGGGTCTTCCTGCGTCGCCTTGAGCGACAGGGAGACCCGCTCACGGTCGAGGTCGACCTCGAGGATCTCGACGGTGACCTCCTGGCCGACCTCGACGACCTCTGAGGCGTGCTCGATGTGCTTCCAGGACAGCTCGGAGACGTGAACGAGGCCGTCGACACCGCCGAGGTCCACGAATGCACCGAAGTTGACGATCGAGGAGACGACACCCTTGCGGACTTGGCCCTTGGCGAGGTTGTTGAGGAAGGTCGTGCGGCTCTCGGACTGGGTCTGCTCGAGCAACGCGCGGCGGCTCAGGACGACGTTGTTGCGGTTCTTGTCCAGCTCGAGGATCTTCGCCTCGATCTCCTGGCCGAGGTACGGCGTGAGGTCGCGAACGCGACGCAGCTCGATGAGCGAGGCCGGGAGGAATCCGCGGAGTCCGATGTCGACGATGAGGCCGCCCTTGACGACCTCGATGACCGAACCGGTGACGACGCCGTCGGCGTCCTTGATCTTCTCGACATCGCCCCACGCGCGCTCGTACTGAGCTCGCTTCTTGGAGAGGATGAGGCGGCCTTCTTTGTCTTCCTTCTGAAGGACGAGCGCCTCTACGCTGTCACCGACCTGGACGACCTCTGAGGGGTCAACGTCGTGCTTGATGGAGAGTTCGCGGGAGGGGATGACACCCTCGGTCTTGTAACCGACATCGAGGAGAACCTCGTCACGGTCGATTTTGACGACGACACCTTCGATGAGGTCTCCATCGTTGAAAAACTTCAAAGTCTTTTCGACCGCGGCGAGAAAGTCTTCAGCAGATCCGATGTCGTTGATGGCGACCTGCTTGGGGCCGGCGGTCGTTACGATTGTCATGTAGTAGTTGCTCCAGGATGGGCGTGCTTTCGATAAGCACAGTGTTCAGGCCGGTCGCAGAGTGATTCGAGCTGTTTGTTGATGGTGAGTTTCCGCGACAGGCAGGCGGATAGGACGCCACAAATGTGACATCCCAGCTTAGCGCTTTGTGGGCGTCGAGGCCAGTCCGCTTTCGCGGGGTCACCGGATCCGAGCGTGTCTCAGTCCTCGGCGGTGAGGACTCCGCGCATGTACTCGATTTCGGTGTCGTAGATGTGCGCCGACTTGACGATGAACACGAGTCGGCCGACGGCACGCCCGAGGCCGTCGGCCACCCGATGCTGGAGGCTGGCGAGCTCGACGAGATTCCCGTAGCCCTTCGCGCCGAAGTCGATGCTGTGCGCGTAGACGACCTGTTCGACGGCACCGTCGCGCAGCCAGAAGTCCAGCATGCTCACGCAGGGGATGTAGCTGGTGTCGCTCAACGGTTCGAAGGTCGTGATCGTCGCCGACCTGGACTCGGGATCCTTCCCGAGCCGGTCGATGACCCAGGAGACCTGATCGAGGCCGGCGGCTCCGTAGTCGAAGAGCCTGCTCGCATAGCTCCGAGCGTTGCCGAGTGCTTCGACCCGCGCGTGATCGGTGAAGTTGGCGTGCATCCAGGCGAGACGCTCCGGATCGGCGAGACGAACGATGATCGCGTCATCCGGATCGGGAGAGGCAACGGTGATGGTGGCCTGACTCACCTCCAGGATGGGCAGGCCGTCGTAGCGGGTGGGCCGACCGTCGGAGAGGATGCTGCGGGCGATGGCCAGCCATGCTTCGCCGATCGTGTCGGTACCGATCGCGATGTCGCGGTCACCGATGGTCGTCATGGGCCAAGCCTAGGCGCTGCCGGCGACGATGTTCCGGAGCGCCCCCTCGAGTTGCGGATACCCGAACTCGTAGCCGGCCGCCTCCAGCCGCTCTGGCAGCACCCAGCGACTCTTGAGCACGAGCTCGGTCTCGGTGCGGATGACGGCAGAGCCGATCTCGAGCATCCAGCGCGGAGCAGGGATGCCGAATGGCACGCCGAGAACCCGGCGGAGGGTGCGCATGACGGTCCGATTGTCGGAGGGATGGGGCGAACTAGCGTTGACGACACCGTCGAGGTCGTCGCGGGCGCGCAGGAATCGGATGATGCCCAGCACGTCGCCGATATGGATCCAGCTGAACTTCTGTGAGCCGCCGCGCGCTCGAA
>JAODMH010000008.1 GCA_025465035.1 Microbacteriaceae bacterium | reverse complement strand
TCCCGGTCGGCCTTCCCAACCCGCAGGTGCAGCGGCTTCTCGACGACTTCGGTCCGGACGTGGTTCACGCGGCGTCTCCCTTCCTACTCGGCGCACAGGCGATCGCCGCCGCGGCCAGGCGCAACGTCGCCTCTGTCGCTATCTTCCAGACGGATGTCGCGGGCTACGCCAGGCGGAATGGCCTGGGAGCCGCGACCGCTCTCGCCTGGCGCCTGGTGCGCTGGGTGCACGAGGGTGCCGACCTCACTCTGGCCCCATCGACGGCATCCATGGCTGATCTCGCTTCCGCGGGTGTCAAGCGGGTCGAGCGCTGGGGGCGCGGCGTCGATCTCGAGACCTACCACCCGCGCAGCCGCTCGACGGCGGCCGCGCGGGCGTTCCGCGAGTGGATCGCCCCACGCGGCGAGGTGATCGTCGGATACGTCGGACGCGTCGCCCCGGAGAAACAGCTCGAACGGCTTGCCGCGCTCAGGGGGATTCCGGGTATTCGCATCGCCATCGTGGGTGGGGGGCCGTCGATGGCCGGTGTTCAACGGCGACTCAGGGGAATGCCGGTGACCTACCTCGGCACGCTGACCGGCAGCGACCTGGCGGCGGCCTACGCCAGTTTCGACATCTTCGTTCACCCCGGGACCGAGGAGACCTTCGGCCAGACCATCCAGGAGGCGCACGCGAGCGGGGTGCCCGTGATCGCCCCTCGGGCCGGCGGACCCATCGACCTGGTGCGTGTCCGCCAGAACGGATTCCTGTTCGAGCCGGACGACAATCGCTCGCTGCGCACCTTCGTCGAGTTGCTCGTGCGAGATGAGCCGCTTCGATGGCGAATGGGCGAAGCAGGCCGGCGCTCCGTCATCGATCGTTCGTGGGACTCCGTCTGCGCCGGACTCCTCGGGCACTACGAGAACGCGATCGCCGGTCGGGCGCGGGCGACTCTCATCAGGGCTGACTCGGCAAAATCGGGATCTGCCAAGAAAGTATCTCGATCTCGAGATAGTTAGGCATGCCTTGGCGGCGCCGTCGAGGTCGCGGGAATAGACTGGAAGCCGTTCGCCCAAGGAACAGTCACGCGCCCCCATCATCGGGGCAAGACACCGCCAAGGAGGGTTGCTCGTGCCAGAGAAGTCGGCGGGGGCCCTGGCCGCACCCAGGCCAGAGAAGAAGTATCCGCTTCCCAAGATCTCCGCACCACGGGTACCGCGCGGCACTCTGTACCGCGGCCGCGAAGGAATGTGGTCGTGGGTTCTGCATCGCATCACCGGGGTGGCGATCTTCTTCTTCCTGCTCGTGCACATCCTCGACACGTCGCTCGTGCGGGTGAGTCCCGGGGCATACAACGCGGTCATCGACACCTATAAGACGCCCATCATGGGCCTCGGCGAAACCGCGCTCGTCGCCGCGATCGGCTTCCATGCGCTGAACGGGCTCCGCATCATCCTGATCGACTTCTGGAGCGTCGGCACCAAGCATCAGCGACTGCTGTTCTGGATCGTGATCGTGCTCTGGATAGTGCTTCTCATCGGCTTCGTTCCCCGCCAGCTCATCCACGTCTTCGGAGGTGCATGATGAGCGTCACGATCGAAACCCCTCGCGCACCCGGAGTGCGCCGTTCCCGCCGCTTCAACGTCGAGAAGTGGGGCTGGATCTACATGCGAGCGAGCGGCGTCGTGCTCGTCGTGCTGATCTTCGGCCACCTCTTCGTCAACCTCGTCGCCGGCCAGGGGGTCAAGGCCATCGACTTCGCCTTCGTCGGCGGCAAGCTCTCCCAGCCGTTCTGGCAGATCTGGGACACCCTCCTGCTCTGGCTCGCGCTCATCCACGGCGCCAACGGCATGCGCACCATCGTCAATGACTATGCCAGCAACCGGCTTCTTCGCGTCATCTTCAAGGGCGCCCTCATTGCGTCCGCCGTCGTTCTACTCGTACTGGGAACCCTCGTGATCTATACCTTTGACCCCTGCCCGGCCGGCGCATCCCCCGCGGATCTCGCCTCATTCTGCCCGGTCAAGTAATGGGAGTAGATGCCGAGGGCACCTCGTCGATCGTCGACGGTGTTCACTATCACCAGTTCGACATCGTCATCGTCGGGGCAGGCGGCGCCGGGATGCGCGCGGCCATCGAGGCTGGACCACACGCCAGCACCGCGGTCATCTCGAAGCTCTACCCGACCCGCTCGCACACCGGGGCGGCGCAGGGCGGCATGGCCGCGGCGCTCGCCAACGTCGAGGAAGACAACTGGGAGTGGCACACCTACGACACCGTCAAGGGCGGCGACTACCTGGTGGATCAGGATGCCGCCGAGATCCTGGCGAAGGAAGCCATCGACGCCGTCCTCGACCTCGAGAACATGGGTCTTCCGTTCAATCGCACGCCGGACGGCAAGATCGACCAACGTCGCTTCGGCGGTCACACGCGCGAGCACGGCAAGTCGCCGGTGCGCAGGGCCTGTTATGCCGCCGACCGAACGGGTCACATGATCCTGCAGACCCTGTTCCAGAACTGCGTCAGACTCGGCATCAACTTCTTCAACGAGTTCTATGTGCTCGACATGGTCATGACCGAGGTCGACGGGGTGGAGAAGCCGTCGGGGGTCGTCGCCTACGAGCTCGCGACCGGGGAGCTGCACGTCTTCCAGGCGAAGGCGATCATCTTCGCGACCGGTGGATTCGGCAAGATCTTCAAGACGACCTCGAACGCTCATACCCTCACGGGCGACGGCGTCGGGATCATCTGGCGCAAGGGCCTGCCACTCGAGGACATGGAGTTCTTCCAGTTCCACCCGACGGGACTGGCCGGCCTCGGCATCCTGCTCTCGGAGGCGGCTCGAGGCGAGGGCGCGATCCTGCGCAACTCGACCGGTGAACGCTTTATGGAGCGGTACACGCCGACCCTCAAAGACCTCGCACCCCGCGACATCGTCGCTCGATCGATGGCCACGGAGATCCGCGAGGGCCGCGGTGCCGGCCCGAACAAGGACTATCTCTACCTCGACATCACCCACCTCGAGCCAGCGGTCATCGACGAGAAACTGCCTGACATCACGGAGTTCGCGCGCACCTACCTCGGCGTCGAGCCGTACACCGAACCCGTCCCGGTGCTGCCGACCGCGCACTATGCGATGGGCGGCATCCCGACCAACACCAACGCCGAGGTGCTGCGCAGCAACACCGAGACCGTACCGGGGCTCTATGCCGCTGGCGAGTGCGCCTGCGTGAGCGTGCACGGTTCCAACCGCCTCGGCACCAACTCGCTGCTCGACATCAATGTCTTCGGCAAGCGTGCTGGCAACAACGCCGTGGAGTACGTGAAGACGGCGGAGTGGGTGCCGCTTCCCGAGAACCCGGCCGCTGGCGTACTGAAGATCCTCGATCTGGTCCGAAGCGGTACCGGCACCGAGAACATCGCTGCGATCCGCAAGGAGCTGCAGGACTCGATGGACCGCAACGCTCAGATCTTCCGGACGGACGAAAGCCTCGGCGAAGTCACAGAGCTCATCGAGACGCTGCGTGCCAGGTACCGCAACATCGCGCTGCGCGACAAGGGTAAGCGTTTCAACACCGACCTGCTCGAAGCCGTCGAACTCGGATTCCTACTCGACCTCGCCGAGGTGCTCGTCTATTCCGCTCGTTCCCGCAAGGAGAGCCGCGGCGGCCACATGCGCGAGGACTACCCGCTGCGCGACGACGAGAACTTCCTCGTTCACACGATGGCCTATCTCACCGGCGATCCGGAATCCGCTGAGGCCGGTGAGCACATCCGGCTCGACTGGAAGCCTGTCGTGATCACGAACTACCCACCGATGGAGAGAAAGTACTGAGATGAGCAACGCCGTTCTCGAAAATCGTCCGAACGTACCAGAAGAGATCCCGACCTTCACCGCGACGCTTATCATCCGCCGCTTCGACCCCGAGGTAGACCAAGAACCGCGCTGGGAAGACTTCGACGTCGTCATGCAGGGCACGGACCGGGTGCTCGATGCTCTGCACAAGATCAAGTGGGAACAGGATGCCTCACTCAGTTTCCGACGCTCCTGCGCCCACGGCGTGTGCGGCTCGGATGCCATGCGCATCAACGGACGCAACCGCCTGGCCTGCAAGACGCTGCTGAAGGACCTCGACCTGTCGAAGCCGATCTACGTCGAGGCCATCAAGGGCCTGCCCCTCGAGAAGGACCTCATCGTCAACATGGATCCGTTCTTCGAGAGCTTCAAGGAGGTGCAGCCCTTTCTCATCGCGTCCAGCAAGCCGGAGAAGGAGCGCCTTCAGAGTCCGGTGGAACGCGCGCGCTTCGACGACACCACCAAGTGCATCCTGTGCGCAGCCTGCACCTCGAGCTGCCCGGTGTTCTGGACCGACGGCCAGTACTTCGGTCCCGCCGCGATCGTGAATGCGCATCGCTTCATCTTTGACTCGCGCGACGAGGGCGCGGAGATCCGCCTCGACATCCTCAATGACAAGGAGGGCGTGTGGCGCTGCCGCACGACCTTCAACTGCACTGAAGCCTGCCCACGCGGCATCCAGGTCACCCAGGCCATCGCAGAGGTCAAGGCGGCCGTGCTGCGCGGCAAGCCGTAACGAACCACCTCGACCATCGGCCGAGCTGAACCGGACGAAGTCCGGGCCGCTCACCTCCTGGACGATGGCGAGCGGCTCAGACTCCTGACCCCCCGGTCTGCTTCCCCGAGTCCTCATCCGTGGGAAGCGGAAGGCATTTCTGCGCTTCCTACGATGAGAGACGCCCGAACGGCCCAGTCATGACGTGAGTCGCCGAAATTTACGGCGGGACACGCGGCCGCGTCGCCGAGCGCGCCTCGCGACCGACGCGGCTACAGGCCGAGGATGTCGATGGTGATTCCGAGGCTCTTGGAGAGCATGGAGAGCGGCACGCTCACCAGGTCGACCCCGAGCACGCTGATAAGGGTCTGCTTGAGTTGGAGCCGGCCGATACCGGCGGGTAGAGCGGTCAGGTGCACGGCCCAGGTGCCCTGGGGTGTGATCTTCGTTGTGGCGTACACCACGTTGCCTGCCTGGACGGAGACCGTCGCACCAGGCATTCCCTTGCCGCTCAGATCGAGGGCAGTGCTCGCACCGGCCAGGCCACCGGGAGCGGTGTGCGCTGGGACCGGCCCCGGACCGACGTCCAGCCCGGGAACGAGGGTGTTGGCCGGATCGGCGAGCTTCTTCACGAGACCATCGACGGCGCCGCCGACCCCACCGGCCACCCCGTTGACGACCGAACCGAGCGAACGGGACACGGGCCGTCGCACATCTCCGGCTGCTCCGGGTACTGCGGCGCTCGGCGAGCTCGGGCTTGGGCTTGGAGCCACGGAGGGGGCAGCGATCGACGTCGCCGCGGGTGGCGTGCTGGGGACCGCGTAGTTCACCGCGAGACCGCCGGACACGGCGAGCGCCACGGCGAGCGTTCCGATGAGCGGCGCACTCACGGAGCCCGCGGTGAGGCCGGCGGTGACCGCCGGTGCGGCGACTGAGCCGACAGCACCCAGGGTTCCGAAGGCCGGCGGCATCGCGGGAGCGGCGCTCGCGGCCACAGCCGAACTCGGTGCGCCGAACGAAGCGAGGAAGGAACCGCCGACAGCGCCGCCGAGCAGCAACGGGATCATGACGAGCGCGAGTCTCGAACCGACCTCGTCGACCTCCTCATTGATGAGGCTGCACCGTGCGCAGGCGGCGAGATGGCCGCTTACCCGCTGATGTTCCCGCGGCGTGAGCCCGCGCCGTGCATAGTCGCCGAGGCGGCTGATCGTCCACTGGCATTCCCCGGAAGCCGTGGCATCCGTGACGTGCGCCTGCAGCCATGCTTTCCTGAGACCCTCACGCGCACGATAGGACAACGCGGCCACACTGTTCGCGCTGATACCGAGAATCGGAGCCACCTCATGTGGGTCCATGCCCTCGACCTCGGTGTACCAGAGCACCGACTGCCAGCGCTCCGGCAGGCTTCGGAAGGCTCGTACCGTCATGGTGCGGTCGAGCGCGATCATGGCCGGGTCGTCGACGGCCTCCGGATCCTCGAACTCGCCCATGTCATCGACATTGACGTCGTGACGCGATTGGCCCCACCTGCTGGCGAGGTTGCGGATCGTCGCGTAAAGGTATGGGCGGAAGGCACCATCTGGACCACCCCCGGCGAGCACTCGCTGGTAGATGCGCGTATAGGCCTCGGAGACGAGGTCATCGGCATCCAGGGATGACGTGAATTGTCGCGCAACCCGCATGCCGGAACGAGCATGACGCTGCCATAGCTCGGCGAAGGCGTTTCGGTCGCCGGCCCGAGCCAGCAACACCAGTGATTCATCCGAGGTGGTGACTCCCCGACCCGCCTGTTCTTCCATTACCCGATCCCCAACCGGAACCAGAGGCGCCCTCGTCGAGATGCACGCGTGGTACGAAGAAGCCTGCGACCGTCATCACAGATTACCGGGATATCGCACCGGTGGAAATGGTCTTCGTACCCGGGGTGCACAGTATCGCTCCTTCGCCCGACGCAGCTAGCTTCGCGAACCGAGCCTGCGGGCACCCGCTGCCGTTCGCGCGTTGACGGCCTGCGTCGCGAGGTCCCTGGCCTGCTCCATCGTGTGCTTGGCGAGTTCGACACGCACGTCCGCGAGGGCCGCCGGCGTCATGCTGAGAGTCGTCGCGCCGAGGCCAACCAGGACGACAGCGAGTTGCGGATCGGCCGCAGCCTCCCCGCAGATGCCGACCGGCTTGCCGCTCGCCAGCCCCGCGTCACCGATCAGCTTGACAAGTCGAAGTACGGCCGGATGCCACGGATCCTGAAAATGCGCGACGGAGCCGAGCATGCGATCCGCCGCGAGCGTGTACTGCGTGAGGTCGTTGGTGCCGATGCTCACGAAGTCGGCGGTCTCGAGCACCTGATCGGCGAGAACCGCGAGCGATGGCACCTCGGCCATGACGCCGACGGTTTTCAGACCGAGTTGCCTGCCGAGCGAGACGAAATACTCCGTCTCCTCCGAGTCGGACACCATCGGCGCCATGACCCAGAGCTCTGCGTCGGTCTCGGCATCGGCCTGCGCGAGAGCGGTGAGCTGATCGCGCAGGATCTGCTCGCTGGCCCGAAGGGCACGAAGGCCACGGAGGCCGAGAGCCGGGTTCTCCTCGTGGGCACTGTTGAGAAAGCTCAGCGGCTTATCGGCGCCGGCGTCGAGGGCACGCACCACGACCTTCTTGCCCGGGAAGTGCGAGAGGAGTGCCGCGTACTGCTCGCGCTGCTCCTCGACGGTGGGCGCCGTCTTCGCGTCGAGGAACAGGAATTCCGTGCGAAACAGGCCGACGCCCTCCGCGCCCAGTTCGACGGCCGAGGCGGCCTCTGCGGGCGATCCGAGATTGGCCAGCAGCGGGATCTTAGTGCCGTCGGCGAGCACGCCATCCGTGATCGGGGCGGCGACGATGGCGGCACGATCGGCGATCCGCTGGCGGGCATCCGCGATCTCCGCCTCGGTCGGCGAGACGCGGACGCTGCCCGTTGCGGCATCGGCCACCACGACGGTCCCATCGGTGAGGTCGAGGGCTCCCGTGACGCCGACGATGGCCGGGATGGACTTGGACCGCGCCAGGATGGCCGTGTGACTCGTCGGACCGCCGTCGCGCGTGATGAGTGCGAGTACCTTGCCGAGGTCGAGCAGCGCCGTGTCCGCGGGCGCAAGGTCGGCGGCGACGAGGATGAACGGGGCGTCGGAGGTCGGGACGCCGGGCGCGGGAACCCCGCGCAGATTGGCGATGATGCGCTGGGAGACGTCGCCGAGGTCGGTGGCGCGCTCCGCCATCAGGCCGCCCATGCCGATGAGGATCTCCTGGAAGGAGGTGAACGCCTCGAAGATCGCGCGTTCGCCGCTGGTGCCAGAGTCGATGCGTGAGGTCACGTCGTCGATGAGCGTCGGATCCTGCGCCATCAGCGCCGCAGCCTCGAGCACGTCGCGAGCCGCCCCGCCGGCCTTCTCCCCGCGCACCTGGTAGTCGGCCGCCACGGCCGCAAGTGCTTCACGGACCCGCGCGTTCTCGGCTGCCGCGTCGCCGTTGTGGCCAGAATCGGCAGGCTCGGGAAGCGGATCGGGCATCCTGATGACCTGCCCGACGGCAACTCCGCGACCAACCCCGATGCCATGCAAATCCATGGATTTCCTCTCCGTCGAGTCTGCTGCCTTGGGCAACTCTACCCGCGCACTGATTACGCTGGTTGTGATGGAAGGAGGAGGATGCCCACCCCCGTCACAGCGCTGATTGCGCGAGGGCGAAGGCTCCGCGTCGTGCGGGTCTTCGTCCGATACTCGGAGAAGAACGGTGCGATTCTCGCGGGTGGTCTGAGCCTCACCGCCCTTTACAGTGTTTTCGCCGCCCTCTACGTCGGCTTCGCCGTGCTCGGACTGCTCATCGAGTCGGATGCCGCACTCAAGGCAACCGTCGTGTCTATCCTCTCGACCTCGGTGCCCGGCCTCATCGACTCCGGAAACGGCGGAGCCGTCAAGCTCGACGACCTATTCGCCTCCCGGGTGCTCAACTGGAGCAGCATCGTGGCGCTCGTCGTGCTGGTCGGAACGGCGCTCAGCTGGTTCGCCTCTGCCCGTTCTTCGGTGCGGGCGGTATTCGACCTGCCCGCCGACAAGACGTTCTTCCTGTTGCTCAAGCTCAAGGATCTGGGGTTCGTGATCGCCTTCGCAATAGTGGCGATCCTTTCCGCGGCACTCTCGGTGCTCAGTACCAGCGCACTCAACTATCTGTTCGGGCTGCTCGGGATCGACCACAGGTCGTTCATCCCGGAGCTCGTCGCTCGGGTCATCGGCCTCGCCATCGTGCTGGCGATCGACACCGCGGTGCTCGCTGCACTCTTCCGCGTGCTCTCCGACGTCCGGATCCCGCTAGCGAGGCTCGTCCCCGGCTCACTGATCGGTGGTGCCGCGCTCGGCGTGCTGAAAGTGCTCGGCGCCACGATCGTCGGTGGCGCGGGCCGAAACCCACTGCTCGCGTCCTTCGCCGTCATCCTGGGTCTGCTGGTGTGGTTCGGGCTCGTCTGCCAGGTGATCCTGCTCTCCGCGACCTGGATCTCTGTCGACATGGCCGACCATGGCCAGGATGCCGCGACCATCGTGCGGCGCTCGGGCGTCACGCCTCCCCCGCGACGCCGTCGTCCGCGATCACGGCCGGTCGGTGGTCGTCGATAGGCTTTCGCCATGACAACTCCCCTGCGCATCGCCACGGTCAACGTCAACGGGGTGCGCGCGGCGTTCCGCAACGGAATGGGGCCATGGCTCGACGGGCGGGGCATCGACATCCTCGCTCTGCAGGAGGTGCGCGCGACGACGGAAGACCTCGAGGGATTGCTCGGTCCCGAGTGGAACATCCTCCACGACCCGGCTACGGCGAAGGGCCGTGCCGGGGTCGCGCTTGCGAGCCGTGGCGAGGCGTCGATCCACCGCGTCGAGCTCGGGGACGACGCGTTCGACAGCGCGGGGCGCTGGCTGGAGGCAGACTACGAGGTCGGCGGAAAGATCGTCACCGTGGTGAGCACCTACGTGCACTCCGGGGTCGCCGACGACGCGCCGAAGATGGTCGAGAAGTACAAGTTCCTCGACGCGATGACCGCGCGGCTGCCGGAGTTGGCGGCGCACTCCGAGCTCGCCGTGGTGCTCGGCGATCTCAACGTCGGCCACCGGGAGCTCGACATCAAGAACTGGCGAGGAAACCGCAAGAGTGCCGGATTCCTCGTGAAGGAACGCGCGTACTTCGACCGCTTCTTCGGCCCGCTCGGAGAGACGGTCGAGGGTGTCGACGGCACCACCGGTCCAGGTCTCGGCTGGGTGGATGTCGGCCGGCGGTGGGCCGGCGAGGTCGACGGACCGTACACCTGGTGGTCGGCGCGCGGCGAAGCATTCGTCAACGACACCGGATGGCGCATCGACTACCAGGTCGTGACCGCGGCACTCGCGGAGAAGGTCGCGAATTACACTGTCGATCGCGCGGCCAGCTACGAGGAGCGATGGTCGGATCATGCTCCCGTGGTCGTCGACTACCTCGTGTAGTCATTCGTGGGGACGCGTTAGTTTTTACTGAAAGACTTGTCTTATGAGCTCCAAACCTCGCCTGTTCTCGGGTATCCAGCCGTCCGCCGAGTCATTGCATATCGGCAACTACATCGGGGCGATGGTGCAGTGGAAGGAGATGCAGGCCACCCACGACGCGCTGTTCTGCGTCGTAGACCTGCACGCGATCACCGTTCCCCAGGAACCGGCATTGCTGCGCGAGCAGACCCGCCGCACGGTCGCCCAGTACATCGCCGCCGGCATCGATCCAGCCGAGTCCACCCTGTTCGTGCAGTCGCACGTGCCGGCCCATGCGGAACTCGCCTGGGTACTCAACACCATCACCGGGTTCGGTGAAGCGCGGCGCATGACGCAGTTCAAAGACAAGTCCGCGAAGCAGGGTGCCGACTCGACCAGCGTCGGACTCTTCACCTACCCCATGCTCATGGCGGCGGACGTGCTGCTCTACGACACGGTCGTCGTGCCGGTCGGCGAAGACCAGCGCCAGCACATGGAACTCACCCGCGACCTCGCCCAGCGCTTCAACAGCCGATTCGGCGAGACCTTCGTGGTGCCGGAGGTGAGCATCCAGAAGGAGAGCGCCAAGGTCTACGACCTGCAGGACCCGACCTCCAAGATGTCGAAATCCGGCGAGTCGCCGGCCGGCATCGTGTGGCTGCTCGACGAGCCGTCGGTCACGGCGAAGAAGATCCGCTCAGCGGTCACGGATGCCGGGCGCGAGGTGCGATTCGACCCCGCCGAGAAACCAGGCGTCTCCAACCTGCTGACGATCTACTCCGTGCTGTCGGGAACAGCCATCCCGACCCTCGAAACGCAGTACGAGGGCCGTGGCTACGGGGACCTCAAAAAGGATCTCGCGGAGGTCGTCGTCGAGACCTTCGCGCCGATCCGGGTGCGCGCCCTCGAGCTGCTCGACGATCCAGCGGAACTCGATCGCCTACTCGCCGGCAACGCCGACCGCGCGGCCGGGATCGCGAACGCCACACTCGCGAAGGCCTACGATCGGATCGGACTTCTGCCTAGGAGGTAGCGATGCGGACCCACGACCTCGACGCCGTCGTGCTCTTCGACCTCGACGACACGCTGTTCGCCCACCGGCGTTCGGTGCGCCTCGGTATCGCCGCGCACCGTGCGGCCATCGGCAATGCGGTCGCCGCGGCGAACGAAGACCTCGAGCACGCTCGCTGGCATTCCCTGGAAGAGCTCCACTACACGCGCTATCTCCGCGGCGAACTCGACTTCCTCGGCCAGCGTCGCGCACGAGCTCGGGACTTCGTCGCGCCCTTCGATCTCGACCTGGCGGACGACGACGCCGCCGATCGGTGGTTCGACGACTACCTGGCAGAATACGAACGCTCCTGGTCGCTGCACGACGATGCACTGCCCTGTCTGGATGCTCTGGAGGCCGCCGGGGGGCGGATCGGTATCATCACCAACGGCGACATCCATTTCCAGACCTCGAAGATCGAGCGCGTCGGACTCGCGCCGCGAATCGAACACGTCATCGCGTCCGGCGACCTCGGTTTCGCCAAGCCGGATCCGCGCATCTTCCGGCACGCCTGCGCGGTCTTCGGGGTGACCCCGTCCAACGCGGTCTACGTCGGGGATCGCCTCAACACCGACGCGATCGGGGCCGCCGACGCCGGACTCCGCGGCGTGTGGCTGGACCGGAGCGGTGCGGCCGATGCCAGCGAACTGGCTTCGGCCGCGGCATCCGGTGTCCTGGTGATCAACTCGCTCGACGAGCTGCTTCCCGCGCTGACCGGGTGACGCAACCCACCGAGGGGACGAGAATGGCTCGTCCCCGGCGATGGGAAGGTGCGTTCTCGTCCCCTCGCAGCCGGAGGGCTGAATTGAGTCGTCGGATGTCGGGGAATAACTCCGGCCGAGGGGCGTTGACTACACTCGTACACAGAAAGAACGTGCTCCGGGGTCGGTGAGAATCCGAACCGGCGGTTATAGTCCGCGACCTGCGGTTCCGAGCGATCGGCGCCGTGGCTGATTCGGTGAAATTCCGAAACCGACGGTTATGAGATCGCAAGATCTCTCAGTCCGGATGGAAGGAAGCACGCACACCGTTTGGCTGGCGCTGGCGTCGACCGGAGGTGTGGGTCGGTGATACCGACCATGGAAGCCCGGAGACCGTCCTATTTTCCCGAAAGGGCAGGACAGAGGACCGGATGGGCACGACAGAGATCGAGCAGGCAATGCGCCATGCGATGTCCCTGGCCGCCCACGGTCCGGCCTACGGCGTGAACCCGCGAGTGGGTTGCGTCATCCTCGACGGCGAGTCGGGGGAGACTCTTGCCGAGGGCTGGCATCGTGGCGCCGGCACTCCGCACGCCGAGGTGGACGCCCTCAGCAAGCTCAGCCCCGAGCAGACCGGCGGCGCGACGGCTGTGGTCACTCTCGAGCCGTGCAATCATTTCGGCCGGACCGGCCCGTGCAGCGAGGCGCTGATCGCCGCCGGCATCGGGCGCGTCGTCTACGCGGTCTCCGATCCTGGCCAGCGTTCCGGCGGAGGCGCCGAGCGTCTTCGTCAGGCCGGCGTGATCGTGGAATCCGGCGTGCTCGCGGATGAGGTCACCGAGGCCATGAGGACGTGGCTCACCTCGACACGGCTTCGCCGTCCGTTTGTGACCGTCAAGTGGGCTGCCACCCTGGACGGACGTGCGGCGGCCGCCGACGGCACCAGCCAGTGGATCACGGGCGCCGCTGCGCGCCAGCGCGTGCACGAGCAGCGCGAGCAGGCCGATGCGATCCTGGTCGGTACCGGCACGGTGCTCGCCGACGACCCGTCGCTCACCGCGCGCGGTGACGCTGGCGAACTGATGCCGCACCAGCCGATTCCGGTCGTGGTCGGCGAGACCACGATTCCGGCCGACGCACGGGTGTTCAGCCACCCGCAGCCCGCCATCGTCACCGGGAGTCGAGATCTCGAGAGCGTTCTCTCTGGACTGTTCGACCTGGGCGTCCGTCACGCCTTCGTCGAAGGCGGCCCGACGCTCGCGAGCGCATTCGTCGCTGCCGGACTGGTCGACCAATACCTCATCTATCTCGCGCCGACCCTGCTCGGCGGCGACGGGCTCGCTCTCGGCGACATCGGCGTCACGACCATCGGCGAGGCGAAGCGGCTCACCATCGATGCCATCGAGCGACTCGGCGACGACCTGTTGGTGGTCGGACGCCCCACAATTTCGACACCCACCCGGGGAAAGGGGAACTAATGTTCACCGGAATCATCGAAGAGCTCGGCGAAGTCGTCGAGTGGCAGTCGAGTCGGGATGCTGCGCGCATCACCGTGCGGGGACCCATCGCGGCCTCCGATGCTGGCCATGGCGACTCCATCTCGGTGAGCGGCGTCTGTCTCACCGTCGTCGACCATGGCGTCGACTGGTTCACCGCCGACGTCATGGCGGAGACGATCGCGATGAGTACCTTCAAGGCCCCCCGGCCAGGCGATCGCGTCAACCTGGAACGCGCTGCTCAGGTGGGCGACCGGCTCGGCGGGCACATCGTGCAGGGCCATATCGACGGAACGGGCTCGCTACTCAGCATCGTCGAGGGCGAGGCGTGGCGGGTTCTCCGCTTCACCCTCTCGCCCGATCTGGCGCCGCTCGTGGCGAGCAAGGGCTCGATCGCGCTCGACGGCGTCTCGCTGACCGTGAGCGCGGTCGGCGATGACTGGTTCGAGGTGTCCCTCATCCCAGAAACGCTCGCCGCAACGACCCTCGGTCAGAAGGCTGTCGGCGACTCCGTCAACGTCGAAACCGACATCCTCGCCCGCCACGTGGCCCGCCTCATGACCTTTGCCCCATCCCTCGGCGCGGATCATGATCTCGGAACCTCGCTGATCGGCGGGGGCATTACCGGAAGGAACGACCTATGAGCCTCGCAGCCATCCCATCGGCACTCGACGCACTCCGCGCCGGGCGCCCCATCATCGTGGTCGACAACGAGAGCCGCGAAAACGAGGGCGACATCGTCATCGCCGCGGAGTTCGCGAGCCAGGAGTGGCTTGCCTGGTTGGTGCGCAACTCCTCCGGCTTCATCTGCGCGCCGATGACCAATGAGATCGCCGACCGACTCGAGTTGCCGCTCATGGTCGCCAACAACGAGGATCCCCGCGGCACGAACTACACGGTCTCCGTCGATGCAGCCGATCGCCTCAGCACCGGCATCAGCGCCGCCGATCGCGCCCACACGCTTCGTGTGCTCGCCGACCTGAAGTCGACGCCGGCGAGCGTTCACCGCCCCGGACACATCATGCCGCTCCGCGCGAACGACGGCGGGGTGCGGGTGCGCGACGGCCACACCGAGGCCGCCGTCGACCTGATGAAGCTCGCCGGCCTCACCCCGGTCGCCGCGATC
>JAODMH010000183.1 GCA_025465035.1 Microbacteriaceae bacterium | reverse complement strand
GGCACTACCTGACGACGGTGATGAAACCCGGCGGTGGCATCACGACCAACACATACGACTCATACAGCCGTGTGACTTCACAGGCCGACCCGTTGGGTCGGGTGACAACGTTCACCTATAACGGCCTGTCAACGACGACGACCGCGCCAGATGGTTCCAACACGGTCGAAACCTACAGCGAAGGCCGACTCGCCTCCCAGACGAAAGCGGCATCGACGAGCCTCGCTGCGATGACCGCCTACACCTACGACTCGGCCGGCAATGTCACATCCGTCACCGATCCGCTGGGCAAGGTGACCACCTGGACCTACGACGCGAACGGCAACCAACTCACCAAGATTGATCCGCTGAATCGCACCACCACCTGGACCTACGACGCTCTCAATGACGTCACCTCGGTCGCCGATCCGCTCGGACGGCATGCCACTACGACGTATGACACCGCCGGGGACATGACGTCCTCGACGAGTCCGACGGGTCGGGTGCAGCACTGGACATTCAATAGCGACGGCACCATCGCAACGTGGGTTGATGCCCGCGGCATGACCACCACCTACACCTACAACGGCGCGGGGAACCTCACGGGGACGACCGATCCCAACTCCCGCACGATCTCCGTCGACTACAACAACGCCGGTCAGGCGACCTCAATCACAAACGGCGCAGGAAAGGTCTCCCACACGACGTACGATGCCGCTGGCCGTGTACTGACATTGACTGACCAAAATGGCAACATCGCCACAAATACCTACGATGCCGACGGCAACTTACTCACGACCCAGAATGCCGACGGTAACACCACAACCAAGACGTACGATGCTGCCGACCAACTCACCTCGGCAACTGATCCACGCGGCAAAACCACCACATACGTCTACACGACAGGTGGCCTCCTCCATGCAACCACTGACGCCAATTCGCAGAGCATCACCAACGTATACAACCTGCTCAACGAGCTGACCTCCGTCACCGACCCCACTAACCACACGACCAGGTACACCTACGACGCTGACGGCCGCAAGCTCACAACAATGCTTCCCTCCGGCGCGATAAGCAGTTCCACCTACGACGACGCCGGCCGTATGACGAGCGCGACCAATGCTCTCGGCGAGGTCAGCCGCATGACCTACGACGCCGTCGACGAACTCACCTCGACCACCGATCCCCTGGGGCGCACGACGACGCAATCGTTCACCGGTGACGGCCAAGTCCATGTCATCACGCTTCCCGACAACAGCACCGAAACCTACACGTACGACGCCGACGGCCACATCACTCAGTTCACCAATGCAGATGGCAAGATCTCAACGTACGCTTACGACAATGCCGGGCAGCTGAGCAGCAAGACCGAACCGGGCAGCATGACCACCGGCTACACCTACGACAACGTCGGCCATGTCCACGTCACTTCCAAGCCTGACGGCACCACGCTCACAAACACGTACGACGATGCGGGGCAACTCACGCTGGTCCACTCGAGCGTCGCTGGTACCACGGACATCGGCTACACCTATTCGAACGCTGGACTGCGCGCGAGCATGCACGATCAGACCGGCACCACAACGTACGGATACAACGCCGACGGGCAACTCTCCGGCGTGACCAATGGCTCTGGCGCACATGTTGAGTACACCCACGACAACGTCGGTCGCACGAGTGCGATCACCTACCCGGGCAACCACGCCATCAGCTACGCGTACGACGCAGCGGGCCGGATGACTTCACTCGTGGACTGGTCGAACAATCAGACCACGTTCACGTGGACGGTCGACGGGCAATTGGCCACCCAAGTTGATCCGAATGGTGTCACTGAGACCCGCACCTATCAAGCAAATGGGCAACCCACTCAGATAAGCGACGCCACCAGTACGGCAACACTCGCCAGCTACGGTTACGGCTACAACGCCGCCGGGAACGTTACCTCGGACACAACAACCGACCCCACTGGCACTCAAGCGCACAGCTACGCGTATGACGCGATCAAACAATTGACAACTGTCACGATCGGAACCGACGTTCACGCCTACGCCGCAACATCCGCCGGCCAGATGACGAGCGACGCCCGAGGAAACTCGCTCGCATACAACAGCCAGCAGGAGCTCGCCACCATAACCCCGGCAACAGGTCCCGCAACCACCCTGACCTACGACGGCAACGGAACCCGTATCAGCTCCACCATCGCCGCCCACGGCACAACCGCGGCGGCAACAACCTCCTATACGTACAGCCCGCAAGGCGATCTCACCTCGGTCACCCTCCCCAGCAGTAGCGTTCCGGACATCACCTACAGCAGCAACGGTGACGGTCTCCGGCAGACCCGAAGCACGGCGAGCGGCACGGCACAATTCTTATGGGACGTCTCCGGCGGCCTCCCACTGTTGCTCGACGACGGCACACAGACCTACATTTACGGCCCGTCGACGTCACCGATCGCACAGGTGAACGACAGCACCGGAGCAACCCAATACCTCCACGGCGACCTCATTGGATCGACCCGCCTGATCACCGACAACACAGGCACCGTAGTCGGAGCGAACAATTACGACGCATACGGGAACATCACCAACCACACCGGCGCGGCTTCCTGCGCGATCGGCTATTCCGGCAACTGGACCGACCCCACCACCGGGTTCATATATCTGCGTGCACGCAACTACGACTCCGCGACCGCACAGTTCACCAGCGTCGACCCGCTGGTCGATCAAACCAGACAACCCTACGCGTATGTTGCGGGCGATCCTCTCGGGGCAGTGGACCCCACCGGGCTTAGCTGCGCTGCTCAATATCAAGACTACGTTTTTCCCTCAAGCTGCCAGGTACGTCAATCGCAGGCCGCGGCCGCCCAGCGACAGGCAGTCCTCGCATGCCAGCAAGCACAACAAGACGCACTCATGACACGAGTAGTCGCCTCGGCGCGAGCACGGATGGCCCCATGGCAACTATGGGGATACGACAACCTTCTCGCGCCGGAATCAGCCGCTTACCACGGCTTCATCGACCCCATCGATCCGCTCCTCGGCATCCTCGCGGGATCCGCAATATCGGCTGGCGCCTCGTCTGGGGCAGGAGCAGCCGCCAGAGCGGCGGAAGAAGCAGGCACCGCGACCGGGAGAGCGGCCCAAGCCAGCGAGCGGTCCATCGCTATCGGTGAAGACATGACAAATCGTGTCGAGCCTTTTGCAGAGCGGGTCGGTGCTGACACTTACAAAGCCGACTCGGGTGCACCACCAAGCCAGTGGATGGAGAACAACCGGAATTGGATTAACGAGCGGATGAATGAAGGCTGTCGGATTCTCGATTGTGGGCCTGCTCCTGGTCGCGCCAATTTTCCGCAACCCACTAGCCCGTACTATCAAATGGAACTAAACCAGATCGCAGATCGCGGCTATACGAACTACATCCGCGTAGGTCCAGGAAGATGACAGTATGCAAGTAGTTATTACGCGCGTCGGCGAACGCTACGTTGCCGAGGTCGTACCATCTCACGGTGACAACGTGGCTTGGGCTACGGACCAGCCTGTAAGTCAACGAGATCTGATCACCGCATTAGCCCAAATTGGTTTTCACCAGCAAGATATTGGCGACGCCTTCTACGCGGCGGATCCAGGTTGGTTGCTGCGATCAGAAGATTGAGGCGACCCCCGTCAGAACCATCGATAGTTCTGCCGGATTAACGGCAACCTGGGGGCGGTGCTGCAATCACAACTGAGTTCACCATCGACGTCACGGGCGTTCCATTTGGACGTTGAATGATGGCAGCGGATAAGAGAGCTTCGGCTCGCAGCGAGAGCGAAATACGCATGCTCTATCCTGAGCTCGTGATTTTTCAGGAACGCCCGACCTGGATGAAGGCCGGGAACATGACCATACCAGTCCAGGTTGGGGTTGCGCGCGCCGAGTTTATCTCAGCCATCGACGATCGGCAGGACCGAAGCGCCCGGCAGCGGTCCAGCGAGCGGTAACCGTAGGGGCATCGCCGACCACAGCCTGCAGCACCACATGGAAGGGCACGGCTGGGCGGTCCCACCACTCGCCTTGCTCAACCGGCCGAGCCCACCCTTCACAAGCATTGGCTAGCGACTCCACTAGCCAGGTAAGCGCATCCGCGCCCGCGTCCTCCGGGACTTCGCCAGGTTCGGTGATCACGACTACGTAGCCCGACTGCGGCGGCAGCCACCCCAAATCGACGATGCACTCGTCGAAGGCGTCTGCGTTCTCTCCGAAATACCAGGGGAGTTGCAGTGCTGCCGCGAACTCATCGAACAGGCCCTCCCTACTGCGCATCTTTCGCCCTCGCACGACGCGCACCACCAGGCCAGAGTCGGTCCAACCGGACACGGCCTCGCTCGCCATCTTCGGATCACACTCGAGCGCGAGCGTCCAACGGGCTGGAAACCTGCATCAGTTGCACCGGGCTCATCATTCGGCGTCCCAGAACTGCAGGTCGGAACGAATACCGTGTCCCAACTGGAGCTGCGTAACGGCCGGAATGGAATGACCTCGGCAACGTAGCGTTCCCCAGCGCGCGCGATCGTTACTTGCATATAGGCGTCGACCTCGACACGACGGATAGGCGGCAGAGGCCCGACGACGTCCGCCAACCTCGCGACGTCGACGAACTCGCCCGGGACAGCACCGACCAGCAATGAACCATCGCTAGTGAGTTCCTCTGACCAGAGACTCAGCCATACCACTTTCTGGCCCGACCAGATTGGTGAGCGGAGGTGGGCGATTCCATCAACGACAACGAATGCTGCTGCGGGGTCACTAGTGTTCTGCACCGCCAATGACGCATCGCCGAGCAAACTTGCGCAGGCCCTCCTGACACTGGCGGACTACCAGAAGGAACATTGGAGGACAGGTAGGCCTTGGGGTAAACAAGCTTTCGGGCGTTTCCATGGGCGGGTCGTGGGCCTTTGCGCCCGTTCTCCTGGGAGGGTATGGCGAAGGTGGCGTCAACCAGGACGGCAGTGCATACGGCGGCGGCGGACTTGTCTTCGGAGAAACGGTCGGTTGTAGCGCTGGCGGCGCGTATTCACGCGACATCATTGCGTGGTAGCAGATCTAAGGAACAAAAGTGGATCGATTCCTATTTGCGCTAGTGCTCGGGCTCATTCTGCTCGTGGGCGGGCTAGTCACGGTACTCTCCCGAAAAAGAACTTCGAGTGCTATGACAGCGGGGCAATTGCGGGTTTTTCCCTTCTTGCGAAAGACTTTGGCGAGGAAAAAGGACGCTCGAGGGGTGCTTGCTGCTGGAATATTCGCAATCGCTCTTGGAACGATCCTGCTATTGATAGCGATTGTCGTGGCCTCGCGTGGGTTTGGCGCATAAATAAAGGAGAGGATCTTGGCGATCAATCGACCGAGATTCAGACAGAGCCATCGCACCAATCGGGATCACGGCATCGGTGCTGAAAAGCGATTGCAACTTGTTGGACTGCGCACAATCCGGCGGAGGAAATCGGCAAGATGAGCATTTTATGGCCAGCGTTTGTGGTGGGATGTGTCGTGATCGTTACAGGTGTCCTACTCGTCACCTATCGAGTAAGGATTCGAAATTTCAACGCAGGTTTGCAGAAGGAAGTGCTGGGTAAGGCAGGCGAAGCAGCTGGCGCCAAGACGTCGAATGGCACCAGTGGAGCTGTCGGAGTGTTCGCTATCATCTTCGGGGTGATCTTGATTCTGATCGCATTCCTTTATCCGGCACAAACGTCGAGCAACAGGGCGGTCGCTGGGTATTCAGATGTTCAAGGTAGCGATCCCCTCCCGTTACGGACTTAGTCCCACTAGTCGCACATTCGACGCGAGCAGTTCTCCAAGTGCCCATCGTTGACGTCGGCCTTCTAGCGCTTTGGTCGGCCTCATAGCGACCCACGATCTCTTCGATCTGATCTGCCCTGAGTCGCGCAGACAGGCGATGAATTTTGGAGCTCTGTCGGCTCAGAAGAGGCTTCCCCGTGACTCCTGCGGTTGCCAGCCTTCGCAGCCCCTCAGGGGCTCAGAGTGACCTCGGAATTGTTGACAAGAGAGCAATAACGGGCGCATGAGAAAACATCAATGATTCAGGCGGAACCGGGGCATCTATGTCAAGCAGCCGGTCTTCTTTGAAGCTGATATTTCGGTGCCGTGTAGTCCAAACTGATCAAGCAAGCAAGCAAGGGCGGGCAAGTTCCAGCACTTTCTTGAGAGGTGCATCCCAGCTAAGTGACGCTGGACGTGACCAGTCAGGTCCCAGGTCCCTGCTCTTTCATCCGTAAACATGGCCAGATTAAGAGGATTGGTCTCCGCCGGGCAGAGGCAGAGGCTGGCTGCGCAGTTGGATTGGCGTGGACACCGTAATAGACGTTCGTCGGGAAAGAGGGAAGCAAGATGACCATTCTCGCCAGCGGCATAGCCAGCGGAATCATGATCCTTGTGGGAGGCCTTGTCGCCATATTCTGTCGCCAAGTCGCAAGGCTCATTACTCGCAAGAACAAGGCAGCTTACGGCGACTCGCTTCGAGGAAGAGTTCCGGCAAGCCCGTTCGCGTTAGCGTTCGCTGGAATAGGCGTTCTTGGGTTAGGTCTCTTTTTCCTCGTACACACGTTGGTCACTGGGCGTCCGTGATAGCTGGTTACATGCCAGACCACCGTACTAGCTCGGGATGCTTGGAGGCATCGGCTGTTGGGTGTTCTGTCTCTACTGGGGACTCAGCGGGACGACCTGGGACGGCGGTGGCCAATGGACGCTTCCGAGGAACCGATCTCGTCGTTCACACTTCGCCCCCAAGCTGATCGTCGGTCGCCGAATTTGCTGGCCAGGAGTGCCTTACTGGATAGCGCTCGTTGCAGTGGAGAGGGCAAGTTTGAAAGTCGTCTGCTTAGGACGACCTAAACCTCTTTCCTGTGTGCGTCTCTCGTCGCGACTCCGTGCTGGCGTAGTCTGAGCTGAACCGTGCGGGCGCTGGCCCCGATGATCACCCCGACCCTCGCCAGCGACAATCCGGCCTCGTAAAGTCTGACAGCTTCCCTGATCTGTTCGTCTGTGAGCCCCCTGTTGCGGCGGTTAACCTCCTCCCGCTTCAAGACCTCGCTGACTGTCCGCTTGTGAACCTGGAACTGTTCCGCAAGTTGAACGAGGGTTCACCCTCGCTCATACCCGGCGACGATTACTTCAACATCATCGGGTAGCAATCGATTCACCCGACTGAGCTGAATCGTCGCATCCGCACAACTGATATCTGACTTGTAACCCTCGCCCTGCGTGCCCTTTGATTCGGGATTATCCCTGATGAAGCGCCATTTACGCTTCAGGACCCTTGCGAGCAAGAAGGGCGGGTTGGAAAGTTGTCCTCTGAGGTCCACTTTTAGCCCCCGTAATCATTGAGGTTGCGGGGGTATTTTCCATTTCCGGGGGCCTGAAATCACGTTTTGACGTCACGTTTTCATTCAAACCGTGTCAATCAACGCGAAGTTTGCGGGGCGGGAGCGGGGGCGGCTTCGGGTCGCAAAAAAGGGTAGCCGCGGCGACGCAACTGCCGTGCGCCGTTGGCTAGGTGTAGAGCTCGGAGACGAAAGGTCTAGCCGGGTCACGCTCTTGGACAGGTATGCCTTCTCAGTCACGCATACGCTGCTGTGTACGAGCATGCGGCTGACCTCGAACAGGCTGGCCGGATTGGCCGCGAGTAAACAGGCTGGCGGTGGTTCGAAGCGACGCGTGCCGTGTGACCTGATAGAACTCCCTCCACGAACATAGGCGCGAAGCCACTTTTGGTACTGAGCGGTCGCGAGGACTGTCCCGTTCCGGGTCGGGAACACCAAGGGGCAAGGCAAGAGTCGCTCTGAACCGCGTCCTCGCCGCACTCGAATCCTCACCTGCTTCCGCGCCAGAGGTCATCACGTCCGCGTCAAAACTGTCGGCTGTCGTCGCGGTCTGGCACAACAAAAAAGCGTTTCCGAACCGGCGGAACTCCCAAGGCCGGTTGATCGGTGCGGGTATCGGCGTGTTCGGCATCGCAGTCCGAATCTGGATCTACGCGCTCATCTCGAAAGAGGCCCGCGATGAGCCCAGCTCAGACACGACGCCCTCAGACAGCTAGCGCCACGGCTATTGCCCGCTATCCCGCAAGCGGAACGTCGAACAGCACGGCGAAGCCGTTATCGCACAGTCGGCACAAAGTTATGGCCGCTTCTCGTGCTCGTATGTCGGCGATTGATGCCTATCGATCCCATTAGAGACCGCAGCCTTTCATGATTTCAATTTTGACCATGGCGAAAAGCCCTCGGGAAGATCAAAAGCTTGAAGCTCAATCCAGAAGATTTCGGCAAGACGACGAGTGGGCCGATCCGAGCTCGCGGTCATTCCCCTGCGCTGACACCCGAGACGCCGTTCGGCAATTCGTTCGCGAGGGAAGGCACAACGGGATCCAGTTTTCGACGTCGCAAAATGGAAGCGCAGTTCAAAAAGAGGAAGGAAAATACGAGCCCTTCGATGAAATTGACAAGGTCGAACCCGGTCGGGATCGTCGATGGAACGGCAATTGCCCCGATAACAAAATTTGCGAGATTGACCAATACTGCGACGCTGTACAGAGCCCCCAACACGATCGACGCGGTGGGCTTATTCGTTGCAAGCCACCACGTGCGGGGTGCCCTCAGGTCCTCGCCATCGCCACGGAACCAGCGAATCGCCCCAATGTAGATCAGCACACCAAAGACTGACTGACTGATCATCCGTGTCCTAGCCCCGAACGAAATGGGGGTGTGCCCGAAGGTCGGTCACTTCTAGTTACTGGAGTACACTATGGAGACCGGTCACTTCAACAGGGCCCTGGGTCCCCTCGTGGTAACCAGGGAGGAGCCACACAATGTCACAGGCAATCCTGGTAGAGGAGACTCTCCGCTCGATGGGAAAGCTCTGCATCGAGCATGACCCCGACGTGTTCCGATCCGTGCTCGACCGCATCGGCGATAAATGGAGCCTTCTCGTCATCGGCATTCTCGAGGCGGGGCCGAGACGGTTCACCGAGTTGCTGCGCGCGACGCCAGGCGTCTCGCGAAAAATGCTGACCACCACTCTGCGAGCGCTCGAGCGAGACGGACTCATCACCCGGACGATCTACCCAGAGGTACCGCCGCGAGTCGAGTACGCCATGACTGAACTCGGTCGCACACTCTCCGGTCCCGTCTTGGTGCTTGCCACCTGGACCGCAGACAATCAGGAGGCGATCCTCGCCAACCGAGACGGCTTCGATGCGGGCCTTCAGCCTGAGTCGCCCGCCTAAACTCGACGACCAGCTTTGCCGGCGTCGTCGTTTTAGACCCCGCCAACGGGTGAGGTGGACGCGCGCCACACCACCTCAGCGTCTAAAAGACGGGGAGCCGGATGCGCAGTTCGATCGTCGATCATGTTCAGCAGGAGGGAGACGGCGGCTGCACCCGTCTCTCGGAGCGGCATTCGGACACTCGTGAGCTGCGGAGTTGAGTGGCTTGCGAAGTCAGTGTCATCGAAGCCACTCACTTCTGCCGTCATCGGAATCGCGATTCCCGCCCGCTTGAACTCTTCGAGTACTCCAGCGGCGGTGCTGTCGGCGCTGCACACGATCGCGTCTGGGGGGCGCGGCAAGGTGAACAGGTCGCCGGCTGCCTGCAGTCCAGAGGAATAGCTCATGCCGAGTTCGATCTCCTGGGCATCGACGAGCCGCGCGTCATTCGCGGCGCGCCAAAACCCGTCAGATCTCAGTTGATAGGCGGAGACTCGTTTTGGTCCGTTGAGCAAAACCAGTCGAGTTCGCCCCGAGCCGATCATCGCGGTAGCGATGTCAAAGATTGCCTGGTCGTGGGTGCAGTCGACCCACGTCATTCGGGCGCTTTCCTGGCGATGGCCCACCAACACGGTCGGGATTCCCTCGTCAACGACCCTTTGGATGAGCGCGTCATCCGAACTGGCCGCAGGCAGGATCAGCCCGTCCACACGCTTGCGCTTAAAGGCATCGACGATGTGTTCAACGCGCTCCTCGGCCGTCGTCGTAAAGAGGCTCACGTCATAGCCGGACGCCAGGGCCGCGTCGCTGATCGATCCAAGCAATTCCGGATACACCGGGTGCATCACCACCTCAGATACCTGAAGCGGGAACACCACCCCGAGGCTGTCGCTGCGTCCGAGGGATAGCTGCCGTGCGTTTGAGTCGCCGCGGAAGTCGTACTCGGTAATCAGTCGCGCGATGTGCGCGCGCGTTTCCGAGCCAACGCCCGGCTTATCGTTCATCACGCGCGAGACAGTCCCCGCGGACACCCCGGCCAATGCTGCAATGTCGCGGATGTTCGCGGGTTTCTTGATCGTCATCGATTCCGCCTCTCACGAGAATACTAAACCGGTTGCGCAACATTGTACGCACGTGTAATGATGACTCAACCGGATCACTAAACCGGTTGCGTAAATCGAATATCACACCAACCTGGGCTCGATGATGAGTCGGCGCCCGGAATGTAATGGAGCATTTCAGTGGCAAACATCCGCGTCGGCATCGTCGGCCTTCACAATCACTACCACGCTTACCCCTTCGCGAAGGAGCTCCTCCGAGGCATCCCCGGACTCGAGCTCGTGGGAGTTGCCGATGAGCGCGCCCATCTCGCCGAGGCGTTTGCCGGCGAATTCGGTGGAACGTGGACCACCGACTATGCCGAGTTGATCCAACGTGATGACATCGACGCCGTAATCATCACCTCGTACACCTCGGCGCACGCCGAGCACGTCGCGCTCGCTGCTGCGGCAGGCAAGGACATCCTGCTGGACAAGCCGATTTCCACCACCCTCGCGGACGCGGATCGCATTGTCGAGGCAGGCAAACAGGTCAAGGTCATGCTCGCCTACCTGCTTCGCTATCTGCCTGCGTATATCCGAGTCAAGGAGGCGGTGGATGCCGGGGCCGTCGGCGAACTCGTGTCCGGCTTCTACTCGATACGGTTCCCCGTCGGTGCGATCGTCGATTCTCCCGGTTCCACCGTGCAGGGCTGGTATACCGACCCCATCAAGGGCGGCGGAGGTGGGTTCCTCGATCATGGCGTGCACTTCACCGACTTCTTCCGCTGGTTCTTCGGAAGCGAAGCCAAATCCGTCACAGCGCACATGGGCTCGCTGACCTACAAGGACCTCGGTGTCGAGGACTACGGCATCGCCACGTACACGCTCGAAAACGGCGCGATCGTGACCGTTGAGAGCACGTGGCACGCCCCCGACTATTTCGGACCGCTGAATAGCCCCGATCACGCATCGCTCAGCGGGACAAAGGGTGAGATCGAGCTTCACTATCAGAAGAGCCCGCAGTACGAGATCCAGGGCACCGAAGGACCCTGGATCGGGCGTCACTACGTGGACCTAGTGGGGGAGGAGCGCTACGAAGCCTGCTACCGGGACCTTCTCGTCGAGTTCGAACGCGCCATCCGCACGGACACGCAACCGGTGCCCGATGCCGAAGACGGTCGCGCGGCTCTCGAAATGATTCTCGCGGCGTACGAATCGCACCGCACTGGCACGCGCATCAGCTTTCCCTTCGTCCAGGTGGAGGCATAACGATGTCGAACCTCGACACAGTCCGGGTCGGTCTCGTCGGCGCCGGACGCATCGCGAAGGTACACGCCGCCGCGTACGAACGCATCGCCCGCGGCAGTCTGGTGAGCGTCACCGATCCCATCGCGGCGGCAGCCACGTCGCTCGCCGCGCACTATGGGATGACAGTCTCTCCCAGCCTCGAACAGATGCTCGCAGACGATTCCATCGACGCGGTACTGCTCGCCACCCCGAATTCGCTCCATGCCGACCAGCTGATTCAGGCGCTCGAAGCCGGGAAGCACGTGTTCTGTCAGAAGCCCATTTCGCTGACGCTGCCGGATGCCGACCGAGTGGTTGCGGCAGCGTCGGCGAGTGACCGTGTCGTGCAGTTCGGGTTCATGCTTCGATTCACGCCCCCAATGCCGCAACTCAAATCGCGCATTGTGGCCGGCGAACTCGGACCGTTGATTGCCGCGCAGGCCGCGGTCTTCGGTTGGGAACCCTCGAACGACTGGTTCTACGATCCGAAGAACGGCGGCGGCGTCATCCTCGACACCCTTGTGCACTTCGGCGATCTCGTGCTCTGGATGTTCGGCCCGGCCGAGCATGTCTCCACAGAGGGCGGGGCGTACAAGCTCGAGGGTGCGAAGAAGTTCGGCAGCCCGGACAACGCCGTCGTGACGGTACGCCACGCCAGCGGAGTTATCTCAAGCATGTACGTCTCGTGGACTGCGGGGCGCGGCAATTTCACGATGGACGTGTACGGCAACGACGGCAGCGCCAGTGTGGACCTGGTCCACTCGCAAGCGCTCAACCTGCACATCTCCGACAGGGCCCGCGAAGAATCGGGTTGGCTCTACCCGGACCTCGTCTGGGATTACGGCTATGCGGGCGAACAGCAGTACTTCGTCGATCGCATCCTCGGCCGGGAGGACGGTGCGCGCGCTGCGTCCGCCTCCGAGGCTCGCGACGCCCTTGCGCTGATGCTCGCGGCGCAACAGTCACTCGACGAAAAGCGGACGGTAGAGCTGTGACGACCGGAATCTGCGTCGTCGGCGCCGGCTTTTGGGCCACCAGTATGCATCTGCCGGCGTTTGCGCAGCTGGAAGACGCGGAAGTGCGCTGCGTGGTCGCGGCCTCCGAGGAATCGGCTCGACGCACCGCAGAACGGTTTGGAATCCCACGCTGGTCGACCGATCTCGCGCAGGCGATTGCCGCGCCCGACATCGACCTCGTGGATATCGTTGCGCCGCCGTTCCTCCACTCCGAAGCAGTTCTCCTCGCTGCGGCGGCCGGCAAGGATGCCATTTGCATCAAGCCGCTCGGACGATCCGTCGGCGAGGCACAAGGGATGCTTGACGCTGTCGAACAGGCTGGAACCAGGCTCTTCTACGCAGAGAATGTGCCCTTCATCCCGGCCGTTCAGGAGGCCAAGCGGCTGGTGGACGCTGGCCACATCGGTCGCGTTTTCCGGGTACGAGCGAGCGAAGGGATTGGCAAGCCGCATTCCGACTGGTTCTTCGACCCGGCGCTGAGCGGCGGTGGTGCCGTTCTCGACATGGCTGTCCACAGCATCGAATTCTGTCGCTACTTCGCCGACTCGCCGGTGGCGAGCGTCTACGCCGAAACGGGAACCTTCGTCTGGGGTGATCGCACCCCGGCCGAGGACACCGCCGTGCTGACCATGAGATTCGCCAGCGGAGCAATCGGGCAATGCGACGACAGCTGGAGTCTCACCGGGGCCATGGATTCACGGTTCGAGATCATCGGCACCGAAGGCCGCATCCTCATCGACAACCTGTATCGACAGCCATTGCAGGTGGTCAGCGCAATGGGCTCGGCTCTCGCCCCGCAGGGATGGAGCTTTCCACTTCCCATTCCTGGCCTGGTCGCTGACGGGCACCTGGATATGCTCGCCCATTTCCTCACCGCGCGGCGAGAAGGAACACCGTCGCGCTCGGAGGGCGCCGTCGGCCTCGAGGTGCTGCGCGTCGTCGATGCCGCGCTCGGCTCGGCCCGCACGGGCGTCCGCGTCGAGGTAAACGCCGCCGGCAAACACAACCAGAACCACCACGAGGGAGCAATCGCATGACGGAACCGCGCACCGTGCGCATCGGAATGATCAGCTGGGCCCACGTCCACGCGGAGTTCAGAGCACGCGCAATCAGCGAGATCCCGGGCGCACGCATTGTCGCGATCGCCGACGACGACGAGGCCCGTGGTCGCGCAGCGGCCGAGCGCTGGGGAGTCATTGACTTCGTCACCGACTGGCGGGACCTCGTCGCGCGCGACGACATCGACCTGGTGATGGTGCACTCCGAAAACGCGGTACACGTGGAGCAGGTGATCGCCGCAGCGAGGGCCGGCAAACACGTTTTCTGCGAGAAACCGATCGCCACCTCCGTCATCGATGCGAAGCGCATGGCCGCCGCGGTTCGTGAGTCGGGTGTCGACGGCACTGCCGCGTTTGTGAGTCGCTTCAGCAAGGAGGCGGACCGCGTGAAGGCCATCGTCGACACGGGGGTACTCGGCGACATCATTTTTACGCGCAGCATCATCGGGCTCGCCGGGATCGCCGAAATCGGCTGCCCACCCGACATGGTGGAGTGGATGTCCGACCACGACCTTGGCGGCGGTGGAGCGTGGATCGACGAGGGCTCTCACGGCATCGACCTGCTCCGCTGGCTGGTGGGCGACATCGAGCAGGTGTCGGCCTTCACCGCGAACCGCAACAAGCCCGACCTGGCCGACGAGGACATCGCCGTTGCCATCCTGCGCTACAAGAATGGAGCGCTCGGCGAGATCGCCACGGCGTGGAGCATGAACGTTGACATCAAGATGCGCAATGCGCTGGAGCTCTACGGAACCAAGGGCACGCTCATCATGCGGGCCACGGATCCGTTCCCCCTGGTCGAGGTGTTCCGTGGCGACGATGACGAGCTCTACCGCGGCTGGACGGTGCCGAATATCGAGCCTGCCCAGACCGAGCCGCACGACTATTCGGGATGGGCGCCCCACGTGCACCACTACAAACGGGAGGTCGCGTCATACCTCGATCGCGTGGCACACGACCAGCGTCCGTTCGGACCGACTATCGACGACGGCGTCGCCTGTCTCGAAGTGATTTCCGCAGGATACGAATCAGCCGCGAAAGGAGGAATGAGCGTCCCCATCAACAGCTAGCCCCGGCTAGTGTCGGACCGGCGCCGTACGTGCAGGTCCATTTTCGACTCAAAGGAGAGAGAAGAATGTTCGCAACACAGCACAAGCGCAGCTGGGCGGTGATCGCGGCTGTCGCACTGAGCGCTGGCGCGCTCATGCTCACCTCGTGCACGAGCACTGCGGGCGGGTCCGCCGCCGGCGCGGACCCGAACGCAGCGCCCAAGTCTGCCGGCGGCCCATACGGCACGTTCCCCGGTGAGAAACTCACGCTCTCTCGCTGGGCGGGAGACCCGTGGACCTCTGGTCAGACCCAGGCGGCCAAGGACTGGTCGTCCTCGACCGGCGGAAAGCTGACGCTGGCGGCAGTTCCCTACGAGAACCTGCACGACAAGCAGGCCCTCTCGCTTTCGTCCGGATCGGACTATGACATCGTGTACGTGCACCCGAGCTGGTTCGGCGAATTCGCCAAGGCGGGCTACCTGGCTCCGATCGACAAATACCTCGCCGACCCGAAGCGCAACCCCACAGGTTTCTCCGCAGCCTCCTACCTGCCGAACGTACTTGCCCAGGGCAAGTACAACGGCACGCAGTACTGCCTGCCCGACTTCGTGTCCACCATCGTCGTGGGCTACCGCACCGACCTGTTCGCCGCCGCCGGACTGGCCGCGCCCAAGACAGTCAGCGACGTTCTGGCCGACGCTGCCAAGCTCAATAGCAAAGGCGGCACGGCGGGAATCGTGATGCCGGGTAAGGCCACCGGCGCCGTGGCCGACGTGTTCGGTTCCCTCCTCACTGCCCAGGGCAACTGGTGGTACAACGCGGCAGGCACCAAGAACACACTCGACTCGACTGCTGCGACCAACGCGCTCGACTTCTACACGTCGGCGGCCAAGTACGCTCCGACCGGTGTGCTGAATATGGCCGTGGATGATGCGGCAACCGTGGCCGCACAGGGGAAGGCCGCGATCGTGGTCGACACCACGCCATCGCTTTCCGCTCTCGAGGACCCAGCGAAGTCATCGACCGTTGGCAAGTGGGGTTATGTGCCGCTCGCATTCGACGCGAGCAAGCCGGGCGGTGAGCTGATCTATTGGAACTGGTGCATCTCGTCCAACTCCAAGAGCAAGGACGCCGCGTACTCCTTCCTGCAGTACTACACCGACACGGCGCAGCAGGCGAAGGTCGCGCTCGCCGCGGCCACGCTCGGCGCTACAAAGTCGTTCTATGAGGACAAGGCTGTGACGTCAAAGCTGCCGTTCCTTCCCGCGGTGAATGCGGCGCTGAGCAACTCCAACCCGCAGCCAAGTCTCGCCAGCTGGCCCGCGATCCAGAACGCCATCGAAACATCGGTACAGCAGGCGATCCAAGGAAGCAAGACGAATGCCCAGGCGGTCACCGACATGCAGACGGCCTTAGCGGCACTCGGCAAGTAGCGACCGGCACTATCCGCGGGAGCGATCGCCGTTGGCGACCGCTCCCGCGGTCCGAACCACACAGGAGATCCGATGTCCACCACCTACGCGCGCAAGACCTGGGACAGGGAAGGGCGGCGACTCGGGCGCGGCCTGATGGCGTTGCCCGCCCTGATCCTCGCCCTCGTGGTCTTCGCGCCGCTCGTCTACTCCATCGTCCTCGCGCTCTACAACTGGCAGATCACACAGATCAACCAGGGCAAGCCATTCGTGGGCCTGCAGAACTTCGCGAAGCTATTCACCGATCCCAAGGTGCTCTCGGCTGTCGGCAACACCCTGCTCTACGTGGTCGGAAGTGTCGGGGTGGAACTGGTGCTCGGCTTCATCATTGCGGCCGCGCTATTCGAACTGACCAAGGGCCGCAAGCTCGCGAACTCGCTCATCCTGTTGCCAATGATCATCGCTCCGGTCATCACCGCTCTCATCTGGCGCTACATGTTCGACCCACAGTTCGGCCTCATCAGCCAGGTGCTCAGCTTCTTCGGTGTCAAGGGCGGCGTCGACTTCCTCGGCAGCTCGCAGCTCGCGCTGTCGTCGCTGATGATCGTGGACATCTGGCAGTGGACGCCGTTCGTGATCCTCATTCTGCACGCTGGGATGCTCGGCATCTCCGAAGAACAATTCGAGGCCGCTCGCATCGACGGCGCAGGGCGTGTACGCATCCTGCGGTCCATCGTGATCCCGGGCATCGCACCACAGATCCTGCTCGTACTGCTCTTTCGCACCATGGATACCTACCGCATCTTCGACACCGTCTATGTCCTCACCCGGGGTGGTCCCGGTGGTGCCACGGAGACGATCGGCCTGTACACCTATCAAACCGGCTTCTCTTTCTTCAACATGGGCTACGCGATGGCGCTGAGTGTGTTCATCCTCGTGACCATCGCCATCATTTCCACGTTCTACCTGCGCCTTCTGCGCAGAAGGTCGGTGTTCGCATGACGTCTCACACCCTGAACGCACACGATGTACCAGAAGTGAGTGCCAGACCGGTCACCCAAAAGAAGCGACGTGACGCCTGGGTGATCGGCTGCTACGTGGTGATAGGGGTCTTTCTCGTCTGGGTGCTGGTACCCGTCCTCACCGTCCTGGTCAACTCATTCAAGACGCCGTCGGCAATCTTCACCTCCACACCACAACTCGCCTTCGCACCAACACTGGCCAACTACGCGAAGGTATTCGGTGGACTTGACTTCACCCATTTCTTGCTCAACAGCCTCATCGTCGGTCTCGGAAGCACGGCTCTTTCGCTCTTCCTCGGCGTTCCGTTCGCATACTCTTTGGCACGGCTGCCTGTGCCCGGCCGCGAGTGGTGGGCACGACTGATCCTGTTCAGCCGAATGGTGCCTGCGGTAGCACTCGTCGTGCCTATGTTCGTCATTTTCCAACAACTGCATCTGACCGGTAGCTACCTCGCGCTGATCCTCGCCCACACGTCATTCAACCTGCCGATCGTCATCTGGATGATGAGGTCGTTCTTCGAAGAGCTTCCGCCAGAACTCGAAGAGGCCGCAATGGTCGACGGGGCCGGTCGCTTCGGCGCCTTCTGGCGAATCGCGCTGCCCCTGACGACCCCGGGGATGGCCGCGACCGCCGTTCTCTGCATCATTTTCTCGTGGAACGAATTCCTGTTCGCGCTCGTCCTCTCAGGCCAAGACACCCAGACAGTACCTGTGGGAGTCTCGTCGTTTATCGGGTCCGTGTCGATCGACTGGGGCGGTAGCTCCGCCGCGGCGATCGTCGCGATCATCCCCATTTTCATTCTCGGCCTGGGCGCGCAACGATTCTTGGTCCGCGGTCTCACGTTCGGAGGCGTCAAAGGATGATCATCGGCGCGCAGTACTACCGGCCCCCGAACCCTCCGCACGATGACTGGCGCCGAGATCTCCTGCTCATGAAGCAATCTGGCCTCAATACAGTGAAATTCTGGGCCTGCTGGAGCTGGGTGAACGTTCGGGACGCTGAGTTCGACTGGGCCGACCTCGACGAACTCATGGAGCACGCCCGAAGCATCGGGCTCACTGTGGTCATCAACACCATCATCGAGAACGCGCCCTACTGGCTCGAGCAGCAATTTCCGAACGCCCGCTATGTGGACGACCGCGGAGACGCGATGCGACTGACGGCCGCGATGAACACGCCGGGAGGCGGATGGCCAGGCCTGTGCTTCGATAACGATGAAGTCTGGGCTGCGGCATCGCATTTTCTCACCCAGCTCGTTCAGAGATACGACGACAACGACGCTCTGTCTGTGTGGGATGTTTGGAACGAACCACACCTCGAGCCGGCGTCGTACTTCCCCGAGCGAATGTATTGCTATTGCGGCGCCTCCGTTGCGCGCTTTGTCGCCTGGCTCCAGGGAAAATACGGCACGCTCGATGCGCTCAACCTGGCGTGGTCCCGGCGCTTCTCAGCCTGGGATCAAGTGCAGCCGCCCCGGGTCTTCGAGGCTGTCCCGGACCTCATCGACTGGCGCGAGTTCTGGTTCGACAACCTCGAAAGATGGCTCGAGCGTCGAGTGGCGACGGTGCGCGCTGCGGGCTCCGGAAAGACAGTCATGACGCACGTCGCACTGAGTGGATTCACTGGTCAACTCGCCACTCATACACTCGACGAATTCCGCCTGGCCCGGCACGTGGATGCCTTTGGGACGTCAAGTTTTCCCACCTGGTTGATGGCCGACGACCATGTCGAGCACCTCTTCAACCTCGACACTGCGCGCGATGCCTCGCGGGGCATCCCGTTCTGGCAGGCCGAATTGCAAGGAGGCAGGGGTCGTCGTGACGGCGACCTGAGCACGGGTCAGCCCCGACCCGAGGTCGTCGAGCTCTGGATGTGGAACGCGCTTGCAGCGGGCGCGACCGGCATCATGTTCTGGCAATGGCGTCCCGAGTTGCTCGGGCCTGAGAGCCCCGGCTATGGGCTCTGCGCGCCCGACGGATCGCCGACACCACGGGTCGAGGCGGTCACACGATTCGCGACCATCGCCGCACACCCGAAACTCGAGGGCCGCGTGACGATCCCTTCAGCCGTCGGATTGGTCGTCTCACGTAAGAGCGCGCTGCACGCCTTCGCGACCGATCGCACGATGGCGCTCTACCGAGACGCGGTGCTGGGCGCCTATCGAATGCTCCTCGATGCCGACATCGACGTGACCTTTGTGCATGAGGACGACCTATCAGTGCGTGGTGTACCCGTTCACATCCAATCGATCTACTGGCCCATGCCGGCCGTGGCCGACCACGGCGTCATGGAGTCGCTTGCGCGTTTCGTCGAGAATGGCGGAGTGCTCGTCGCGGAAGCCAGCCCGGGGGAGTACTCCACTACAGGGCATCGTCGAGCAACGGTTCCTGACGACGCGTTCGGAGGCATCTTTGGGGCGCACGAAACCGAGACGACGACGGCGGATGTCGGCGAGCGAATAATCACAGCGTGGGGCGAACTTCCCGCAGGCTGGCAGAAGGAGCGCGTCTCTGTCGGAAGAGGGCAGGTCATCGGTACCTTTGCCGATGGTGCCCCGGCGATTGTCGAAACGATCTCGGGGAGAGGGACAGCGGTTCTCATAGCCAGTTATCCCTCAGTCGCCTACGCGAAGTCCCCGACCGCCGCGTCCCGCACGATCCTTGGCCAGTTGCTCCGGATCGAGGCAAAGGAAACCGCCGTGAGATGGGTGCACCAAGCCCCAGGACTTGTGACCCGGCGTGCCGCGTCGCTCGACGGGAGCGAGCTCGTCTTCGCGATCAACTGGACAGCAGCGCCGGCACAGCTCAGCGTTCCGACCGGATCGACTGTCCTCGCTGGCACCATAGACGGCCTGGAGGTTCCCGCGCTGTCCGCCGTACTTCTCGCCGTCGAGAGAGGACGGACGTCGTAATCCGACCTCGGCTTCGCAGACCGCGGTGCCCGGAGCCTGCAGCCCGAGCGAAAGTGTCACACCGTGGTCCTCGTGACGCCGAAAGGTCATCCTATTTTTATCTACTGCTAAGAACAAGTAGCGCCGTCTAGGGTCGCGCGCTACTGATGCGACCTTCGTGTCGATTTCGGTTCCGCGCTGGCGGCATCAAATCGTTCACGGCTGTCGAGGATGGTGGTGTAGCTACCCATGGCCCAGCGACTCAGTTCACGAGCCGGCGCGGTGAGGGTTCTGCCGATGCTCGTGAGCTCGTATTCAACTCGAGGCGGGACTTCGGCGTGCATCGTGCGCCGCACCAGACCGTCGCGTTCCAGGTGACGGAGGGTCACCGTCAGCATCCGTTGCGAGATGCCGGGGATGTGCCGTTGGAGCTCAGTGAACCGCAGTCGATGCCCCGCGGAAAGCGCTCCGACGATCAGCAGCGTCCATTTGTCGCCGATGTGGCTGAGCACATCACGGATTGCCGCACCGTGGCCGTTCGCAGTGCACGCACTCTCATACTCGTACATCCCGGTGTCGCCGCGCTCGGGTGCGGTCGACTCCTCGATAGCCGGTGTGCGGGTCGCCATGATGACCTTTCTGTTCCCCACGAACACGATTGTGTGTTTTGTAAGCGTTGCAAATCTGACTCATGATAGGCAACGCACTATCAGTAAGTATATGCAACTCAAAAGGAACTCTTCCATGAATATCACTCTCTGGATTGTCCAGATTCTTCTCGCCGTTGTCTTCCTGGTCTCGGGAATCACGAAGGCCATTCGACCCAGCGAAAAACTGAGGGCCGGAATCCCCGAGGTTCGGCCAGGGGTGACCCGGCTGATCGCGGTGGCTGAGATTCTGGGCGCGCTCGGCCTCATCCTGCCCGGTCTCACAGGCATCGCGCCTTTCCTGACGCCTGTGGCAGCCGCCGGGCTCGCGATCGTCATGGTCGGAGCCGTGGTCACCCACGCGCGCCGAAAGGAGGGCAAGTCGGTTGCGATGAATCTCGTCCTTCTCGCCCTCGCCCTGGTCATCGTGGTGGGACGATTCGCGCTCCCGCTATAACTACGCGGCTCTAGATCATTGAGCGCATCAACTACCAAAGGACCCAATTTCATGACCACGATTTTTCGACTTGACGCAAGCATCCGGGACGAGGGATCGGTGACGCGGGCGGTCGCCACCAGCTTGGAATCCGCACTGCTCGCGCATGTCCCTGACACGAGAGTGCTGCGGAGAGACCTCGGTCGCGAGCCGCTTCCGTCGACAGTGTGGGCGCATGCATTAGCCGGCTCCCATATCCCGGATGGCGAGAGGACCGCTGGACAGCGCGAGGCCCTGGCGTTGGCGTCTGAACTTGGAGACGAACTGTCTCAGGCCGACGCCTTCATCTTCGCGATCCCGATGTACAACTTCGGAGTGCCGCCCCACGTGAAGGCCTGGATCGACGTGCTGATTGCCGACCCGCGCTTCTCGCCCCGGTCGGCCAAGCCGATCGCGGGGAAGCCGGCGTACCTCGTGATCGCACGCGGTGGTGCCTACGGCCCTGGTACCCCTCGTGAAGGCTGGGACCACGCGACAGCGTGGCTGAAGCTGATCTTCCGAACTATCTGGGGTCTGGATTTGACGGTCATCGAGGCGGAATTGACCGCCGCGGACGTCAATCCTGCCCTTGCCGAACTCCGTGGACTGGCAGCGCAAAACCTCGAGCGCGCACACGCCGCCGCCATCGAGCATGGCAAGGCTCTGGCCGGGAGGTTCAGCGAGGCCGAGGCAGCGTAGCGAGCGCGGCGTCGCGACCTAGTTCGCGCCGCTCGGCGCGCCGTCCGTGATCGCTCCTTGTTGTGACATTGGCGCCTGCTCGACGGGCCACAAACGTCACAACAAGGAGCAATCATCGGGTCATGAACGCTGCCGCGGCGTTCGTCCGCTCAGACCAGCGGGTCGTCGCGGTCGACGGTTTGGCGTGACACCTGGTCACCGCTCACCGGATCCACCGTGGAGCGGCTGGTGGCGATGCTCTGGCGACGACGTGTTATCAGCACGATGCCCAGGATGATGCCGACGACTCCGGCCGCCATCAGGATGTAGCCGACCAGGTGGAGATCCACCCAGGAGACCTGGATGTTGAGTGCGAACGCCAGTATGGCGCCGATGACAAAGAGAACAATGCCTGTTCCGAGGCTCATGGCAATTCCTTTCTATCGATCTATCGAGATAAAAGCGGACTATCAGACGCGCCGGTTGCCGGTGAGGAACCGGAGAAGGAAGACGATCGCGGCGATGACGAGGAGGACGATACCGACCCAGATAAGGAAGTTCAGGGACTGTACGAATCCGCCGGTGAGCAGGAGGATGAACGCGATAATCGCGATGATAATGACGAGAATGTTCATTGCTCGATCTCCTCAGATCGTGGCCAGCGGGTGGCTGGCACTGTCAGCGTCATGCCAAATTGCATGACCGGAGCCAGTAAACAACTAGTTCAATGATCTAGCAATGCATTGACATTCGGGTCTGAGGGGTGCAAGGTGCGTCCTAATTCGGGCGACGATGCCCTATCTGATCCACCGTCTTGCGCATCATCGTGAGAAACTTCGTGATCGTGCGGGCCTCTTCGACGGTGAGACTTTCGGTCGTCATTGACATCTGTTCTTGTGCGAGGGCAAGCATCGGTCCGGTGTCGCCCTCGGCGGTCGCGGTGGCGAATATCTCGATGGAGCGCCTGTCCGTACTGCTCGGACGGCGCTCGATAAATCCGCCCTTCTCCAGCCGGTGCAGCAGCACCGTGGTGGAGGCGCTCGAAATGCCCAGATAGCGAGTGACGTCCTTCGATGCGGTGGTGCGTCCACCGGCGTGATTATCGAGGATGAATCGTAACGCGAGCAGATCATTCTCACCCAGGCCCATCGCAGTCCCCGTGCGTCGCCGCATTGCGGCTTCCGCGGCGCTATAGACGTGCAGCGCCTCAAGCACGTCGGTCGCGCGCGCCTCGGGTCCCGAGCCGGCGCGCGCCTCCGCAGATTCGCTGGAGTCGAATGAGTCGGTCACACCGTACAGTGAAGACCCGGTTTGCTAGTTTTACTAGCTAATCCGGCGTGCTATAGGGCAACTCTCGGGAAGGCTCTGCGGTTCAATCGGGACTTTTCGTCGCGCGGGAGGCCACGGCGAGCGCCCCGGGAGTGATGGCCGACTCGCCGAGCGAAATCACCCCCGTAGTGGGGTCAGAAAGGGGGTCCCCCTTTATGTGGACATACAGTAATGTCTTGATTGCGCCGAGATGGTTCCCGACTCGAGGCGCGGATACCCGAATGAGTTCCGTCCGCTTTCCCCCAAAGTAATGGTCGGAATCTCCACGCCGTGTCCTGGCTGGCACTGAATGATCGTGCTTGCTCGCGGGAGGTCGAGTGCGACAATAACCCCCGTAAGCCGCCTCGACCTCCCGCTATCTCCCTCCCGCGTGTGCCCTAACCGCTGCCGGAGAGGGCCTCCATCTCGTGGCCTATGTACGGGAGCATCTCGCGGGCCAGGTAGTTGATCTGGCCGAAATCGGCGGCGGCACGAGAACCAGCGCCGATATGCAGAGCTGTGGCCCACACCGCAGCCTGGGGGAGTTCCGCGCCTCGCGCAGCCAGCCCGGCCGTGACACCGGCCAGAACGTCGCCGCTCCCGGATGTTCCCAGTCCCGGTCCCGCGCCCGTCACCTTCCAGAGGTGCTCCGTATTGTCCGCAATCGTGCCGTAACAGGTCACGACGGCGGCATATCGGTTAGCGATCTCCCTCAGATCGGTTTCGAGATCCTCCAGGTCTCGTCCGAGCAGTAGGGCCGCCTCCTCTTTGTTGGGAGTGAGGATCATGCGTCCGCGCGCGGGTCGTCCGATGTCCGGATCCCTCGCCAGGGCTCCGATCGCGAACGCGTCGCAGATCAGCACGGTTTCGTCACCGAGCATTGCCAGGCCTCGTTGGAGGAGGACCGCTGTTTCGTCGATGTCATCGAGTCCGGGCCCGACGAGGACGGCGTCGGCGGCGGCGAGCTGCGCCCGAGCGGCGCCGATGCTCGATCCGGCGATGTGACCGGTGGCCGTTTCTCTGAGCTGCACGATTCCGCTTTCGGGCATGGTCACAGCGATCGCGGCTCCAGAGGCGGCCCCGGTGGCCAGCGTCACCCGCCCGGCTCCCGCCCTCAGCGCGCCATCGCCGGCAAGGAGCACTGCACCGGGTGACAGGCGACCACCGCCCGCCACGAGTACCGTGCCACGGCCCTTCTTCGAGTCACCGGCAGCAGGTAACGGCCAGGACCGCAGCAGTCCTGAGCTGACCTCCGTAGTTTCCGCCATCGCCATTGTCCCGTCAATCGAGCCCTCTTCGGCTCCTGGCCGCATAGGGAAGAAGGACGAGAAGTACAAGTAACAGGATGAACATCGAGACGCCGCCGACGACCCCGGCGGCGAGGTTGAGCACGACGTCCAGAATGAACAGCGCAACCCCTCCGGTGAGGAGTGAGACCAGGAGAAGGTCGATGACCAGGAGAGTGTTGCCGATCGTCACCATCCGTTCCTTCTCGTGCCGTCGAAAGAGCACCCGGTGCAGACTCACGGGCGCGAGCCCGATCGCCGTGGTTGTCGCGGCCAGGAGCACGAGGACGATGTAGACGACGACTTGCCCGCTGCTCAATTCCGTGAAGCGTTGCTGGAAGGCCAGGGTGAGCAGGAATCCGCTGATGATCTGCGTACCGGTCTGAGCGATCCGGAACTCTTGGAGGATCTCGCCCCAGTTGCGGTCGTATCGTTCGCTGGGCGTTTCATTCCGTCCGTCCGCCGCATCGAGGTCAGACCTGTTGCGATCCATCTCGGTCATCGTCCTCTGCCCTTTCATCACATCCGTTGGCCTCATCCGCCGAAGATCGTGAACCAGACACCGTAGGCACCGGCAATGCACATGATTGCTGTGGCAGCCCAGCCGACGGTCGCGGACAGGCGCCTGTTGCGGTATTTGCCCATGATCGCGCGGTCGCGCGAGATGAGCATCATCACGATCAGAAAGGGGCCCGCGGCGATGCCGTTGACGGTCGCACTGAGCACCAGCAGTTGGATCGGGTTCGAGCTGACCACGCTCAGAATGATCCCCAGGACGATGCCGGCCCCGAGCAGCCCGTAGAACAGGGGAGCCCTTCTCGGGCTTCGGTCCAATCCCCAGTTCTTGTTCAGCAGTGCCGCCAGGCCGGCGGAGCCGGAGGCGGCGAGTACCGGAACAGCGAGCATCCCCGAGCCGATGAATCCGACCGCGAACAGTATGCCGGCGTAGCTTCCGGCTATCGGTTCAAGCGCTTTGGCGGCTTCGGCGGCACTCGTTACCGTTTTGTGGTGCGCGCCGAGAGTCGCCGCCGTGGCGGCGATGATCGCAAACATGATCAGGACCGAGAACGCCATCCCGGTGAAGACATCCACCCGGCCGTTCCGGAGCCGGCGTTTGGCTTGCTTGTTCGTTCGTTCTTCGAGAGCGGGCGCCCGGTCACCGCCGAGGTCTTCCTCCCTGAGCTCCTCGATACGCTGCGCCGACTGCCAAAAGAACATATACGGCGAAATGGTGGTTCCAAGCACACCGACCACCAGTCCCAGATAGGCGGGCGTGAATCGGAACTGAGCGCCGATCAGGCCGGCTCCGACGTCAGCCCAGTTGACGTGGCTGACGAAGAGGACGCCGATGTAGACGAGCAGCCCTAGGCAGAGCCATTTGAAGATCTTGCCGATCATGTGAAAGG
>JAODMH010000162.1 GCA_025465035.1 Microbacteriaceae bacterium | reverse complement strand
CCCTCTACGACACGCCAACCCCCTACATCGCCGCGTGGCACCAGGCACCCGTGAACGTCGGGCGCGACGACATCCGCCTCATGCTGCAGGTAACATCGCCACGTCGCGCGGCGAGCAAGCTCAAGTTCCTCGCCGGGTCTGAGGCGGCCATGGGCGCCTGGATCGGCGATGTGACTCCTGAGCAGTCGGCCGCCTTCATCAGGGACGGCCTGAGTAGAACAGAGGAACCACTGGCATGAGCGACATCCGGGACGACGTGCGCGCGGGTTTTAACGAGCTCTTCGGCTACGAGCCCGCGGGGATGTGGTCCGCGCCGGGGCGGGTGAACCTGATCGGCGAGCATACCGATTACAACCTGGGCTTCGTGCTGCCCTTCGCGATCAATCGCCGCACCGTCATCGCCCTCGGCCTCCGCGAGGACCGCGTGGCACGGGTCGCCAGTTCCTTCGCGGACGAGGTTGTCGAGATCGATCTCGCCGAGCTCTCCCCCGCACACCTCCACGGCTGGGCGGCCTACCCGCTCGGCGTCGCCTGGGCCATGGGCGAGCGCGGCGCCGACCTCGCTGCGGTGCCGGGCTTCGACATCTTCATCGAATCGGATGTGCCGGTTGGCGCAGGCCTCTCGTCCTCCGCCGCGATCGAGAGCGCGGTCGCGATCGCCCTCAATGACGTCTGGCACCTCCGCCTCGATCGACCGACCCTCGCCGGCATCGGCCAACTGGCCGAGAACGAGGCGGTCGGTGCGCCGACCGGGATCATGGATCAGTCGGCATCGTTGCTCGGCCGACCGGATTCGGCCGTATTCCTCGACTGCAGGAGCCTCGAATCCGACATCATCGACCTCGGCTTCGTCCCCGCGGGTCTCGTGCTGCTCATCATCGACACCGGTGTCAGCCACTCGCACGCGACCGGCGGCTATGCGGAGCGGCGGGCATCCTGCGAGCTGGGAGCGCGGATGCTCGGGGTCGGGTCATTGCGAGACGTGACCGTCGACGATCTCCCGCGGGCTCGCGGCATCCTCGACGACGTCACCTTCCGCCGCGTGCGCCACGTGGTCACCGAGAACCAGCGAGTGCTCGACACGGTGCGGACCCTGCGGGAGTCCGGCCCGGCGGCGATCGGCGAACTGCTCGATGCATCCCACCTCTCCATGCGCAACGACTTCGAGATCTCGATCCCTGAGCTCGATCTGGCGGTCGAAACCGCACAGGCGAACGGAGCGATCGGCGCCAGGATGACCGGCGGCGGTTTCGGCGGCGCCGCGATCGCCCTCATCCGTCAGGATGACCTTTCCCGGTTACAGGTTGCTATCGATGGCGCCTTCGCGGAACATGGATTTCGCCAGCCTGATACTTTCGTGGTTGTCCCCGCCCGGGGAGCATCGCGGGAAATCTGATCCGAGGAGAGAACACGTGAGCGCGTCGCTGGCCAGGATCTCGCTCGGTGCGGCCGGACTGCTTCTTGCCTCGCTCCTGGCCGGATGCGGACCGACGCCATCGGCGACGCCGACGGCCAGGTCGACCCCTGTCCCCAGTCCGACGGCGTCGGCGGCCGGACCGGTCAAACCCGACGACGTGCTCTTCACCGTCTCGGCGAACGTTCGGGCCAAGGACGGCAGCACCATCGCCATCAAGCTGACGGCGCATAAGCCGCTTCCCTACAGCAACAGCGACGTCAAAGACCTCCAGAAGGAGTTCATCGACGCCTGCGGCGCCGGCGTGGGCGGCCAGCCTGTGACAGCGGAAACCCTCGCCGCCTACGGCAGCATCCTCATGTCCATCGACCTTGCAAGCAGCGTGAAGGACAAGCCCTTCGTCTACCCGCTCGACACCTACGTCGGCCGATCCAACTTCGGACAGTCGGCCAAGGGGCCGGGAATCACGGCCACGGAACCGACCTTCCCCTGCTATGGCAACTACACCTGGAGTACCTCGGGAAGCGCCCACGCCGTCGCCGACTTCGAAAGCGGCATCCCGGGTCCCGACCTCACCCTGTGGCGCTATGCGTTCTACGGATTCTCGGTGCCGTTCGACTCGAACGCGACAATCGAGGCGTGCAAGATCGATCTCACGGCTGCCGCGACCGCCGTGGTCAGCGGCATCGACGGCTGGGATCCGAATGCTCCGCAGAGCGGTACGACCTGCGGGATCGGCTACGCGGGCGAATAGCCCGTCGCTCGGTTCTCGAGGAGCTTTTTCACGGAGTCAGGAACCGGGATTCCCTCGGCCAGGTCGGGCGCGCTGTTCGCGGCGGTGAACCCGCTGGCGGTCGGAAGCACGCCGGCCCAGGCGCCGCCCGCGACATCCGCTGCCTCGTCCTCTGGCCAGCCGGCCGACACCTTGAGCGACCATTCCTCGATCGTCATGCGCAGGATCAGCGTCGCGGCGAGTTCCTTCGTGCTGGGTGGCCGAAGCTCCGCCACCCTTCCGGGGATCAGCGCCTCGGTCACGCGATCGAGGGCTGCCACCCTCTCATGATCCGGAACCGGCGCGCAGCTGCCGAAGATCACCGCGCTGCGAAAATGCATGGACGACTCGAAGGCAGAGCGAGCAACCACGAGAGCATCCAGCGCGGTGACGGCGAGCGCGACGGGGATGCCGGTCGCGAGCAACCGGAGCCACCGCGATCCGCTCGACCCGTGGAGCAGGATGCCGGCATCGTCCGCCGCGATGGCGCTCGGCAGCACGTTCGGCTGGCCATCGACCACGAAGGCGAAATGCCCGACTCGCACATCGGCGAGCAGGGCATCAAGATCCACACGTTCATTTGACGCGTACTTCTCCCCCATACGGGTGGGAGTGGTGCGAGTCGGCGCGTCCGGGGTCACAGTCGCTCCGCGGCTGCCACGACATTGTTCATGAGCATGGCCCGCGTCATCGGGCCGACTCCGCCTGGGACGGGCGACAGGAAACCGGCGACCTCGGCGACGCCAGGGTCGACATCTCCGATGAGCTTCGCCTTTCCGGTCGCCTCGTCGACCCTGCGGGTGATGCCGACATCGAGCACCGCCGCGCCAGGCTTGACCCAGTCGGCTTTCACGAGGCCGGGGACGCCGACCGCCGCGACGATGATGTCGGCACGGCGCACCTCATCCTCGAGATCGACAGTGCGGGAATGGGCGAGGGTGACCGTCGCATCCAGGCCCTTGCGTGTGAGCAGAAGGCCGAGCGGACGACCCACCGTGAGGCCGCGGCCGATGACGACGACGCGCTTGCCGGGAATGGGCACGCCGTAGCGCTTCAGCATCTCCACGAGGCCCGCCGGGGTGCACGGCAGCGGAGAATCGAGTTCGCCGGCCACGCCGAGCACGAGACGCCCGAGGTTCATCGGGTGCAGACCGTCGGCATCCTTCGCCGGATCCATGAGTTCGAGCATCGCGTTCTCGTCGATGCCGGCGGGCAACGGGAGCTGAATGATGTAGCCGGTCACGGATGGGCTGTCGTTGAGTTCCCGAATGGCCGCGCGGATATCGCCCGGGCTGGCCGTCGCAGGCAGATCGATGCGGATCGACTCCAGGCCGAGTTCCGCGCAGTCGCGGTGCTTGCCCGCGACATAGGAAAGCGAGCCGGGGTCCTCCCCGACCAGGAGCGTGCCGAGGCCAGGAGTGATGCCGCGTGCCTTGAGGGCCGCGATGCGTGCGACGAGTTCCGCCTTAACGGCCGTCGCGGTGGCGACGCCGTCCATTCGTATGGCTGTCATCATGCTCCGTTCTGTGAGTTCACCCCGGCAGACCGGTCATGGGACAACTTTGCACCTTCCCGAACCTTGGGAAGGGAAGAAGTTGTCCCCTGACGTGCCACGAGTGGAGATTGCGGCTGTAGGGAGGACCTAGGCCCAGGTGCCGGGGCTGGTGAGGCCCGGGTAGAGCGGGTAGCCGTCGGTCAGCTTGAGCACGCGCGCGCGGAGGGCCGCGACGTCCGGAGCAGGTTTGAGTGCGGTCGCGATGATGTCCGCCACCTCGGTGAACTCCTCGTCGCCGAAGCCACGGGTCGCGAGCGCCGGGGTTCCGATGCGGACACCGGACGGAGTCATCGGCGGGCGCGGATCGAACGGCACGGCGTTGCGATTCACGGTAATGCCCACCGAGTGCAGGACGTCCTCCGCGTCCTGGCCGTGGATCGCGGAGTCACGCAGGTCGACGAGCACGAGGTGCACATCAGTGCCGCCGGTGAGCACGTCGATGCCGGCGTCCTTGGCATCGGCGGCGGTGAGACGCTCGGCGAGGATCTGCGCTCCCCGGATCGTGCGCTCCTGGCGGTCCTTGAACTCCGGCTCCGCCGCGAGCTTGAAGGCGGTCGCCTTGGCGGCGATCACGTGCATGAGCGGCCCACCCTGCTGGCCGGGGAAGACATTCGAGTTGATCTTCTTCTGCAGGTCGAGTTCGTTGGTGAGGATGAAGCCGGAGCGCGGTCCACCGATCGTCTTGTGCACCGTCGAGGAGGTCACATGCGCAAAGGGAACCGGAGACGGATGCAGACCGGCTGCGACCAGACCGGCAAAGTGAGCCATGTCGACCCAGAGCATCGCACCGACCTCGTCGGCGATCGCACGGAACGCCTCGAAGTCGAGCTGTCGGGGATACGCCGACCAGCCGGCGATGAGCACCTTCGGCCTGACCTCGAGCGCCTTTTCGCGCACGACGTCCATGTCGATGAGGAACGACTGCGGGTCGACGCCGTAGCTATGCGCTTCGTACAGCTTGCCGGAGAAGTTGAGCTTCATACCGTGGGTGAGGTGGCCGCCGTGGGCGAGTTCCAGACCCAGGATGCGGTCGCCCGGATCCGCGATCGCGGCCAGGACCGCGGCGTTGGCGGATGCCCCGGAGTGGGGCTGCACATTCGCGTACGCCGCGCCGAACAGGCTCTTGGCGCGGGAGATGGCCAGGGACTCGGCGATGTCGACGAATTCGCACCCGCCGTAGTAACGACGTCCAGGGTAGCCCTCGGCGTATTTGTTGGTGAGCACCGATCCCTGCGCCTCGAGCACGGCACGCGGGACGAAGTTCTCACTCGCGATCATCTCGAGTGTGCCGCGCTGGCGGCCGAGCTCGCTCTCGAGTGCCGCGGCGATCTCGGGATCGACCTCAGACAGGGGCGCGGTGAATGACGGGGAAGGAATGTATGACACTGGCTGACTCCTTGGGATGACACGACCGGATGAGAACAAAGGTATCCGGTTCGGCCCAGGCGAACGGCCGAAACGATGTCAGTCGCTCCCCGATGGTTGCCCATCTCAACGCCAGTTGCGACCTTCGTAGTGTACCGGACGCCCGCCACCGCGTATCCGTCGGTTTCACAGAACCGTTGCGGAGGATGACACACCGTCGCCGCCCGCGAGCGGACCGCGACACGCCGCCGCGATCCTCCGCAAACTGCGAGGCTCGCCACAATGAACGCCGCGCGCAGCTAGTGCTCAACGACGCGACTCACCGGGCGCTGGTGGAGCAGGGCATCAGAGACGATCACGAGCAGAATCGACAGCACGAGGATGCCGGCGAAGACGAACGGCAGCGACCGAAGCCCGAGTCCGTCGAGCACGACCGCTCCGACGAGCGCGCCACCGCCGATCCCGAAGTTGAACGCGCTCGTGTAGAAGGCGCTCGCGGTGTCGCGGATGCGCGCCGGGGCCGCATGCAGCATCCGGGTCTGCAAGAGCGGCGGCAGCAAACCCATGGCGAGGCCCCAGAGGAAGAAGGAGACGAGGGCGAGCGGCACGACCGTCGGCAGGAAGCCCAGCGAGAGTGCCGTCGCGAGCAGCACCACGAGCCCGATCATGAGTCCGAGACGCGGACGCCGGCCGAGGTAGACGCCCACCAGCACGAGCGAGACGGCACCCGCGGCGCCATAGGCGAAGAGGGCGGGGCTGACGGCGGCCGCATCGAGCCCGATCGCACGCACGAGGTACGGCGCGATGTAGGTGTAGAAGCTGTACTGTCCGATCATTGTGACCGCGGTGATCACGCAGACGAAGACAACGGCGGTGACCGAGTGGTCGCGTCTCGGGGCGTGGATCGCGGCACGTTCGTCGGTGAGCACGACGATGCTGCCGGTCGGCGTCGCGACGATGGACCCCTTGGCGAGATGGTCGACACGGGGCAGAAACCGGTAGACGAAGCCCGTCCCGACGAGGGTGAGCAGCGCGAGATTACCGAAACTTGCTCGCCAGTCGTGTGCATG
>JAODMH010000225.1 GCA_025465035.1 Microbacteriaceae bacterium | reverse complement strand
CGTGGTTCGCCTGCGACACCCGCTCGCCTCGTTTGCTACGCGTTCAGCGATTGACCGGCGTTGTGTAGCCCCGTTGTAACACCACCGTGTTTGTATAGAGACAAGAATTTTTTAGCAAGGGACCTGGAGGAGCATCTCATGTCACAGATCGCACCCGAAACGACTGCAATCGACGAGTTCGAATCCAGCCACCAGCTCACCGCTTCTGACCGCTGCGACAGCTGCGGCGCCCAGGCCTACATCCGTGTGGCCATCGGTTCGAGCGAGTTGCTGTTCTGCGCTCACCACGGCAAGAAGTACCAGGACAAGCTGACGGCGGTGGCCAGCGACTGGCACGACGAGTCGGATCGTCTGCTGCAGGACAATCGCTAGCTCCCCATAGATATGGCCAAGGTGCCCCCGGCTTCTGCCGGGGGCACTTTTGTGCCCTCTGACGGACGTCGAAAACTGTTGCCGTTCGGATCGCAATAGTCCTAGATTCGGATCAGGCAGACCGACAGGGGCCGCCGTCAGAAACCCTGGGAGCCATGATGAACGGACTGACCGAAACCGAACTCGACGAAATCGCCCTGGCAAACGAGAAGGGATCGAGACCTGTCGTCTTCGTCCACGGGCTCTGGCTGCTGTCGAGCAGCTGGGACCGCTGGCGCGCCCTGTTCGAAGACAACGGGTACGCGACCCTCGCTCCCGGCTGGCCAGACGATCCAGCCACGGTCGAAGCGGCGAAGAACGACCCGAGCGTCTTCGCGCACAAGATGGTGCAGCAGGTCACCGACCACTATCTCGAGGCCATCTCGAAGCTCGACCGGCAGCCGGTGGTCATCGGTCACTCCTTCGGTGGGCTGATCTCGCTCAAGATCGCGGGAGAAGGTGTCGCCTCCTCCACGATCGCCATCGACAACGCACCGTTCCAGGGCGTGCTGCCCCTTCCCGTTTCGTCGCTCAAATCGTCAGCGCCGGTCCTGGCCAACCCGACGAATATCGGAAAGGCCGTCGCACTGACCCTCGAGCAGTTCACGTACGGCTGGGCGAACAACCTCGACGCCGCGGAGGCCAAGGAGCTCTGGGAGACGTACCACGTTCCGGCGCCCGGCGCCCCGCTCTTTCAGGCGGCGACCGCCAACATCAATCCGTTCTCCGAGACCAAGGTCGATACACGCAATGATGCTCGCGGGCCCGTGTTGATCATCGCTGGAGAAAAGGACAATACGGTTCCCCTGGCGATCACCCACGCCACCTACAAGCTGGAGAGTAAGAACGTCGGCGAGACGCGGATCACCGAGATACCCGGCCGTGGCCACTCGCTCGTGATCGACAGTGGATGGCGCGAGGTCGCCGACACCGCGCTCGAGTTCGCGCAGACGTATTCGCCGTCGTAATGGCGCGGGCGCTGTCGGCCGGATTCAGCTGTGCTCGCGAGGAATACGGCCGCTCAGCCGGGTGACGACTTCTTCGCCAATCGTTCCGAGGGCGTCGCCCCATTCCTGCAGCGTCGCTTCGCCGTGCGTGCCGGGTCCGAACAGGATGCCGTCCTCCCCCGTTTCGACCTGAGCACCCTCCAGGTCGACCACGATCCGGTCGAAGCCGACCGACACGATCGGATACCGCCGGCCACCGATCGTCACGTCGAGCACGCCGGCCGCGGCGCTGGAGATCCCGTCGGCGTATCCGATTCCGAGTTCGGCCAGACCGTCGCTCACCTCGAGCACCGGAGCGGCGAGGGTCATCACCGGCACGATATCCAGCTCACCGGGTGCGATGCCGCCGCCGGGTGAAATGCCGTAGCTGAAGGCGCCGATACGCACGAGGTCGAACCGGGCATCCGATCGCGCGAGCCCGGCGGCACTCGCCGCCAGGTGGCGAAGACGGATGCTGGCGCCGAGACTCTCGGCGACCGCGACCGCCCTGTCGAACCGGGCGATGGCCGCACTGTCCTCCTCGTCCGATGCCTCGGCGATGTGGGTCCAGACGGCATGGAATTCGGCTACGCCGCCGCGATCCAATTCGACGGCACGCCGGACGAGTTCCGGCCATTCCTCTTCCGTCGCCCCGTTTCGATGGAGGCCAGTGTCGATCTTCAGATGGAGGCGCGCCGGGATCGCGGCACCGGCATCCGCAATCTGGTCGAGTTGCTCCGTCGTGGAGATGCCGAGGTCGATTCGCGCTTCGATCGCCTCGCGATAGTCCTCCCAGGGGCCGAGCAGCCAGGCGAAGATCGCGACGTCCTGGCTGATCCCGGCTCTCCGCAGCTCGAGGCCGGTGGCGATGTCGAGCGAACCGAGCCAGGTGACGCCGTTCGCGACGGCCGCGCGTGCGATCGGCAACAGCCCGTGCCCGTAACCGTCCGCCTTGACGACGGCCATGAGCTCGGCGGGGGCCACCCTCGCGCGCAGCGTGTCCAGGTTGCGGGCGTAGGCGGCGAGGTCGACGAGGATCCTGGCGTCGCTCACAGGTATCTCCGCGGGAGTTTCGCCCCGAGTACGGAGACCACTTCGACGGCATCCTTGTCCAGGTGGGCAGCCCAGTCGACCGCGCTCGGCTCCCCCGCGTTCGCGTCGCCGAACAGCACAGCTTCATCGCCGATCGCTGCGGAGTCGGAACCGAGTTCGAGTACGTGCGCATTCATGGCGACGCGTCCGGCGATGAGCCGCGGCTTGCCCGCGAGCCAGAGGGTGCCGAGATTGCTCGCCGGCCGATCGAGTCCGTCGGCGTAACCCAGCGCCACGAGCGCCAGCGAGGTGCGAGCGGTCGCACGGTAGGTGTACCCGTATGACACGCCCTCGTCGCGGTCGATCGTCTTCGTGCCGACGACTCGTGCGATCACCCGCATCGCG
>JAODMH010000130.1 GCA_025465035.1 Microbacteriaceae bacterium | reverse complement strand
ACGGAGTTGCGGATGTAGTTGATGTTGTCGAGCGCGAGCTGCGGTTTCGGTGTGTAGGTATCCGCAATCGCGCTGCTGAGTTGTTGATCGGCCGAGTACGGGTACTTGTCGCTCGTGGTGTACCCGTCGACAATCCACTGCACCCTGCCGTCGACGATCGCCGGATACGGGTCGCTGTCGAGGGTCAGGTACGGTGCGGCCTTCTGGATGCGGTCGACAGGATTGCGGGTGTACAGGATCTGGGAGTCGTTGTTGACGCCGCTCGAGAGGAAGATCTGCTCCGACTGGAACTTGATCGCATAGACCAGCTTCTTGAACACGTTGTCGAGCTTCGGTCCCCCGTTCCCGCTGTAGGTCGTCGCGGCGTTCTGCTTGCTGCCCTGGTCACCGGACGGATAGTCGAGTTCGATCTTCTTGCCGCCCTTCGGGCCGCCGACGATCGAGTAGCCCGGTGAGCCTTCGCCGAAGTAGATGCGCGGCTCGTACGTGCCGAGAGCGCCCTTGCTCGGGATGCCGGACTCGAGGAAGACGGGGAGGCCGTCGGTCGATCGCTGGTTTCCGTAGGCCGCGACCACGCCGTAGCCATGCGTGTAGACCAGGGTGTTGTTGTACCAGCTCGGCGTCGCCCCGGTGTTGGTCGGGTTCAGCTCGCGTACCGCGATCACCGTGTCCTGGGTCTTGCCGTTGATCCTGTAGCGGTCGACGTCGAGATACTTGTTGAACTGGTAATACTGTTTGATCCGCTCGAGCTGGGCGAAGGCGTCCGACACGAGCGCCGGGTCGATGATGCGGATGTTGGCGGTCGTCTCGGCGTCGTTGCGCAGGGCGCCCGGTTTGGCATTGGTCGTCGCGGTGTACGGCTCTTCCTTGACGCTGGCGACCCCATAGGCGTCCCGCGTCGCCGTGATATTGCGATTGATGTACTGGGCCTCGAGCGTGCGGACGTTCGGCTCCACCTGGAACTTCTGCACGACCCACGGATAGACGGATCCGATGAGCAGGCCGCTCACCAGGAGCAGTGCGGTGCCGATGAGCGGGAAACGCCAACGCCCGATGATCGCGGTGATCACGAACAGAAGCGCGACGACGGCCGCGGCGCCAGCGAGAATCTGGCGCCCGGGGATGACGGCGTTGACGTCGGCGTACGAAGCACCGACGATGAGGTTGCTGCTGGTCGACGAGCTCAGGGTCGCATACTGGTCGAGCCAGATACTCACCGCCTGGAGCGCGAGATACACGGCGCCGGTGACCGCGAGCTGGACGCGTGCGGTGCGGGAGATCCGCACCTCACGCCCGTTGAAACGCAGGGCGCCATAGAGGTAGCTGGTCGCGAGCGCGGCGATGGCCGAGATGAGCACCACGGCGGAGGCGAAGGCCGCCGCCGCCTGGTAGAAGGGCAGCGCGAAGAGATAGAACGAGATGTCGAGGTGGAACTGCGGGTCGGTCTTGCCGGATGGCACACCATTGATCCACTCGAGGGCGAGTTGCCAGCGCGACGATGTGGCGACGCCGGCGAAGATTCCCAGAATGGCGGGGATGCCGTACATGGCGAGCCGACGTAGCGGCTCGATGACCTGCTGATAGCGGTCCAGCTGGGCGTTGAGTTTCGCGTACACCGGACGCCAGCGGAAGGCGATATCGATGCTCACGAAGACGGGAATAGCCATCCCGAAGAACCCGATTGCGAACATGACCGCGCTGGCCGCCCACTGCGTTGTGAGCACGTTGAGGTAGCCGAGCTGGTCGAACCACAGCCAGTCCGTATAGAGGCTCGCGAAGATGAAGAAGAGGATGATGAGAACCGCGACGACGGCGATCGTGATGAGAATCGTGGCTCTCGATCGCGGCGCTGGCTTTCGCTCTTCAGTGGAACTGGACGTCACGAGACTGCTCCTGGCTTATGGCGGATGCGGTAGTCATTCATCTTAAGGGTTTGCGCTGCGAGAAAGTCGGGCACATCACCCGGTGGGACAGCTCAGCAGCCCGCTCGTATCGGCCTTCGTGCTGATCGCCTTGAGTGCTGCGAGTGAATCGTCGAGGGTCTTGACCGCGAGCACCCTGAGGCCTTGCGGGACATGTCCGGTCACCTCGTTGCAGTTCGAGTACGGCGCGAGGAACCACTTCGCTCCGGCGTCAAGCGCCCCGTACATCTTCTGCCGGATGCCGCCGATCGCGCCGACATCACCGGCCGCGTCGATCGTGCCGGTGCCGGCGACATTGGCGCCCCCGTTCAGCTCGCCGGGCGACAGTTTGTCGATGATGCCGAGTGCGAACATCTGCCCCGCACTTGGCCCACCGACATTCTCGAGTTGGATCTTGACCTCGAAGGGGAAGCTGTAGGTGATCGATGGAAAGATTCCGATGACGGGCGCCGGCTTCGGATCGCTGCTCATCACCGGAGTGACCTGCACCGTTTGCGGCTGGCCCGCACGGATGATGTCGATGCTCACCGGAGTTCCGGCACCAGCCTTGGCGATGATCGCCCTCAGCCCGAGGACGGTGTCCGCCGGCGCGCCGTTCACCCTCACGATCGTGTCACCGTCCTTGAGGACTCCGGACGACGGGGACGAAGGCGAGAATCCGGCCACAGTGATGGCGCTGGGAAATGTATAACCGAGCTGGGTGAGCGCCGCGGCGATCGCATCCTTCTGCGAGTTCTGCATGTCGACGGCCGCCTGCTCGTTGGACTGCTGCACCGACTGGCCCTGCGGATAGACGGCGTCGATCGGCAGCACGGCCTTGCTGCGATCGAGCCAGGCCTGCGCGACCTCTAACCAGCTCGGAGACTGCGCGCGGGAGCCGGCGACGCTGACGGTCAGCATGTCGAGGGTGCCCTTCGTGGGGTAGGTCCTCTGGGCGGGGATGTCGATGAGCGGCACCTCCTTGTGCTGGTAGCTGACCTTGCCGAGGGTGTTGAACACGGGGCCAGGCAACTCGATCACATAGGGTGCGGGAACTGTGGCGAAGGCGAAGGTGCCGAGCAGTGCGGCGAGCAGCAGCGCCCAGCCGATCCAGGCAGCGCGCCGACGCGGGGGCTTCGGATCGAGGCGATCATCGGTGAAAAGAGCCACCGCTGGTCCTTTCGGAGGGCTGTTCGCCACGGGCGCACGTGAAGGCACCGAGACTGCGACAAAACACAGCCGCTTCGGCTGTGCAGCGGCTAGCGTAGTTGCTATGCCTGAAGATTCGGCGCAGGACCCGGAAGACGAATTCCGCGACATGCTGAGCCAGGTCCTCTCCGGTAACTCGGAGATCGATCCGGCGCGCCTCGCGAACGCCGCCGGGCTGCCCAACGATCCCGAGATGATCAAGAACCTGATCGGACAGTTGCAGAGCGCACTGCAGTCGAGCGGTGACGGCATCAATTGGGGCCTCGCCCTCGAACAGGCGAAGGCTCTCGCCTCGAAAGACGTGGTCGCGACGACGCCGGCCGAGCGATCCGCCCTCGAACAGGCCTTCCACGTCGCCGCACTCTGGCTCGATGAGGCGACCTATCTCTCTGAACTCACCTCGACCCCGCGACTGATGAGCCGGACAGAGTGGATCACCGCCACGATGCCGCTCTGGACCCAGCTCGCCGAGCCGGTCGCCCTGAGCATCGCGAATGCCCTCACCGACGTGCTCCGCGAGCAGGCCCCAGAAGAGATGTCGGGAATGATCGAGGGCGCCAGCAAGCTGATGCGCAATGTCGGCGGTACGCTCTTCGCCATGCAGCTCGGTCAGGTCGTCGGCCAGCTCGCGAGCGAAGTGGTCTCCGGCGGCGACATCGGCATCCCACTGCTCGGTTCTGCGAGTGACTCGGAACAGCAGGCCGCCATCGTCCCCCAAAACGTCGCGGCGTTCGGCGCCGGCCTCGACATCGAGGCCGATCAGGTGCAGCTCTACCTCGCCGTGCGCGAGCTCGCGCACGCGCGGCTCTTCCGCCATGCCAAGTGGCTGCGCCTGCAGCTCATGACCTCCATCACGGAGTTCGCGCAGGGTATTCGCATCGACACCGATCGCCTCGAGGAACTCGCGACCGATTTCGACCCGTCCAACCCAGAAGAGTTGCGCGAGGCGATGGTGAGCGGCGCGCTCATCCCGCCGAAGTCGGAGGCACAGCTCGCCGCTCTAGCCCGCCTCGAGACGATGCTCGCCCTCATCGAGGGCTGGGTCGACGTGGTGACGGCTCAAGCGACCGCTCGCCTTCCCAAGTCCGGTGCCATCGCCGAAACCGTGCGGCGCCGACGTGCTGCCGGCGGTCCAGCGGAGTCGGCGTTCTCGACGCTCGTGGGACTCGAACTCCGTCCGCGTCGCCTGCGTGAAGCAGCGGCCATGTGGCAGAAGCTCACGGACGAGGTCGGCGAGGAGCGCAGGGATGCTCTGTGGTCGCATCCCGATCTCGTCCCGACCTCGGATGACATCGACGATCCTGCCGCGCTCGTGGCCCGCCTCACCGGACCGGAGACGGCATCCGACGACATCGACCAGGCGATCGAAGACCTGCTCAACGACACCAGGGACGACCGGCCGCACGAGGGCGGCGACGGCACCGCGGAAGAGCCGCCAGCACAGGCCTGATCGGCTTCATCGGGCTGTGGACGATCGGCGACGGCCGCGAAGATCCGCGGGCATCATTTCGGGATGGTCCTGAAACTCGATCCTCGACTGCCTCTCGTCTGGCGCACGCCCACGAGTCTCCAACTGGGCGTCGACGCTCCTCCTGTGCTGCTCGACGAACTCTCCAATGCGCACGAGCGGATGATTGCGGCGCTCGTTGCCGGCGTGAGCCGGTCGGGTCTCGACATGATCGCACGAGCTGCCGGAGCCGGCGAGAGCGATGTCGACGCGCTGCTGAAGAGCGTCTCCCCCGCCCTGCAGAGCGAAAAAGTCGTCGGTCAAGCAGCGATAACGATCGCCGGGAGTGGTCCGACGGCGGACCGCCTCGCGGAGGTCCTGCGGCAGTCGGGGGTGCGGCTCGTCGACGACGACGAGGACCCCGGCCTCGCGATCGTCATCGCCCACTACGTGATCGAACCCGAACTCCACGGATACTGGCTCCGACGCGATATCCCGCATCTGCCTGTCGTCTATGGTGACACCTCGGTGCGCATCGGCCCGATGATTGAACCGGGGCGCGGCCCCTGCCTTTACTGCCTCACGCGACACCGGACGGATGCCGACCCCGCCTGGCCGACGATAGCCTCACAGCTCTGGGGCAGGAGCAGCACGGCCGAGAGCAGTCTCGTCGCCGATGAGGCTGCCGTGCTGGCCGCACGGTGGGTGCTCAGGCGACGAGACTCCGGGCCGGACGTCGTGGCGATATCCGTCGATCTGGATGTCGCGACGGGTGACACCGTCACCCGTCGGTGGCTGCCGCACCCCGAGTGCGGGTGTATCGCCGTGGACGGGAACTCCGCACTGGGTCACCGTCCGTGAACTCGGCACGCCGCGCCCTCACCTCGCGACGCGATCGAGCCAGGAATTCGGGGATTTTTCACACGATCGCCGAGTAACCCTCACAGGGATTCGAACTCGTATTACGCCAACTCGGCGAGGAAGCGGCTCGGGCGGCGCTCTCCCCCGCGTGCCGATCCGCCCTTCGCCCATGACAGGTGCAGGCGGTGGCGGGCCCGGGTGATGCCGACGTAGAGCAGTCGGCGCTCCTCGTCGATCGCCACCTCGGTCTTCGCGTAGGTGATCGGCACGAGCCCGTCGTTCAGGCCGATGAGATAGACGATGTCCCATTCGAGGCCCTTGGCGGAGTGCAGGGTGGCGAGGGTGACGGCCGACATGGTCGGCTCGTGCTGCGCCGCTGATCGCTCGAACAACTCGTCGACGAATTCCCTCAGCGTGGTGCCGGCCGGCGATGCTTCGGCGAGACCCATGAGCGCGTTGAGCGACTCCCAGCGATCGCGCACCGCGCCTCGCGATTCGGGCGCGGTCTGCGTCCAGCCGAGCGAGCGGAGCACATCGCTCACCGTCTTGAACAGCGGTTCGCGGGTCGCACCGACGACGGCGCCCTTGAGCATCATGAGCGCCTGTTTCACCTCCTGCAACTCGAAGAAGCGCGTTCCGCCCTTCAGCTGGAAGCTCACGCCCGCGTCTGTGAGTGCGGTCTCCAGCACGGCCGACTGGACGTTCACGCGGTACAGCACCGCGATATCCTGCGGCCGGGTGCCCGCGGCGATACTCTCGGCAATCTGCTGGGCGACGGCCCTGGCCTCGGCGACATCACTGGCGTAGGCGGTGATGGTCGGTTCGGCCTTGCCATGCTTGCCGGTCGCGGCACGCAGAGCGAGGGCGCCTGCCCGGCCCTTCATCAGCGTATTCGCGGTATGCACGATGGCCGGCGTCGAGCGATAGTTCTGCTCGAGCCTCAGAACCGTCGACTCGCGGTAGCGACGGGGAAACCCGAGCAGGAAATCCGCGGATGCCCCGGCGAAGGAGTAAATCGTCTGGCTCGCGTCACCGACCACGCACAGGTCCTGTCGATCGCCGAGCCAGAGGTCGAGCAGCGACTGCTGGAGCGGGGACACATCCTGATACTCGTCAACCACGAAGAACCGGTACTGCTCGCGCACCTGCTGGGCGACCCGCGGCTCCGACTCGATCATGCCTGCGGTGGCGAGCAGCACGTCCTCGAAGTCGAGTTGACGCCGTTCATCCTTCACCGACTCGTACGCGCGATGGAGAGCGATCATCTTGTCGGCATCGAGCACGACGGGCAGCGCGCGCTCGATGATGACGTCCGAATACTGTTCGATGGTGAGGCGCGACACTTTGCGCCATTCGATCTCGGCAGCAAGATCGCGCAGCGTCGCAGTGTCGAGCTTGAGTCTCAGCGTCTCGGCGGCGTGCCCGAGCAGACGGCCCTTGCTATCGAGGATGCGCGGCATGGTGCCACCGATCACCTGCGGCCAGAAGAATCCGAGCTGGGAGAGCGCCGAGGCGTGGAAGGTGCGCGCGGCGACGCCGGTGGCGCCGAGCTGCCGCAGCCTGCCGCGCAGCTCGGCGGCGGCACGGGAGGTGAAGGTGAGCGCCATGACGCGCTCCGGGGCATAGACGCCGGTCGCCACCCCGTAGGCGATGCGGTGCGTGATCGCCCTGGTCTTGCCCGTGCCAGCACCCGCGAGCAGGCAGAGCGGACCCAGCAGCGTTTCGGCTGCGACGCGTTGTTCATCGTCGAGCCCTTCGAGCAGCGATTCCGGTGAGGTCACCACTCGATGTGGTCGTCGATGGGGCCGCCGTACCAGTCCTCGATGATGGCGCGCGCGATGGAGGTGCGTCCCGGCAGGGAGATCTCATCGAGGGCCGCAGTCAGCTCGTCGCGGCTGAACCAGCGCAGGTCGAGGATCTCGGCGCCGTCCGGCGTGAGTGTCGATTCGACCTCGGGGTCGACCCGTGCGGTGAAGCCGAGCATGAGAGACGCGGGGAATGGCCATGGCTGCGAGCCCCGGTAGGCCGGGTCGATGACGCGGATGCCTGACTCCTCGAAGACTTCGCGAATGACAGCGCTCTCGAGCGATTCTCCCGGCTCGACGAATCCGGCGAGCAGCGAGTAGCGGTTGGCCTCCCAGAGGGCGTTGGATCCGAGCAGGATCCGGTCGTTCGAGTCGATGATGCCGACGATGATCGCCGGGTCGGTTCTCGGAAAGACCTCTCCACCGTCCTCGACACTCCGGCGCACCCAGCCGCCGAGTTCCGGCACCGTGCGCGCGCCGGTCCGCGGCGAGAACCCGTGCGAGGCGTGCCAGTTGGCGAGCGCGAGGGCCGCGGTGAAGAGCCCGGCGTGGAGGTCGCTGAGCTTGGTTCCGAGCATCCGGAGATTGCCCCAGGCGGCCGGATCCGGATTGATCGACTCCGCCACCTCATCCGAAAGCACCGCCGCAACGAAAACGGTGTCGGTCGAACCCTCGGCGATGGACCGGCCCAGGTAGAGCCGCAGCTCGGGAGCGGGCACGGATGCCGTCGGCAACAGGGCGAGCCCACCGCGGTCGTCGAGCAGCGCGTCACCGTTCCAGAGCAGCACGACGCGCGTCTCCGGATCGGACCAGAGCCGCTCGAACAACTCGGGCTCATTGCGGCTCAGGTAATCGCGGTCGAGTTGGTGGCGCGAGAGCGGAAGCGACGAGGCGGGAAGGGGCGGCAGCAACTCTTGAGGCAACGAGAGACCAATCATCGAAGGAGGCGGGAACTGCGTGGCGTTCGAGGCCGGCCGGCGACCTACGACCTACCCTGTCAGGTATGGCCAGATCCCATCTCAATCTAGCCGCGCTGGCCACCTCGGCCGTAGCCGGTCTCGACGTAGCGGCTGCCAGCAACTTCGGCACTGGCAGCCTCGGCGACTTCGAGTCTGCGCTGCTGACCGGGCGTGACGGGCGCCACTGGATCATCCGCGTCCCCACTTCGGAGCGAGCAGAGGCGGAACAGTCCGCCGATCTCGTTGCTCTCCGCGCGCTGAGCGCCGGCGTACGCTCCCGGCTGCCATTCACCGTGTCGACGTTCGCCGGCCAGACCCCGATAGGCGGCACTCGCGCGGTCGTCTACGAGTTCATCTACGGCTCGAAGGTCGCACTCGGCGCCATACCTGCCGGCGAAGGACTCGCCAGTTCCATCGGACGCGCGATCGCCGCGATCCACACCCTGCCGACGAGCTTCGTCGCGGACGCCGGACTGCCCGTGCTGACGCCCCTCGAGATCCTGCGCACCACCGTCACGATCATGGACCGCGCCGCGGCCACCAACCTCGTCCCCGCCTCGTTGCTCGGTCGCTGGGAGCGCGCGACCGAAGACTCGGCCCTCTGGCAGTTCGCCCCGGCCGTCATCAACGGCGCGCTCGGCGCCGAATCGTTCCTGAGCGCGGATTCGGATGTCACGGGGCTGATCGGCTGGCAGAGTCTCAGCGTCGGCGATCCCGCCCGCGACCTGTACTGGCTGCTCGGTGCCCGCGGCGAATACGTCGCGGAGACGGCCTTTGACGCCTACAACCTGGTTCGCGGATCCGGCGATCGCCAGATCAAGCAGCGCGCCATGCTGTATGCGGAGCTCGAGATCGCCAAGTGGCTGCTGCACGGCACGCAGGAGCGCAGCACCGAGATCGTGGATGACGCCGTGCAGATGCTGCACGGACTCGTCGACACCGTGCAGAACGACCTCGACCAGGCGCTCACGCACAACACGATGCCGGTCATGGCAGTCGACGAGGTCGAGGCGATGCTGGACCGCAACCAGCGCGCCTAGGTGTTCGAACACGCCAAGGCGGTGAGCGCTAGGCGGCGCGTGGGGCGCGACGCACTATGGTCACGAGCTTCTCCCGTCGACGCAGCCTGATCTTCAGCGCCAACCGGCCGGACCGCGCGAGCACGATCGCGATCGTGACCGCGGCGAGCGCTGGAACGATTCCCGCGATGGCCATGGCCACATGCACGCCGAAGCGATCGGCGATGGCACCGCTGATCGGACCGCCGAGGGCCTGACCCCCGAGCATGACCATCGAATAGATCGACATGACGCGTCCCCGAATCGACCGATTCGTCGACAGTTGCACGATCGACTCCGCACCGGTCGCGAACAGCAACCGGCTGACGCCGATGCTCACCAGGAAAATCAGAAACAGGGGTTCCCAGGGCGCAAGACCGGCAAGGATGAGCGCGAGACCGAACAAGCCGGCCGCGAACATGATCGTCCTCAGGCGAACATTCATCCGGCGGGTGGAGAGAACCGCGCCGGTCAGCGCACCGACGGCGGCGGCGGAGCTGTAGAGGCCGTATCCGGTCGCACCCGACATGTAGACGTGGTCGGCGAAGGAGACGAGAATCACCGGCAGGGTCATCCCGAACATCGAGACGAACGCCAACATGACCATCGGCCAGAAGATGGTCGGCTTCGAGAGCACATAGCTCAAGCCCTCGCGGATCTGCCCCTTGGACCGCTCTGCCCGCGGAGACGGCAGCAACTCACGCACCCTCATGCAGGCCAGCGTGATCACGACGAGCACGGCCGCGACGGCATTCACGCTGATGGACCAGCCAGAGCCGACCAGCGCGATGAGCACCCCACTGATCGCCGGGCCGAGCAGGCCGCCGAGGTGGAAGATGGAGGCGTTGAGGCTGATCGCGTTGCGCAACCGACGGTGACCGACCATCTCGTTGACGAAGGCCGAGCGGGCGGGACCCTCGACCACGGCGACGAGACCGAGCAGGAATGCGGTGGCCCAGACCTCCCACACCGTGACGACGCCGAGCAGCGTCACGGCACCCAGCGCGGCACAGAGAAGTGCCGTCAGGGTCTGCGTGGTCATCATGAGTCGACGCTTGTCGACCCGGTCGGCGATCACGCCGCCCCACACGCCGAAGAGCAGCACCGGCGCGAACTGCAGGAAGACTGTCACGCCGACGAGCGCCACGTTATGGGTCAGCTCATTGACGAGCCAGTCGGTCGCGATCTTCTGCATCCACCCTGAGGTGTTCGCAATGAGCTGCGAAATGACGTAGAGCCGGTAGTTGAAGACGCGCAGCGATTCGAAGGTGTCGCGCCAGCGCGGTCGTTGAAGGAGGACGGGGATGGGCTCTGTTGCCGGGCTGATCGCCGGCGATTCTGTTGTCACGTTCTTTCCTGCATTACGGTGCGGTTCGTAGTGGTCCTTCAACGCTAAGGGACCGGTGGTCATTCGCTTATAGAATCAGGGCTATAAGTCTCATTACGTTCTGTTATGACGGAGGTTTTTCCGTGTTCGATCCCGTCTTGCTCAAGACCTTTGTGGTGGTCGCCGAGACGCTCAATTTCACCAATGCCGCGCAACTGCTCGGGCTCAGCCAGCCGACGATCAGCCAGCACATCCGCAAGCTCGAGGTTGCCGCGAAACGCAACCTCGTCGTGCGGGATACCCGCGAGGTGCGGCTGACCGACAACGGCGATGCGATGCTGGGCTTCGCACGCACGATCCTCGCGGCGCACGACCAGGCGAGCAGCTACTTCACCGGATCGGCGATGCGCGGGCGCCTGCGGTTCGGTTCGGCGGACGACCTCGCCCTCACGCAACTGCCACAGATCCTGCGCGACTTCCGGCAGCTGTATCCGCACATCAATCTCGAACTCACCGTCAACCAGAGCGGCGTGCTGACGAGGCGCCTGCAGTCCGGCCAGCTGGACCTCGTCTTCGTCAAACAGGAGTCCGACAGCCAGGTGGGTCGGCTGGTGCGCCGGGACCGCATGGTGTGGGTCGGGCACCGGGACCTCACTCTCGAGCCTGGCAAGCCGGTTCCCCTCATCGCCTATCAGGCTCCAAGCCTCAGCCGAACCGTGGCTATCACGGCTCTCGAGTCCATCGGACGCACCTGGCGCATCACCTGCAACGTGCGCGAGATCAACGGCGTGCTCGCCGCGGCGCGGGCTGGCATCGGAATCGCGGCCTTCCCACAGAGCCTCATCCCGCCGGACCTGACCCAGCTGCCCGCGGCGCTCGAACTGCCGGAGCTGGGCGACATCGACTTTCGGCTGCTCGATAACCCGACCTCGGCACGCGAACCCATCGACGCCCTCATCTCGGCGATCATCGGGCGACAGAACTCGGCACCGATCGCCCACTAGCCGGCACCGCCGAGCGCCAGCGCTCGAGCAGTTCGTCCTCCGAAAAGATGCGCTCAGGGCGCACGATGTCGTCGGTGGCGACGAAATAGAAGACGGCGTCGATGAGCTCCGGATCGATGCCCCGCCAACTCGCATAGGCGAGCCGATAGAGGGCGAGCTGCAATTGCTTCTGTTCGAGATCCGCGGCGTTCCTGGGGGGCTTGCCCGTCTTCCAGTCAACCACCTCGAACCGGTCGCCGTCCTGGTAGACCGCATCGATCTTGCAGACGATGATCTGACCGTCGAACGGCAGATGGATCTCACGCTCGACGTCGACCGGTGAGCGGGAGCCCCACGGACTCGCCTCGAAGACCGCTTTCAGTCGCGCCAGCTCCTTCTCGTCGACGAAGTCGCCAGTGTCGAGCTCCGTGACGAGCGAGTCGAGGTCGTCCGCGCCTGCCGGCGACCCGTACCGGTCCTCGACCCAGGAGTGAAAGAGGGTTCCGAGCTGCGTCGCGCGATAGGGCCTCTCCGGCATCGGTCGACGAAGAGAGGAGGCGACGGATGCCGGATCGGTCACGTAGTCCTTGAAGCGCGACGCGGGAACGCGCGTCGGAAGCGCGACCAGCCCGCTCGCGCCGAGCCGCATCCGCCGCTCCTCCAGAAGGAGGTCGAGTTGCGGCCCGAGGAAGCCCGCCGTCGCGGGTTCGGCCTCGCTGACCCGCCGTGCCGCCAGCTCCACCGCCGGCCGGCGTGAGCCGAGCGGATCGAATGGCCAGACGATCCGGTCGAGATGGTCGCCGAGCGGATTCTCCGATTCCTGGGGGGCGGGGGGAAGTGGCGCGACGATTCCCGCGTCCGCGAGCTCGCGGAGAAAGACGCTGGGGGTGCGCGGGCTCTTCTGGGTCGCCCAGAACGAACCGGACAGGAGCAGGCCATGCCGCGCGCGGGTGATCGCCACGTAGGCGAGGCGACGTTCCTCATCGATGCTGCGCGCACGCACGGAGTTTGAGAACTCCTTCAGGGCGTCGCTCACCTCCTTGCGCGTCGTCGCGGACCGCCATTCGAAGACCGGCAACTCGGCGGCATCGCCGCGAAAGGGCCAGGGCAGCTGCCCGAAGGCCGCCCAGCCTTTGAACCCCTCGAGCGGCTTCGCCGGAAAGTCGTCCTCGACGAATCGCGGGACGACCACGTGGTCCCATTCGAGGCCCTTCGCGCCATGGACGGTGAGGATCTGTACAGTGCCAGGCTCCGGGTCTTCCGGTCGGGGCGACAGATCTTCGCGCTGCTCCGCCTCGCGAAGCCAGGTGAGGAAGCCGCGCAGGCTCGCCGTGTCATCGATGGCGAGGTAGCCAGACAGGGCGTCGAGGAATGCATCGATCGGCGCGGAACCGAGCACCCGGAAGTCGTTGGCGACGACCTCGATGTCGAGCCGCAACTCCTGCAGCACCACGATCACGAAGTCGCGCAGGTCGAGCCCGATCCGTGACCGGAGACGGGCGAAGAACTGGCCGGCCTCCCGCAGACGGATGAGCCCGATCTCGCTGAAGCCGGTGAGGAACCCATGGCCGGGGCGGGCGGTCGCGACGAAGTCGAGAGCGTCGACGATTGACCCGCCCTCCCCTTCCGCGACGGAGGCACGCAGCCGTTCCTTGAGATCCGGGGGAAGCGGATGCTGCGCATAGTCGAGGTCACGCAGGCGCGATGCCAGGCGGTTCAGGGCGTGCAGGTCCTGCACGCCGAGCCGCCAACGCGAGCCGGCGAGCAGGCGCACGAGCTCCAGGCCGGCGCTGGGATCGCTGACCACGCTGAGGGCGCTGACCAGATCGGCGATCTCCGGTTCGGCGAGCAGGCCGTTCAGCCCTAGCACGTGATATGCGATGCCGGCGTCTCGCAGGGCGCTCAGGAAGAATGCCTGTGTCTTCCGGGTGCGGAACAGCATCGCGGCGGAGGGCGGCGTGCCGCGCTCGTCGCGCATAGACAGGCGCGCTCCGAGCCAGGCCGCGGTCGCCTCAGCCTCCTCGACGACCGACTCGGCGAACACCGAGTCGACCGCCTCGCTCGTAGCCACCGGGCCTGCCTCGAGCCTCTCGACCCTGACCTTCGACGTCGGTCCGAACGGCGCGACGACCTGGTTGGCTGCCTCGAGGATCCGATGACCGTTGCGCCAACTCGTCGAGAGCGCGAACCGGGCCTCTGTCGCCCCGAACGCGCGGGCGAAATCGTCCAGATTGCTGGCGCTTGCGCCGCGCCATCCGTAGATCGACTGGTTGGGGTCGCCGACAGCCATGACCGGATGCCCGGCGAACAACTCTGCGAGCAACCAGGTCTGCATGACCGAGGTGTCCTGATATTCGTCCAACAGCACAACTCGGTACTTGTCACGCTCGTCGGTCGCGACCTTCGGCTGAGTGCGCACGATCTGCAGAGCGAGGGAGACCTGATCGGAGTATTCGATGAGTCCGCGTGTTGCCTTGGCCGCCTGGAAATCCGCGGCCAGATCGATGAGGACGTCGAGCGATCCGATCGTCTCTGCAAGGGCGACGACATCCTGGTATTCGCCGCGGCCGCCATGGGGCAGATGCTCGACCATGCGGAACTCGCCGGCGAACTCGCGCAGCGCTTCAGCATCGACATTGTTTTCGGCCATCGCCCTGGAGAGGCCGAGCACCGCCTTAGTCACGGGCTCCAGGTTCTTGCCGAGGTCGGGCAGCCGCACATCTCTGCTCCTGGTCACGACACGACGGGCGAGCTGCCAGGCTGCCGCCTCGCCGAGCACCGAACCGTCGCTTTCGCGGCCGAGCACGACGGCGTTGTCGCGAAAGATCGAATTCGCGTAGGAATTGTAGGTCGACACGTTCGGTGCCTCGAACGGGTCATAGTCCCCCGGCAGAAGCCCGGCACGGGCCAGTTCCGCAATGCGTTCGCGGATGCGCGTCGCCAGTTCCCCTGCCGCCTTGCGGGTGAAGGTGAGCCCGAGCACTTCCGACGGCCCGACCAGCCCGTTGGCGAGCAGCCAGAGCACCCGGTTCGCCATCGTCTCGGTCTTGCCGCTGCCCGCGCCCGCGACGACGAGCGCCGGCGCGAGCGGTGCCTCGATGATCGCGCGCTGCTGGGCCGTCGCCCGAAAACGACCGAGCGCATCCGAGATGTCGTCGCTGCTAATCACTGCTGACCGCCATCACCCGATGCAGTCTCAGCCGCGCGAGGTCGCTCAATCCGTAGCTCGCCAGCTCCGCCGGGCCTTCGAATTCGGCTGCCGCGATGAGTGTGGCGGCAAGCCGGATCCGATCGCGGAACTCCGCGAGCTGCTCGTCGGTCAACGGAGCCTGGATGCCCTCGCGATAGAGCCGCCCGTCCTTGCCCTCCTTGACGAACAGCAGCTTCGCTCCTCCGCCGCTGTGCTGCCCGTGCTCGGCGAGGTAGTCGTCGAGAATGCCGTCGGCATAAGCCAGCTGATAGGCGCTGAGTTGGGGATGCTCGTCGATCTTCGCCTGCGAGGTGAGGGGGCTACCGGTCTTGAGGTCGACGATGACGACGGATCCGTCGCTCGCCCGCTCCACCCTGTCGATGGAGCCGCGCACGACGACGTTGTCGATCTCGAGCGCGAAACGGCTCTCGGCTCCGACAAGCTCCTTGCCCTGTCTGCTGAAGTGGGCGAGATATTCGGCGAGTGCTTCGGTCAGGGTGCGAGCGATGCGAGCCTGGCGTTCGGCGAGCCATGGCGCGTCGAAGAGCAGTTCGCCCCAGCGTGACTGCACGGCCGCCCAGAGCGCGTCGACAGACGGGTCTTCGGATGTCTCCATCGCCCAGTGCAGGATCGTCCCGACGTTGGCGACTACGCCAGACTCACCGCCCGCGATCATCTCGAGGAACCAGTCGAGGGGCGACTCTGCCAGTTTTTCGAGTGCGGACGGCGAGACAGGAACCTGGTCGCCGTCGTAGAGCGGGCCGGTCGTCGACACCGGGATGAGTCCGTGCCAGTCGGCCGGTGCGGCTCCCGGCACGCCCTCGGCGGCCAGTGCCGCGAGCGACGACGCTGCGTCGGCCACGACGCGCGGGCTGCTGGAGGTCACCAGGAGGTTACGGAGGCGACCGGTCATGCCCCTGAGCGACAGGGGTGGTGCCGCCGAGGAGTCGAGCGACGGGGTGTCGTCCGGCAGCAGTCCGAAGAACGGACTCGCGGCCTCGTCGTCGTTCGCGACCGCGGCGAGCACCACACGTCGTCTCGCCCTCGAGATCGCGAGTGCGAACATCCGCAGTTCATCGCCAAGCACCTGCCTGCGTTCGTCGACGCCGGCCGCATGGACACCGGTCACACGGTTGACCAGCTCCTGAGCGCCCAGAAGCGACCCGCGCAGACGGAGGTTCGGCCACGCGCCGTCCTGCAGTGCCGCGACCACGACGGTGTCGAATTCGAGACCGACGGTCCCGGAGGGAGTCGTCACCAGCACCGTGTCGTCGTTGGCCTGCGGCGAGAGGGTGTCCTCGGGCACCTCGGCATCGAGGACCTCCGCCAGGAAGACGCCTGGTGCGGCGTCCGGGCGGCGCTCGGTGAATCTCTTGGCCGCAGTGAAGAGGGCGACAACGCCATCAAGGTTGCGATTCGCCTCGGCGGCGGTGATCCCTGCGCCCAGGGCCTGGTCGTACCAGCTCCTCGCAAGCCCGCTTCGATCCCAGGCCGTCCAGAGCAGTTCCTCGATCGACCCGCCGCTCTCTCGAAGCATGGCCAGGGTTTCCGCTAGCCTGGCGGCCGCCCTGGCGACCCGATGATCGATCGTCACGAACCTGTTCATCGCCGACAACCCGTCGACGAGCAGTTCGTCGCCCGAGCGATTGCCGCCTCCCGCGATCTCCTCGGCGCGCAGCGCGAGTCTCAGGCGCCGGAGTCCGAGCCGATCGAGGCCACCGAACGGGCCAAGCAGCAACTCGGTTGCATTCTCCGCATCGATCGGCGTCCTCCCCACCCCGATGTCGACAAAGGTGAGAAGGGCGCGTGCCGCGTGATCGTCGCGAAGAGCCGTGCCGCCGACCGCCGTGCGGGTCGGCACCTCAGCGAGAGCCAACGCACGTGCGATCGTCTCGACCTGTGCACCGCTGCGCACGACGACGACCAGGTCGTTCCACGCCACGTTCGACTCCAGGTGCCGTTCGCGCAGCGCCCTGGCGATCGCCGACCATTCGCGCGCCGGACTCGGCGCGAGGATGGTGGCGAGTGGCACGGCCGAAGCCTCGCCCCCCGCGATCGCTTGACGCTGCGTACCCGCAGCCGCAGTTCCGATCCGCGCGGTGACGGACTTCGTGAACTCGCGCAGCGCCATGCCCTGCCGATGCGCCGTCGAGAGAGTGAGGCGCTGGACGGCCGACAGCTGAAGAACTGAAGACAGGCGGCCGAGGGCGTCGGGTTCGCCGCCGCGAAAGGCGTTCGCCGCCACATCCGGATCGCCGAAGGCCACCACAGTGATTCCCCGCGCGGCCAGTGCCCGCAGAATCGCGAGAGTCGACTCGGTGGCCTCGTGCAGGTCATCGACGACCACGAGCTTGAGCGCGGCGACCCGCTCACCAGGGCTCTCGGACCCGATGATGGTCACCGCGAACCTCGCCAGTTCCGCCGGGTCAACCTGGGCATCTCGCGAATAGCCGATGACCTGCAGGTACTCATCGATGAAGGTCGCGGCGGCGATCCACTCCGGGCGGCCGGCCTGCGTCCCCAGCTCACGGAGCCGAGACGGCGATACCTCGAACTCCGTTGCCCGCATCATGAGCTCTCGCAACTCCGTACGGAACTGCCGGAGGCGGCGCACCTCCGGCCCGAGTGCTTTCGGCCAGGCGGGGCCCCTGCCTGTCTCGATGTGTCCCTCGAGCAGGCCCGCGATGTCGGCGTCCTGCTCGCCACCGGTGATGAGGCGGCGCGGTGCGACCCCCGCGGTCTTCGCGGCGTCGCGGACGACTTCGAAGGCCAGAGAGTTGATGGTACGGGCCATCGGTCCTGTGGTCGGGATGTTGAGCCGCAAAGCGATGCGGTCCCGTAGCTTGGTCGCCGCCACCCGGCTCGAGGTCAGCGCGAGCACCTGATCGTGGCTCCACCCGTGCCCGAGGATCCGGTCGGCGACGAGCTCTACGAGCGTCGTCGTCTTGCCGGTGCCGGGAGCGCCGAGCACGGCGGCCGAAGCATCGTGCGGTAGATCGAGCACGGCCCGCTGCGAAGGATCGAGGAGAGGCGAATCGGATGCCACGGCCACCGCGGCACTCCGAAAACCCATGATCGCCATGGCCTCAACGGTAGCGGCTAGCGCTGACAGCGAACGTTGCCGAGCGGGTCACGCCTTCTGTCGTAATGTTTAGCCGTGGACATTCGTATCGGCATCATCAACAGCCCCCGTGAGATCAGCTTCGAGACGTCGCAGTCGGCAAGCGAGGTGGAAGCCGTCGTCGCTACCGCCCTCGAGTCGTCCGCCAAATTCTTCAAGCTCTCCGACAACCGCGGCAGCGTGTACATCGTGCCCATCGAGTCATTCGGCTACCTTGAGATCGGCTCGGAAGAGTCGCGTCGCGTCGGCTTCGTCGCCTGACAATGGAACTGCTCTTCGTGACGCTGGGGGGAGCGATCCTCGGCCTCGTGGTGCGCTACACCTTCCCGCGCCGCGGCAGTTACGGGGCCGCGCTGCTTCCCGCCATCGGTGCGGCGGCGGCATCCGCGGTCTGGGCCGCCCTCACCTGGGCCGGCTGGAAATTCGACGGCGGGTGGATCTGGGTGGTGAGCCTCGTTGTCGCGGCGTTGGTGCCGATGGCGGTCGCCCTCATCGTGCCGCGCCGACGCACGAATGCGGATGCCGGCATGCTGGCGTCGCTCAGTCGCGCCTGAACTCTCAGGCGGTGAGGCCGAGGGCATCCATTCGGCGGGTGTGCGCGGCGATGAGTTCGGTGAACACGGGTTCGAGTCGCGCCTCATCCGGACGACTCTGCTCCGAGAGCGCGGAACGCGCGATCAGCAGCGTGTCGCCCACGAGTCGTCGCCCCCACATCGCGAGTCGCGACGCGAGCCGCGGATTGGCCGCTATCGCGTTTCGCAGTTCCCCGACGATGAGGTCGTGGCCGTCGGCACCCGAGAAGATCCCCGCCACGCGAGCGGCGATGTCGGCGGGAAGGCCGCTGGCCAGGCTGCGGTAGAAGTCGTCAAGCATGCCGGAGGTGACGTAGCTGGTGACGAGCGTCTCATACCAGTCCGCGCCAGCCGTCACCCTGGTGTAGCTGTCGATGCGCTCGGCGTACGGCGCCATCACCTCTCCGGAGTCCTTGCCCTTTTTGGCGATCTCGGCCGAGAGCGCCTGGTGCTTCACCAGGGAAAGACCCGCGGCTCGGCTCAGCGCCTCCTTCGCCTCGGTGGTCGGCGCGGTGGCGACGGCGCGGGTGAGCGTCTCGAAGATGGCGAGCTGCAGATAGGCGGCCTGTCCGAGATAGGCGATCGGCTGAGGGGTCAGCTCGGCGAAGTCCACCCGACTGACATTCACCTGCGCCTCTCGGCGCGGTTTCAACCGGGGAACGTCCACGCGCTTCGGGCGACGACCGAACAGAGAGACCACGCGCTTAGCCTATCGGCGCGGCATCCCGACAGGCCGCTGGAGGCGGAAAGCGGTTCACGGCGAAATGGCGGCTAAACTGTGACCAATGCCTCCCATTTCTGGTGGAGGCTTCCCACGCCCCAGATCAAAGCGGGCGTAGCCGCTTCAGGACAGGGCACCATAACTTTGACGTTTTCAGATCTCGACATCGACCAGGACATGGTCGATGCACTCGCCACCAAGGGAATCATCGAACCGTTCCCGATCCAGACCCAGACGATCCCCCTCGGGCTCGCCGGCCAGGACATCATCGGACAGGCCAAGACCGGAACGGGCAAGACTCTCGGCTTCGGGCTTCCGCTCCTCCAGGCCCTCGGCACGAATCCCGAGCCGGGCGTGAAGGCGCTCGTCGTGGTGCCCACACGGGAGCTGTGCGTGCAGGTGGCAGAAGACCTCGTGCTCGCGGCATCCAACCGCTCCACCCAGATCGCCGCCATCTACGGCGGCAAGGCGTACGAGGGGCAGGTCGAGCAGCTCAAGGCTGGCGCGCAGGTCGTCGTCGGAACTCCCGGCCGCCTCCTCGACCTTGCGAGCCAGCACATGCTGTCGCTCAAGGACGTCAAGGTCATGGTGCTCGACGAGGCGGACAAGATGCTCGACCTCGGTTTCCTCTCCGACATCGAGAAGCTGTTCGCCCAGACCTCGCCGACCCGCCACACCATGCTCTTCTCCGCGACAATGCCCGGCCCGATCGTCGCCCTGGCCCGCCGCTTCATGAACCGGCCGATCCACATCCGTGCGACGGATCCCGATGAGGGCCGCACCCAGGCGAACATCAAGCACGTCGTATACCGCGCTCACAGCATGGACAAGGACGAGGTCATCGCCCGCATCCTGCAGGCGGAGGGTCGCGGCAAGACCGTGATCTTCACCCGCACCAAGCGCGCGGCAGCCAAGCTCGTCGAAGAACTCAACGACCGCGGCTTCAACGCCGCCGCCGTGCACGGAGATCTCAACCAGGAGCAGCGCGAGCGCGCCATGGCCGCCTTCAAGGCGGGCAAGAAGGACATCCTCATCGCAACGGATGTCGCGGCCCGCGGCATCGACGTCAACGACGTCACGCACGTCATCAATCACACCATTCCCGATGACGACGACACCTACCTGCACCGCGCCGGGCGCACGGGCCGCGCGGGCAAGACCGGTATCGCCGTGACCTTCGTGGACTGGGATGACATGCACAAGTGGTCGCTCATCAACAAGGCGCTCGACATGGGCCAGCCGGAGCCGGTAGAGACCTACTCGTCGTCACCGCACCTCTACACCGACCTCGACATCCCCGAGGGAACCAAGGGCCGCCTCAAGTCGGCCGGCCCGGTGCGCGAACGCGAGCCTCGTGCGACCGCCCCCACCGGTGGACGTTCCGGCTCGGGGCACGGCGACTCGCGGCAGGGCGGAGCGCGCGACGGCGCCGCTCGTGGCGACGGCCGCGAGCGCGGTCGCACTCGTGGCGGCAGCTCGAACGACGCGACGAGGTCTGAGGGCACACAGAAGCCCGAGGGAGCCGGGACTCACGACGGCACTGGTCCGACCCGTCGCCGGCGCAACCGCACTCGCCGCCCGAGCACGGGCAGCACGCCCCCGCCCGCCGCTTAGCAATCGATCCTGTCCGCCCGCCAGGGGACGCGAACGCACCATCCCGCGCTCCTGGAGGATGCGAAGTTGTCCCTTGACGGCGAGTAGCAGGCGTCGAGCCGAAGAATCAGCCGTGAAACGGCCTCGTACCCGTTCCCGCCGCGACGATCCGCTCGAGAACCTCGGGCGACGTGGTGTTCTCGCCGAGCCGGTTCGGCTTGCCCGCGCCGTGGTAGTCGCTCGATCCGGTGATGGCGAGGTCGTACTTCTCGGCGAGTTCGTAGAGCCGCGCCTTGCCGTCTTCCGTGTTGTCGCGGTGATGGACCTCCAGGCCGAATAGTCCGGCATCCACGAGTTCGGCGATCGCCGCCTCCCCGATCACCCGGTAGCGGCCGTGAGTGGCCGGATGCGCGAGCACCGGCACGCCACCGGCGGCGACGATCATCCGCACCCCGTCCAGCGGTGACGGTGCGTAGTACTTCTCGTAGTAGCCGCTCCGCCAGTGCAGGATGCTCTGGAACGCCGCGCTGCGATCGACGACGTGACCCTTCGCGACCAGGGCGTCGGCGATGTGCGGGCGTCCGAGGGTGCCGCCGTCCGTCGACTGCGCCAGCACGTCGTCCCAGGTCAGGTCGTAGTCCCTGGCGATCCGCTCGACGATACGTTCCGCCCTATGCAGGCGTCCGTCGCGGATTCGTGCGGTCTCCGCGATGATCGCGCCGTTGAGGGGGTCGAACAGGTAGGCGAGCATGTGCACGCTCGCCGGCCCGTAATTGGTGCTGAGCTCCATGCCGGGAATGACGGTGAGCCCGGTACCGGATGCTGCGGCGAAGGCCTCCTGCCAACCGGCGGTCGAGTCGTGGTCGGTCAGCGCCACCGTTCCGAGGCCGACGGCGACGGCCGCCCGCACCAGCTCGGAAGGGGTCTCCGTGCCGTCGGAGACGCTGCTGTGCGTGTGGAGGTCGACAGCACCGTGCAGGTCGATGGGGCCGGGCATCCTGCAACTCTATTCCGGAGATCCGTTTCCGTGATCCTGCGACCATCGCCCCAGCGTCAGCGGCTAGGGTGAGAGGCCATGTTTAGCCGCATCCTCGCCGCCATACTGCTCGTCGCGGTCGCGGCGGCCCTGCTGGTGGCCGCCTGGCCCCAGCTCTTCGGCCTGCAGAGAACCTTCGTCATTGCGCAGGTCGTCGCGTTCCGGGGTTCTGCGATAGCGGTTGCCGTGATCGGCATCCTCGTTCTGATGCTGCTGGCTCTCCTCGGCCGCACCTTCCGACGGCTCGGGTCGTCCCTCGCGCTGCTGCTCCTCGTCTTCGCCCTGGTAAGCACGGCCGTACTTGCGACCAGGGGGTTCGGCAACAATTCCTTCTCGACGAAGGGGCGATCCGACATCACCGTGGTCTCCTGGAACACCCTCGGCGATGCGCCGGGGGCCCCGGCGATCGCCAAGCTCGCACTCGACTCCAAAGCCGACATCGTGACGCTGCCGGAGACCACCCAGGCGACCGCGCTTGCTGTCGCCGCCATCATGAAGGCGGCTGGACGCCCCATGTGGGAGCACACCACCGCATTCGATCAGATCTCAAAGGCCCGCTCGACCTCGGTACTCTGGAGCGCCGGGCTCGGCACCTATCACGTCGACGATGCGGCCGGTTCGACGAGCACCCTTCCCACGATCGTCCTGAGCCCGGACGACGGGACCGGACCGGTCATCGTGGCGACCCACCCGGTGGCCCCGATCTCCACCGAGATGCGCAACTGGAATGCCGACCTGAGGTGGCTCGGCACGGTCTGTAAATCGAAGAACGTCATCGTCTCCGGCGACTTCAACTCGACGCTCGATCACCTGGCAGGGCTCGGCGCGGATTCGTCACACACCATCGGCACGTGTGCGGATGCCGCACTGGCGTCAGGCAATGCCGCGGTCGGTACCTGGCCGACCGGAGTTCCTGCGCTGTTCGGGGCACCGATCGACCATGTGATGGTCACCGACAACTGGCGGGTGACCGGGATGCGTGTCGTGCAGAGTCTCGACGCTGCGGGCAGCGACCATCGTCCGATCGTCGTGCAGTTGGAGCCGAAGGGCTAGGCGCGATACCGCTCGATGAGCGGTGCGGCGATCAGCTTGGCCCGAGCGGCCGCCTTCCGGTCGCCCTCGGCGGCCTGCACGATCGCGCCCGTCATGAGAACGTTCCACGACAGGGCGAAATCATCGGGATCGCGGAGCCCTGCCTCGTTCGCCAGCCGACTCACCATCCCCCGGATGTTGGCGAGATGGGTGCTGCTGGCCCGCCCGAGCGGGTGGTCGGCCCCCATCTCGAAAAGCACATGGACAAAGGAACAGGCCTCGTAGTCGTCGCGCTGGAACCAGTCCTCCAGGATGTCGAAGATGGCAAGGAGCCTGCCCTCCGCGTCATCGGATCTCGCTCGCGCCCCCGCCTCCATGGTCCCGAGAGTCCAGACCTCTTCTCTCCGGTCGAGGAAGGCCAGCACCAGATCGTCTTTGGTGCGGAAGTGCCGATAGAGGGTCGCCTTCGCGACGCCAGAGACCGCGACCACCTCATCCATGGCCACGTCCCTGGTACTGCGTTTCGAGAACAGACCATAACTCGCAGTGACGATTCGGTCGCGGGTCTCCGAGAATGCCTCGGCGCGCGTGGATGGAGCATTAGCGGACATGTCCTGCACCAATCTGCTGCCATTGCCGGGGGTAGTCGACAACGCAATCGACGGTAGCACCGGACACCGGCATCCGTAAGGGGCCCCTGTTTACGGGACTGGACGGAACGGTTCAGTCTCCGCTTGGATGAGACGCGCGAGTCATGGGTGGGGTATTCAGACGCGGGGGCGACACAGTGGAATCTTTCGAGCGATTCACGTTCGATAACGGTCAGGACGAATACGTCGAAGATATCGTCGCCGATCCGCTCTCGTCCGTCGTGCACATCGGCCGAAGCGAGACGCGGGAACTCGCGCGCTCCCTCGTACCGACTCAGCCCATTTGGCTGTTCAGCGGACGGAAAGCCAGCCACCGGGCATCCGGACGCCACTAGCCCCACTTGGGCCAACCGCTGAGGCGGGGGAGAATGGTGTCATGGCTGATGACAGCGCCCAGGCGCCGCGCGCAACGACCAACCGCTCGACCGTGCCGGTTTCCGACACCTTCAAGGACTACATCTCCGGCAACTGGGCCACGCATACCGAGGGCAAGCCCGTTCCGCGCGAACAGTCCCGATACGCTGCCGCCCGGCGTTCCCGCATCTCGGCGAAGTACCCGGGCAAGCGGCTGATCATCCCAGCCGGCGCCGCGAAGGTCCGCTCGAACGATACCGACTACGCCTACCGCGCCCACTCCGCCTTCTCCCACCTCACCGGCTGGGCGAGCGACTCGGTGCCGGGCAGCGTGCTCGTGCTCGAACCGACGGCGGATGGCCACGAGGCCACCCTGTACTTCCGCAAGGCCGCCGGGCGCGACTCCGACGAGTTCTACGCCAACCCGGAGATCGGCGAGTTCTGGACCGGCCCTCGCCCGTCCCTCGCCCATGTCGCCCACGACCTCGGGCTCCTGACGGCGGACCTGGCGGGCCTCGCGACCGTGCTCGACACCGTCGACGCCGACACCATCATCCTGCGCGACGGCGACCGCGACCTCACCGATCAGGTGGACGGCCGACGCCTGCTCTCCGCCGATTCTGAATCGCTCGAGAACGATTCGGACACCGCACTCGCCCGCGATCTCTCAGAGCTCCGCCTCGTCAAGGACGAGTACGAGATCGAGCAGATGCGGCGCGCTGTGGCCGCGACCAAGAAGGGATTCGACGACGTCATCGCCGACCGCCCGGCGATCGTCGCCCACGAGCGCGGCGAGCGACTCATCGAAGGGACCTTCAACCGCCGCGCCCGCGCCGAGGGGAACGCCGTCGGCTACGACACGATCGCCGCCTCCGGGCCCCACGCCTGCATCCTGCACTGGACCCGCAACGACGGCGCGGTCGTTCCCGGCGACCTGATCCTCATGGACGCCGGCGTCGAGCTCGACAGTCTGTACACGGCGGATATCACGAGGACCCTGCCGGTCAACGGAGTCTTCAGCGAAACCCAGCGGCTGGTCTACGAAGCGGTTCGGGAGGCCGCAGATGCCGCCTTCGCGATCGTGCGCCCCGGCATCCGTTTCCGCGAGATCCACACCGCCGCCATGGAGGTCATCGCCCGGAAGACGGCGGAGTGGGGCTTTCTGCCGGTCAGCGCGGAGGACTCGCTGCTCCCCGCGAATCAGTTCCATCGCCGCTACATGGTGCACGGCACCTCGCACCACCTCGGAATCGACGTGCACGACTGCGCGCAGGCCCGACGCGAGCTCTACCTCGAGGGCATCCTGGAACCGGGCATGGTGTTCACCATCGAGCCGGGCCTGTATTTTCAGCCAGACGACCTCACGGTACCCGCCGAATTCCGCGGCATCGGGGTGCGCATCGAAGACAACATCCTGGTGACCGAATCCGGGGCGGAGAACCTGTCGATCGGCATCCCCAGGACAGCGGATGACGTGGAGGCCTGGCTGCGCTGAGCCGTTACGACGACTGGCGCACGATGAGCGAGGTGGGAAGGATCGTCACGCGCTCGACGGGCTCGCCCTCGATCAGCCTGACGAGCACTTCCGCCATCGCTGCCCCGAGGTCGGTAGACGGCTGGTGCACTGTCGTCAACGTCGGGGTCGCGGTGAGGCCGAAATAGTTGTTGTCGAACCCGACGACGGCGATATCCTCAGGAATCCGCAGGCCCCGCTCGCGGATGGCCGTGTACGCGCCCACCGCCATCTGGTCGTTGGCCGCGGCGACGGCGTCGATGAAGACCCCGCGATCCAGCAGCCTCCGCATGGCTTCCGTACCCGATTCGAGCGTGAAGTCCCCGTATTCCACCAGGGACTCCCTCCCTAGTGCGAGCTCGCCGACGGCCTGTCGCCAGCCCTCCAGCCGGTCGAGCCCGGGCGGCATGTCCTGCGGACCCGCGATGGCTGCCACGGACCGCCGGCCCCCGGCGATGAGGTGCTCGATCGCGCCACGCTCGCCGGCTATGTCGTCGACGCCGACATAGTAGCTTTCCCCTTGGCCATGACCAGCGAGCGAGAGCGGGCGTCCGGCGAAGACGACGGGAAGCGATCTCTCGAGATGCGCATAGGAATGATCGCCGCTGTGATGCGAGACGATCAGAGCCCCGTCGACGTTGCCGCCCATCAAGTATCGTCGCGCCTTCTCCGGCTTGGATTCCACCGCGATCAGCATGTTGAGCGTGTAGTCGGTCGAAGCGAGGTACATTGCTACCCCCTGGACGATCGAGGCGAAAAACGGGTCGTCGAAGACCATCCCGACAGACTCGGGTATCACGAGGGCTATGAGTTGTGTCTGCCTGCTGGCCAATGACCGCGCCGCACGGTTGGGAACGTAGTTCAATTCGTCGATGGCGCTCTGCACCGCGCTCACGATCTCAGCCGTGACTCGCGGAGACCCGTTGACGACGCGCGAGACCGTCGCGCGAGAGACACCCGCCCGTGCGGCGACCATCTCGAGCGTGGGAACCCGGGGCCCGGCGGCCAGTTCAGAGACCATGCTCCGGACCTTTCATCATCAGCAGGTATTTCGACTGGGCGTTACATGCCGACTGACCGCCGGGATGCAAGCATAGCCATGACCCGGCTACCCGCATCCATCACTTGACGGCACCGGCCGACAGTCCGGCGACGAAGTTGCGCTGCAGGAGCAGGAAACCGACGACCACCGGCACACTCACCACGAGGGATGCCGCCATGATCTGGTTCCAGTACACGTTGACCTCGGTCGAGTACTCCCCCAGACCGACGGCCAGCGTTCGGCTGGTTTCGGTCGTCAGCACGGAGGCGAACAGCACTTCCCCCCAGGCCGTCATGAAGCTGTAGACCAGCACGGCGATCACCCCGGGCCGTGCGACCGGAAGCACCACTCGGAACAGGGTGGCGAGAGCAGAGGCTCCGTCGACCTTCGCCGCTTCGTCCAGTTCGCGCGGGATGTTGTCGAAGTATCCCGAGAGCATCCAAATCGAGAAGGGCAGAGTGAACGTGAGGTAGGTGATGATCAGGCCGGCCCGGGTACCGACCAGCTGGATGCCGAAGGTCTGGTTGATGTTGATGAAGATGAGATACAGCGGCAGCAGAAACAGCACACCGGGGAACATCTGAGTGGACAGCACGGTGGTGGTGAACACGTTCCGACCGCGAAACCGCCAGCGAGAGACCGCGTACGACGCGAAGATGGCGACGATCACGCTCAGCACGCTAGCGGCGGTCGAAACAATGAGACTGTTCACGAAATAGGAGCCGAGAGGCACGGTCTTCCAGATGTCGATGAACGGCTGCAGGGTGAAGTTCGTTGGCCACCAGGTGAACTCGCCTTGCACATCGCCAAGCGGCTTCACCGACGTCGTGATCATGATGTACAGGGGCACGATCACGAACAGGGCGAGCACGACGATCGTCACACCCCTGAAGACCTTCATTCCGCTGGATTCATGCATTGTCGTTCGACCTCCTTCTGCCGATGAAGAGATAGACGCCTGTCACGACCAGGAGGAAGAGCAGGAGCAGCACCGACATCGCCGAGCCGAAACCGAAGTTCAGATTCACGAACGAGGTGTTGTAGATGTGAATGGAGATGAGGTCGCCGGCCGGAGGCTCGTTACCGCCGAACAGGATGAACGGTGTGTTGAAATCATTGAACGTCCACAGGAACATCACGAGCAAGAGCACTCGATTGACACCGCCGAGACCCGGAAGGGTGACGCTGCGCCACTGCCGGAATGACCGCGCACCATCCAGCGCCGACGCCTCATAGAGATCGGCCGAGATGCTCTGCAATCCGGCCATGAGCATGAGGAAGGCGAAGGGCCACATCCGCCAGATGGCGACGACGATGACGGAGACGAGGGCGTTCGAGCCGATCAACCAGAACGGCTTGTGCCCGGCATCCACGAGATGCAGCGAACTCAGCACATGGTTGATCATGCCGGTCTGCTGCTGGAACATGAACTTCCACGCGATGATGCCCGCATACATCGGCACCGCATACGGGATGAGGAACAGGGTGCGCAGAAACCCACGTCCCCAGAACGAGCGCTGGAGGGCGACCGCGGCAGCCATCCCGAGCACCCAGGAGACCCCGACCACCACGATCGTGAAGAGGCAGGTCGTGAGGAACGACTGAAGCAGCGCCTTTCCCTGCGGCCCATCGAACTGCAGAGCGAGACTGTAGTTTCCCAACCCCAGAAACGGGGCCGCGGCCCAGTTGGCGATGTAGAGCTGGGTCAGCTTGATGAAGCTCATCCAGATGCCGACGAACATCGGGATGACGTGGATGAGCAGTTCCAGGATGACCGCGGGAGCGATCAGGGCATAGGGCAGCCATCCGCCGGGAAGTCGGCGTTTCCTGTCCGGTCCGCCCTCTGGTGCTCGAACCCGTTTCGCCGACCGAGCAGCCTCTGGTCGGTATTCCGTCGTCACCGCCATGGGTCACGGCTCCTTTCGTCGGTTCAGGGAAGCCCTGGCGGATCTCGGTCGAACTGTCTACCAAGATCCGCCAGCGCCGTAGTCCACGACACGAATCGGCACGACACGCTCCCTCGGGAACGAGTGTCGACCGATTCGGCTAGCCGGCGGAGGCCGTCTTGTCCTGAGCTGTTTGCAGTGCGTCCTTGACCTCAGACGTCGATACCGAGCCCTTCGTCGCGATGGTCGCGAAAAGGTTGTTCACGGCATTTCCGACGTTCGTCTCGAATGCTCCTTCGAGCGGCACGAGGGGATATGGCTTGGAGGCGTTGTTGTAGATGTCCGAGAACGTCTTGGCGATGGTGGGGTTATCGGTGAACGTCGGAGTCACGCCCTTGAGCACCGGAATCGACGCGTAGGGCTTGCCAAGAACGCCCTGAGTCGCCTCGCTGGTCATGAACTTGACGAACTTGAGCGCGGCATCCTTGTGCTTCGTGTTCTTGAAGACGGAGAGGTTGATGCCCTGGATTCCGCTCGACACCTTCTTGCCACCGGCGGGGGCGGGAATCGCGACCACCCCGTAGGCATCGGCGCTCATGCCGTCTGCGGTCAGGTTCGGGCCGGCGTTGTCCTGGTTGACGATCATGGCGACCTTGCCCTTGGCGAAGTCGGCGCTCGCCTCGGTGCCGTTGGTGTACTGGGCGTTCGACGGGTTGACGACCTTATCGGTCTGCATCAGGTCGAGATAGCGCTGGACGCCGCTGACAACCCCGTCCGTGGTGAAGGTTGGCTTGGTGCCGTTGAAGAGGGGAGCGCCATTCTGCTCGGCCGTGATGAACGCGAAGTGCACATTCTCGGTGTAGCTGCCCGCTTCGAGGCCCATCCCGTACACACCGGTGGACGGGTTGGTGAGCTTCTTGGCGTCGGAGACCATTTCCTCCCAGGTCGTCGGGGGTGTGAGGCCGGCATCCGAGAACATCTTCTT
>JAODMH010000119.1 GCA_025465035.1 Microbacteriaceae bacterium | reverse complement strand
GAGGGCATGGCCGAGAGCGGTCCCGAGCGGCACCCCGAGCACGAAGGCGAGGGATCCGCCACCCAGCGTGATCGACACGGCTCGTCCGAGTTGCTCCTTGGGCACCATGTAGGCCGCGTACGCACCGGCGACGGACCAGAAGACCCCGTGGGCCAGTCCGCCGAGGACGCGCGAGGCGACGAGCACCGCGTAGTTGGGGGCCAGAGCTGTGGCCGTCGCACTCGCCACGAGGATGAGGAGCACGACGACGACGAGCGTGTGTCGAGGCACACGCATTGTCAGCGCCGTGATGAACGGACTCGTGAGCACGATCGTGAAGGCGAAGACCGAGACGGTGAGCCCGATCTGCGACTCGCTGACGTGGAGTTCGTGGCTCATCTCGGGGAGCAGGCCGGTCGGAAGCATCTCGATGGTGACGCACAGGAAGGCGGCCGCGGCAAGGGTGATCAGCGCGAAGTAGGGGAAACGTTGAGAGGGAGGCGTGCCCATAGGGCCGAAAATCCGATCGAGGAGGGTGTGGATCGCAACGCCGTCCGCGGGATACCGCGGTTCGTGCGGCATCCCCTTCAGAATACCGGTGCACAAAGGCAATAGCCTAGGGTCGTGACTTCGCAGGATTCCACCCACTGGGTGCTGACCCTCGTCTGCTCCGACCGTCCGGGAATCGTCCACGCGATCAGCGGCGCGATTGTCACGGCCGGTGGCAACATCACCGAATCGCAGCAATTCTCGAGCGATGACACCGGAACCTTCTTCATGCGCCTCCAGGTGGAGTCGGCGGCCGACCGCGACACATTCGAGCGAGCGTTGGCCCCCGTGACAGAGCGTTACGGCATGACCTGGAAGCTGGATATCGTCGGCCGTCCGCTGCGGACCCTCGTGCTCGTGTCGAAGGCCGCCCACTGTCTCAACGACCTACTCTTCCGCGAGCGAGCCGGCCAGCTACCGGTCGAGCTGCCGCTCGTGCTGAGCAATCATCCCGATCTTGCGAACCTCGCCGAGTTCTACGGAGTCCCCTTCGAGTCGCACAGCGTGACATCCGACGGACAGAAGCTGGCCTTCGAGGACAGAATCGTGGATGCCGTGGAGCAGCACGACATCGAATTGGTCGTGCTCGCGCGGTACATGCAGATTCTGTCACCCGCCCTCTGCGACCGGCTTGCGGGCAGGATCATCAACATCCACCACTCCTTCCTGCCCGGATTCAAGGGGGCCAACCCCTACCGACAGGCGCACGCCCGCGGGGTGAAGCTCATCGGCGCGACCGCGCACTTCGTGACCAGCGATCTCGATGAGGGGCCCATCATCGAGCAGAACGTGGTGCGGGTCGACCACTCCCGCACGCCCGCCGAGCTCGTCGCGATCGGCCAGGACGAGGAATCCCGCACCCTCACGCAGGCCGTGAAGTGGTTCGCCGAGAACAGGGTGCTGCGCGACGGCGTACGCACGATCATCTTCAAATGAGAATCACGGTCAACGATGTGCTCCGGTTTCTGCTCGAGCTCTTCGCCCTGTTTTCGCTCGGATTCTGGGGCTACTTCGCGTGGCCTTTCCCGTGGCCGGCCGTGCTGTTCATGATCGGGACCCCGCTGTTCGCGGCCGTCGTCTGGGGGCTGTTCCGCTCGCCAAAAGCCATATTGCCCCTCGACCCGGTCGGGCGGGCGATAGTGGAGATCTTCGTGATGGGCGCGGCGACCGTGGCCTGGTTCATGCTCGGGTACCCGATCGTGGGAGCCGTGTTCGGCGTTCTGGCTGTGGCGAGCGGCGTCATCAACGGGCGTTCGGAACTCGCCAGAGAGGCGGCAAAGAAGTGACGATCCTTTTTCACGGGGCCCGCAAACTCGACGCGCGCGGCGAGGTCGATGACTTCTGGATGCTCGTCGACGGTGACACGATCGCCGCCACCGGCTCCGGACGCGAGCTCCCGCCCTCGACGGAGCGCGTCGATGTCGGCGGTCACTGGCTGGTTCCGGGGTTTCTCGATCTGCACTGCCACGGCGGCGGATCGCACTCCTACGACGACGGGCCGGAGGAGATCGTCGGGGCACTCGCCACCCACCGCGCCCACGGTACGACCCGTTCCGTCCTCAGTCTCGTCGCAAACCCGATCGCCCAGCTGCGCGAGAGCCTCGGAGTCATCGCCGATCTCGCGGCATCCGATCCACTGGTGCTCGGCTCCCATCTCGAGGGACCGTTCCTCGCTTCGGGTCGCCGCGGCGCGCACAACCCCGACTTCCTCATCGACCCGACGCCGTACGTGGTCGAGGAACTGCTCGGCGCGAGCCGCGGAACGCTGCGTCAGCTGACGATCGCACCGGAGCTGTCCGGCGCGCTCGAGGCGATCGACGTGCTCGTCGAGAACGGGGTGACCGTCGCGATCGGCCATTCCGAGATGACCTTCGAACTCGCCCAGGAGACCTTCGATCGTGGGGCGCGGCTGCTCACGCACGCGTTCAACGCGATGCCGGGCATCCACCACCGCGCTCCGGGGCCCGTCGTCGCCGCCTTCGAGGATGACCGCGTGATCATCGAGCTGATCCTCGATGGCGAGCACGTGCATCCGGATGTCGCGGCGATGGCCTTCAACTCGGCGCCCGGCCGCATCGCCCTCATCACCGATGCGATGGCCGCGGCCGGCTCGAGCGACGGCGACTACCGCCTCGGCTCGCTCAACGTGACCGTGCGGGACGGGCTCGCGGTGCTCTCCGGCACCTCGACCATCGCCGGCTCGACCCTCACTCAGGACGTCGCGCTGCGCTGCGCGATCGAGCGTTCCGGCGTGTCCCCAGCGGATGCGGTGGAGGCTCTCACCCTGACGCCGGCGAGAGCGCTCGGCCTCGAACATCGACACGGCTACCTCGCCCCCGGCTATGTGGCGGATGCGGTGAGCCTCGACCACGAGTGGCGAGTCGACGGCGTTTGGGCCGACGGTCAGCCGGTCGGCTGATCACCTCTGCAGTGAGCGCGCTCCAGGTTCTAGAGCGACTCCCAGGCCGGTTTGTTCGCCCAGGCGTAGCGGTAGTAGTCGATGTTCGAGAGACGGGATGCCGCGGCCTCGTCGACGAGCACGGTCACGTGCGGATGCAATTGGATCGCCGATCCAGGGGCACTCGCCGTCACGGGTCCCTCGACGGCGGCTGCGATCGCCTCGGCCTTGGCCTCACCGAAGGCCAGAAGCAGCAGATGCTTCGCCCGCCGGATCGTTCCCAGCCCCTGAGTGATGCAGTTCACCGGAACCTCGTCGACCGAGGCGAAGAACCGCGCGTTGTCCTCGCGGGTCTGTTGGGTGAGCGTCTTCACGCGCGTGAGGGATTCGAACGACGAACCAGGCTCGTTGAATCCGATATGACCATCGGTGCCGATCCCCAGGATCTGCAGATCGACTCCACCGGCCGCGACGATGGAGCGCTCGTAGTCGTCGCCCGCCGTCTCGATCGGACCGCGATCCCCCGGCACCCTCACCAGCGAGGGGTTCAATCCGAGGGGTTCGATGACCTCCCGCGTGATCACCGCACGATAGCTCTCCGGATGGCCTGGCGGTAGGCCGACATACTCGTCGAGGGCGAAACCGCGCACGTCGGTGAGATCCGCACCGCGAGCTGCCAATGCCTGATACACCGCGAGAGGGGTGGACCCGGTCGCAAGACCCAGCACCGCATCCGGCTTTCTCGCGACGAGGGCGAGGATGACGTCGGCGGCCAGCTCTCCCGCTGCGGTCCTGTCGAGGATGACGATTTCTGCCACTAGAGCGCTCCTGAGGTTGTTGCCGTATCGCCGACCAGGGCTGCACCGAGGGCGGCGGCGGAGAACCTCTGCGGAACGAGTTGCACGCGATCCGGAAGCTCAAGCGAGGCGAGGAACGGTGACGACAACGCCCAGCCTTCGAGCGCCTCACGCACACCGCGCAGCAGCGGTTCTCCGAGGGAGCTGATGCCCCCTCCGATGACAACGGTATCGACATCGACGGTCAGGATGAGCACGCGAACCGCAGATGCCACGTTCTCGACCAGGCGCTGGCGCACCGCAAGCGCGAGCGGATCGCCGTTTTCCGCGGCGCCGAAGAGCGCGAGCACGGGATACTCGGCATCCGTGGGCCACTGTCGAGCGACTGCGGAGCCCGAGGCCATCATCTCGAGGCAACCGCGCTGACCGCAGGAGCAGATCGGACCGTTCGGATCGACGGGAATATGACCGATCTCGCCCGCCGTGCCACGCGATCCGCGCCACAGTCTGCCGTTGAGCACGAGCCCGGCAGCGAGTCCCGTACCGAGGTTGAGATAGGCCATCGAGCGGGTGCCGGGCGTACCGAGAAGGTGAAATGCCCCGAGCGCGGCGGCGTTCACGTCGTTCTCCACCCTGACCGAGACGCCGACGCGTCCGGCGAGTTCTGTTCCGAGTTCGAGTCCATCGAAACCGAGATTGACGGCGTGGGAGACTCGTCCGGTCTCGCTGTCGACGGCTCCGGGGATGCCGACGCCGACGGATTCGAATTCCACGGTTTCGATACCGACGAGCGCGGCGAGTTGCATGACCGCCTGCACCGCCGTCTCGAGCACTGCCGCTGCACCGAGGTCGGTCGGCAGACGGAGCTGCCGCACGACGCGGCCGCCCCGGTCGATCGCCACCGCATCCGTCTTGGTTCCGCCGATGTCGACGCCGACTCTCACCGCGCACCCGCGCTTTCGCGATCGAGCCAGTCGAGCAGCGCCGCACCGACATGGCGCGAGGCGCCGAAAGTGGCCACGTCGGCATACGCGCGGTCGTCCCCCGGCCAGCCGAGATCGACGACGATGGCCGACGGATGCTGTGCGCGCAGGTCATCGATCACGTGGCGCACCCAGGCGTGCCGGTGGTTGGCCCGGCCGAGCAGGATCGGCTGCACTCCAACCGGAATCCGGAGCTCGCCGCCCTCCTCCAGCCGCACGATCCCGTCCACCGACGGACCCCATGGCGCGCGGCCCACGGCGATATTGGCCGCGGTCTCGAGGGTCACCAGGATCCGTTCGTCCTGCACGCGCAGCCCCTGCCGCACGTCGAAGCTGTCCGCCGTCCGTGCCAGGTCGAACTCTGGCTCGTCCGCCCACATATATTCCGGAATCGGAATGCTCCCGGACTGTATGAGGAGCTCCTCGGCGAGAGCAGCGTTTCTGGCCGCGGCATCCGCGAGCCTTTCCGATGCAAGCGTGCCGCTCAGCACTGCCGCTTCGATGGCGGCTTCGATCTCGCCCAGTTGTTCATCGGTGTTCTCCGTGCCGATGCAGAGCAGATCGCAGCCGGCGGAGACCGCCCGCACGGCGGCCTGAGGAATGCCGATCTCGCCGCTGGCGCCGGCCATATCGAGCGCATCGGTGACGATGACGCCGTCGAAGCCGAGTTCTCCGCGGAGGAGGTCGTTCAGGATGGTCGTCGAGAAGGTGGCTGGCGCCGATGCGTCGACCTGCGGCAGCAGGATGTGCGAGGTCATGATGGTGCGGCTGCCCGCGGCGATGGCGGCGGCGAACGGCTGCAGCTCGCGCATCCTCAACTGGTCGAGCGACCGATCGATGACGGGAAGGGCGAGGTGCGAGTCCTGCGCGGTGTCGCCGTGTCCTGGAAAGTGCTTCGCACTGGCCGCGACGCCGGTGGACTCGAGTCCGCGGATCCACGCCGCACTGTGCCTCGCGACTGCGGCGGGATCGGCGCCGAAGCTGCGGACGCCGATCACGGGATTGTCTGGATTCGAATTGACGTCGACATCCGGCGCGAAATCGAGGTTACAGCCGGCAAGCCGAAGCTCCCAGCCGACGGTCCTCGCAACGGACTCCGTGTATTCCGAGTCGTCGATGCGGCCGAGGACGGCATTGCCGGGGTATGGCGAACCCGTTTCGTAGTAAAGGCGGGTGACATCGCCGCCCTCCTCATCGATCGCGATGAGCGCGTTCGGGTTGGCGGCGCGGATGGCATCGGTGAGTTCGCGCAGCTGTGTGCGCGACACGATGTTCTGCCCGAACACGCAGACGCCGGCGAGGCCGTCACGCAGCCGGACGGCCAGCCACTCCGGCAGAGTGGTGCCGACGAAACCGGGGAGCAACACGGCTGCCGCGGCCCTCATCCCTTGACCGCCCCGCTGACGAGTCCGCTCGTCATCCTGCCCTGCACGAACAGGAAGAAGATGATCACGGGAAGGGCGACGAGTGTCGAGGCCGCCATGACCTGACCCCAGTCGATGGCCTTGCTCGCACTGGCTCGGATGAAGCCGCGCAACCACAGTGGAAGCGTCTGGTCCGCGTTGGCCTGCAGCACGACGAGGGCGACGGTGAACTCGTTCCAGGCCTGCAGGAAGGCATAGACCCCGGATGCCACGAGCCCGGGCGCGAGCAACGGGAAGGTGATCCGCAGGAACGCCTGGGTGCGGCTCAGGCCATCCATCATCGCCGCCTCTTCGAGTTCTGCGGGGATCCCCGCGACGAAACCGCGCAGCATCCAGATGGTGAACGGCACTACGGCGGCGATGTAGATGATGCTCACGCCGAGCACCGTGTTCAGCAGGTTGACCGACGCCATGAGCTTGTACTGCGCGATGAAGAGACCCTCGGCCGGCAGCATCTGGATGAACAGAATGGCGAGGACGAAGCTCTTGCGCCCGCGGAACCGGAACCGGCTGATCGCCAGCGCCGCGAGGAAGGCGAAGAACAGGCAGAAGGCCACGACCACCAGCGCGATGATGACGCTCATGCCGAGCGCGGGGAAGAAGGTCCCGCCCTGGAACACCGCCGCGAAGTTGTCGAAGGAGCCACCGAACGGCAGGAACACCGGCGTCTTGGACTGCAGCACGACGTTGGGAAGCAGCGCCGAGTTTGCCATCCAGTACACCGGGAAGATCCAGACGAGGGCGACAACGACACCGATCACGCCGTAGGCGACCCGGCTTGCACGCACGCGCGGGGTGCGAATGATCGAACTCACGACTCGTCCTCCTTGAGCATGTTGCGCACATAGAACGCGCTGATCGCCACCGTCAGCACGAGCACGAAGATCGAGACGGCCGACGCCATCCCGAAGTCGCTCGAGCCGGTGCCGAGTTGGTAGATGTAGGTGCCGAGAAGGTTGGTTTCGCTGGCGATCGAGCCGGCATCCTGCAGCAGTTTGATCTGAGTGAAGACCCTGAGGTCCCAGATCACCTGTAGTAGAAGCACGATTCCGAGCACTGGGCGGATGATCGGAACGATGATGGCGAAGAACCGCTGGCTCGCCGTCGCGCCGTCCATCTGGGCCGCCTCGAGCACCTCGCCGGAGACCTGAGTGAGCCCGGCGTACACGGAGAAGGCGACGAAGGGAACGCTCATCCAAACGACGATGATCATGGCGACGAAGAAGAAGGAGATCGGATCCTGCAACCAGTTGTGGTCCTGGAACGGCAATCCGATCGACGTGAGTATCCAGTTGACGACGCCGCGGCGCCAGTCGAAGAGCCAGTTCCAGACTGTCATCGCCGCAACGACGGGCATCGCCCAGGCGAGCAGGAGCGAAATCTGGATGACGATGCGAATGACCCTGTTGACAACATTCATGAGCAGAGCGACGAGCGTGCCGAGCGCCATCGTGACCGCTGCCGTCACGAAACAGAACGCCAGCGAACGCAGGATCACGGTCCACATGTACGGATCGGCCGCGAGCTTGATGTAGTTGTCGAACCACACGAAGGGCGCCGGTTGGCCGAACTGCTGGGCGAGCCCGAAGTGCTGCGTCGAGGTGACGATCTGCCAGACAAGCGGGTAGCCCATGGCGATGACGAGGATGGCGACCGAGGGGATGATCAGGAAATAGGGCGTGAACGAGGGGCGCCGGCGCCGTTCGGTCACTCGGGCGTCCGGCTGCGTCGACAGTTCGCTCACGGTGATCGCCCGTGCGGTGTCAACGGACACGGCTCCTCCTTCCTTCGGTTTGCTGTGGTTGCGTGCCCTAGCTGGCACAGTAGCGCGAGTCGCGGGCTTGGGTGCGGGCGGTCGGCGTAACGCCGACCGCCCGCGGGTGCCGCTGCTACTTGGCGTTCAGCATCGGCGTGATCTTGGCGTCGTACTCCTTGGCCAGGGCCGCGAGGTCCGGAGCATCCTTGATCTTGCTGAAGAACTCCTCGAGCACGTTCGATGCCTCGACGGATGCCCAGCCGGGCGCCGCCGGGGTGAGCTTCGAGTTCGACGCGGACGCGATGAGTGCCTTGGCAAACTCGTCGCTACCCAGCGAGGACACGTACTGGGAGTTGGCCGGACCGAGACCGTTCTTGCCGAGCATCTCCTGGTAGGTCTTGGAGAAGATGATCGTGAGCAGGGTCTTGGCGAGGCCGGGGTTCTTGCTCTTCGCGGAGATACCGATGTTGGAACCGCCGGCGAAGACCGGTGCCGGCTTGCCGTCGACGCCAGGCAGAGCGAAGACGCCGAAAGTTTTGTCATCCCAGGTGCGGGTGACCTTGCCGTCCTTCTCTCCCTTGGTTCCGATCGACCAGTGAGCCCAGCCCGGCGCCATGATCGTTGCTGCCGCGAGGGACACCGGCGTTGCCGCATCCGCCGTCGTCGCGCCTGGGATCGCGTCGTCATCGTTCAGGTAGATGTACTGGTTGCTGTCCTTGGCGTCGTTCGGCGCCTTCGATGCCGTCTTGTAGATCGCCTGCAGTTGCTCAAGTCCCTTGAGCGAATTCGCGCTGTCGAGGCTGGCGGTCCACTTGCCGTTCTTCACCGTCGCGATGTCCCCTCCGTTGGCGAAGATCCAGGAGATGCCGTCGCGCCAGTCCTGGCCGCCGAGGTAGAAACCGGAGAAGTTCGCGACGCCGGCCGGATTCTTCGCGCCGATCGTCGCGACCGCGCTATTGAACTCGTCGAGGGTGGTCGGCACGGCGACGCCGGCCGTCGCCCAGATGTCCTTGCGGATGAACATGTAACGCGAACCGAAGTAGTAAGGCAACGTGTAGTTCTTGTCGCCGACCTTGCCCGCGTCCACGAAGGACTGGAGGAGGTTGGTGCCGCCGAGTTGCTTGTACATGTCGGAGATGTCGAGGAACGCGCCGACGTTCGTGAAGGTCGGCGACTGGGTGTTGCCCATCTCGGTGACATCGGGCGTGTTGTTGGCATCGGGAAGCGACGTGGTGAGCTTGGTCACCAGGTCTCCCCAGTCCTGCTGCTGGATGTTGAGTGTCCCGCCGGTCTCCTTCTTGAACTCGTCCTTCAGGTAGGTGCGCAGAACGTCTGGAGTGTCGGCACCGGCGAGCCACAGTGTGATCGTCTTGCCTTTGCCATCGGTGCTCGCTCCGGTACCGGTTGTGGTGCCGGAGCCTGAACTACAGGCAGCGAGGGCGAGGGCGGAGGCGAGAGCGACAGCCGTGACGGTTGCTAACTTTCTCTTCATGGTGCTTCCTTTCGAAGTGTCGATGGTGCGAGAAGCACCATCGACGGTGCAGGGATGGGTTGCTGGACCGACGATTTCGATGTTTTGTTAGTAAACCTTACGAATACGGTTCATGCAAGGTTTGTTAGGACGATTTACATTCCGGAAACATTGCGTTTCTCGAGGAGGGGTACGAGACGTGCGAGAGCGGTGGCTCGATGAGAGGGCCGCGGCGACCGGAATTACGTCAAATCCCTAACAAACATGGGCGAGTTCAGGCCCGCCCCTGTGCCCGCTAGGTTAGGCCTAGGAAACGCCGAGTTGCGCCGAGATGACCATGACCGCCGCTCCGCGAAGCACGATGTCGTCGCCGAGGGTGGTCAGCCGTAGGGCTAGATCGCCGTGGAACTCCGCCATGGTGCGATTGCGGAGCGTCTCCAGGGTCGCCTCGATGAGTGGGCCGTCGAGCAACTCGGGCGGCCCGCTGAGCACGATCTCGGCAAGGTTGAGGGCTCCGACCACCGGTGCGAGCGCTATTCCGAGTCGCTGGCCGGCCTCGCGGAGCACCATGCGCGCCTCGGTCGGCGTGGTCGTGAGCTCGAGCTTTGCATCCAGCCGCGGGGTGGCGAGCCAGGTCTCCAGACAGCCGAACTTTCCGCAGCTGCACTCGGCGCCGCCATCGGTCCCCACCACGACGTGGCCGATCTCCCCCGCGGCGAAGTGGCTGCCGAAAAGTGGTGTTCCCCCGAGCAGGAGACCGGCTCCGACGCCGTGGCCGACCTTGACGAGCATCATGTCGCCGTTGGCGTCGCCAAAGCTGTGTTCGGCGAGCACGGCGGCGTTCGCGTCGTTCGCAACCACGATCGGTGCCCCGAACCGCTCGGCGAGCATCTGTCGCAGGTGCACATCGGTCCATCCGAGGTTGGGTGCGGTCAGCACCACCCCCGACAGATCGACCACTCCGGGAGAACCGATGCCGATTCCGAGGATCGGGGCCGTGCTGAGTTCGACCAGCCGTTCGGTCAGCGTGAGTACCTTTTCGACGGCATCCGCGCCAATGCTGCCGGCGAGCGGGATCTCCGCACGGCTGAGGATCTTCCCGTCCAGGTCGAGGACCGCTCCGCGGAAGACGGAATACTGGCTGAGATCCATGCCGACGATCTGAAACGCTCCACGATCGATGTCGAGAAGGGTCGCCGGCTTGCCTGGCCTGGTTCCCTCACGTTGGCCGGTCTCAATCACGAGGCCCTCTGCCATCAACTCGGTCACGAGGTCGGACACCGTGACGCGCGTGAGGCCGGTGCCGCGAGCGACATCGGCGCGGCTCTGCTGCCCCGCGGTGTACAGGGTCTGCAGCACGAGCGAACGGTTGTGGCCGCGAGCGTGCTCTGGCAGGACCTTGGTGCTTGGCCGCAGTGCGCGCCCGTCGGCAAAGGGGGCAGAACTGCGCACAGGAATCGGGGACGACGCCGCGAGGACACCCGTCGAATCGGCGCTGCTTTCTCGCACGGCCCTGGATTCTTTCATGTTTGTTAGTTGAGCTTACCAACTCGGTCTGCTCAGGGCGCGGCAGAATGCCGATCGCGCCAGCACGAATGTCCGCCAGAGTACCGCGGGCAGGTGGATATAGCGTGCCCTAGAAGAGAACCACGAAGCGCCGCACCTGGCTTTCCGAACCGGCCACGGCATCCCCGTCAGGAATAAAGGTCGCCCGAACCTGGTAGACGCCGCGGCCCTCCTTGGGCAGCTGGTACGTGAGCACCCCCGTGGAACCGGCCGCTACCGGCAGTTGGGTCAGGGTTCGCCCGTTGAGAGTCACGACGACCTTGCCATTCGGCAGTGCCGAGGCTCCCGAGGTAACTGTGATCGTCGCGGTCGCCTTCTGCCAGGAGAACAGCACAGTCTTGCTCAGCGAGAGGCTCGTCGATGACGCGAACTTGATGGTCACCGGGGCCGAGGTCGCCTTGCCCGGCGGAAGATCACCCTTGGCGGTCGTCACGACCACCGTGACGGCCTTGCCCTGATCGGCGGTCGGCACCCGGTAGCTGGCCTTTGTCGCGCCGGGAATGTCCACGCCATCCACCTGCCACTGATAGGCGAACGTCAGCCCGTCCACGTTCCAGGTCCCCGAGCTGGCGGTGAGCGTCTTGCCCACCTCCGGAGTTCCCGTGATCGTCGGAGGTGAGGTGTTGACCGGCGTACCTGGTTTCACATCATCCTTCGTGACGACGCCGACCACGGTGTACGCCCCGGTGCTGCCATAGTCGACGAGGCCGAGATAGCTCGTGAACGGCCGGAGCGCCGCCCACGACGCGTTATACGTCGCCGGAACGCCCTGCTTTCCGGCGATGATCCCGGGGTTCAGGGTCAACGCCGCTCCACCGTCGAGCACCGAGTAGGTCTGGAGGTCGAACTGGGTGTTGGCCGGTGCCGTGTAGAGGGAGACCTCCACGAGGTAGCTGCCGGCCACGGGCGCGAGCAGGTTCACCTGCTCGTCGGCCGAGCCCGTCGCGGACTGCCAGCCGGCGACAGGGTTCCCCGCGGCGTCGAGCAGATAGACCACGAGGTCGAGGTCTGCCGTGTCATCGAGCGAGTTGAGGTCGAAGCGGGCGTACTTGGCGCCCGCCGGAACTGTCACCCTGTAGTCGAAGAGGTCACCGGTAGTGCCGGCGCCGGAGTGGCCGGGCGCCGTTCCGGTGGGGTCCGGCTGCAGGGTTCCCGCCGTCAGTCCTGTGGTCGTCAGCGGGATATCGCCATCGCCGCCCGGCGTCACCGTCACGTCGACCGCGCCATAGGTTCCGGTGCCGCTCACAGAGGCCGGGGCCACGATCGTGACGGGCCGAATCGCGATAGGGCTGCGGACGACAGTGCTGCCGCTGGTCCAGCTGAGCGAGCCGGTCGTGAACGCGTCGAGCGGCGCATTCGTTCGCGTGAACTTCACCGTGAAGCTCTTGGTCTCGCCCGCCGCGCCGAAACTCAACGTCGATGGAGTCACGACCGCGTCGATGCCCGGCACCGTCACCTTCGCACTGAAGTCGCCTGCCTGTGTCGAGGTCACGCTGCGGGTGATGGTCTCGGACGCCGTGAGCGAGCCGATCGCGATGGAGGCGAGGTTGAGATTGCTCGGGTCGATCGGGGCGACACCAACGTCGTATCCGGCTCCCTGAATGTATGCCAGCCAGTCCGGCAGGGCGTTGAGGTAGAGCAGGCCCGGTTCGAAGAACTTCGTCGGGTCGACATGTCCGGCTCCCTGGACGAACGGGTCGGTCACCGGCTTGTCGACGCCGTCTTTCGTGTCGTACGCCGTCGTCATCATGGCCGACTTGATTTCGGCGGGCGTCGCATTAGGACGCTCACCCAGGTAGAGCAACGCCAGGCCGGAGATATGCGGCGCGGCCATCGAGGTTCCGGAGAGGAACTGGAAGCCCGGGCCTGCGCCTGCGGCGTTCGCGCCATCGGCGAGGATCCCGACACCCGGCGCCGTGATATCCGGCTTCAGGATGTCGCTGCCGTCGGCGAGCACCGGACCCCGCGACGAGAACCCGGCGACCTGTGGCGTGGGCGGGGTGTAGTCGGAGGTGTTGTCCGGCGTAAAGGTCGCCGTCGCTCCAGTCGTCGCCGCGTAGGCGAGCACCCGATCGTGATACTGCGCGTCGAGGTGGACGGTCGGCACGCTGTGCGGGTCGAGGTCGGTCGAGCCGGGTATGACGTTCACGAGCACCATTCCGATGCCGCCGACACGAGCGACCTCCGCCGATTTCGCTATCCGGTCGTTGACACCGCGCTCGCAGACGACGATCGTGCTCTTCGCGAGCGCGGGATCGAGTGAGCCGGCAATGCAGAGGTTGGGCGTCGTCGCGCCAGCGAGCGCGACGCTCGCGGCGGTGACGAGTGGCCCGCTGAGCGGCGTGGCACCGGGGGCGTGGTCGATCGTCGCAGAGGCGCCGGCGAACCTGCTGCCGTCTCCGAGCGTGACGGTGGCCTCATAGCTCGGGATCGTGCTCGCGGCGACCGTCGTGATCCACGGCGACGCATTGTCGAGGGTCGAGGCGGCCGGTCCGGCATTGCCGGCGGATGCCGCGACGAAGATGCCAGCGGAAGCCGCCCCGAGGAAGGCCTGGTCGTCGGTGAGACCGTGGTCTGGGCGGGACCGCCACCGATCGAATAGTTGATCACATCGACGCCGTCTGCGACTGCCTGGTCGATCGCCGCGAGGAGGTCGGACGTTGCGCAACCATCATCCGTCGTGGATTTCGGATCGGGTCCAGACCAGCAGACCTTGTAGACCGCGATCTTCGCCGCGGGAGCGACACCCGTGATCGTGCCGTAGCTCACGCCGTCGATGGCGGCGGGAACGCGGGCGTTGCCGGCCGCGGTGCTCGCGGTGTGTGAGCCGTGACCGTCACCGTCGCGTGGCGAGACGTATTCGCCGGTGGAGGCGTTCCCGATGTTGCCAGCACCGAAGCCGTCGAGGTAGTACCGGGCACTGATGATCTTGGTGCTGCAGTCACCGGCGGTGAACTGTTCGCCCGTCGTGCAGACGCCGCGGAAGGTCGAGCCGTCCGCCTTCGCATAGGTCGTCGTCGTTCCGTCGAGATAGGGCGCGGCTCCGGCGATCGTACCGAGCGGGTCACCCGCGAACGACGGATTCTCCGGCGCGATGCCCGTGTCGAGGTCGCCGAGCACGATTCCCTCGCCAGCATGATCGACGCCGCCGGTCTTCGCCCAGACGCCGTTGGCGCCATCGAGGCCGAGGAAGGAGGTGGACGGCGTAGCCGCAACGTGCTTGAGCTCGTCAGGCGCGAGCGAGGCGACGGCCTTGTCCGCGGAGAGTGCCGCCGCCTGCTTCGCGGTCAGGGTGGCCGAAAAGCCGTTGAGGGCCAGGGTGTACGACTGGTCGACCGTGACCCCGGCCTTGGCCGCGACATCCTTCTGCTTACCGGCGAGGTAGTCGCCGTAGCTCTGCTGGGCCCTCCCGCGCGCATTGAGCTGCTTGCCGTTGTCCGGTTTCGTCGGTGCGAAGCCGTTGATGCCGCCTCGATAGGTGGCCACAGAAGGATCGACGAGGGTCACGATGTAGCGACCAGGGGTGAAGGTGGTCTGGTGCTGCCCGCCGATTCCGGTGGGAACGGCGGATGCGCCCAGCGCGCTTCCCGCAAGGAGGGAGGCGGTGATGAGACCTGCGGCCGCGATCGACGCCAGTGTTTTCCGAATGCTCACAGATGGTTCCTTTTCGTGGAAGGTGAATATCTGCCTGACAGTCGGGTGCTGCACGCGTGGCTACAACCTAGCCACGTCTACCCCCATACGGGGGTGATTCGTTACCATTCCGTTATAGCACTGTCCATTACTCGGCCAAACGGGTACAGAAAGATGGCGTCGATGGAGGCCCTATGGCCGACAAAGACGCCATCGGAAAAGCTGGGCCAGAAAACGGCCGTTGACGCTAGGCCAGCCGGGCAGCCAGATTCTTGTCGAGCGTATCCAGGAACTCCTCGGTGGTCTCCCACTTCTGGTCCGGTCCGACGAGGAGGGCGAGGTCCTTGGTCATGTGGCCTGCCTCCACCGACTTGATCACGACGTCCTCGAGGGTCGCGGCGAACTCGGCGAGGGCAGGGTTGTCGTCGAGCTTGGCGCGGTGCGAAAGACCACGGGTCCAGGCATAGATCGAGGCGATCGGATTGGTGCTCGTCGGCTTGCCCGCCTGATGCTGCCGGTAGTGACGGGTCACCGTTCCATGGGCCGCCTCCGCCTCGACGACGCTGCCGTCTGGCACCGACAGCACGCTGGTCATGAGGCCGAGCGAACCGAACCCCTGGGCAACGGTGTCCGACTGCACGTCGCCGTCGTAGTTCTTGGTCGCCCAGACGTAGCCGCCCTCCCACTTCATGGCGGAGGCGACCATGTCGTCGATGAGGCGGTGCTCATAGGTGAGCCCCGCCGCGTCGAACTGCTCCTTGAACTCTGCCTCGAAGATCTCCTCGAAGATGTCCTTGAAGCGACCGTCATAGGCCTTGAGGATCGTATTCTTCGTCGAGAGATAGACCGGATAGTTGCGGGTGAGGCCGTAGTTGAGGCTCGCCCGGGCGAAGTCACGAATCGATGCGTCGAGGTTGTATTGCACCTGCGCGATGCCGTCCCCTGGGGCATGGAAGACGTCGAACTTGAGCGGCTCTGAGCCGTCGTCCGGGGTAAAGCTGACCTCGAGCTTTCCCGCTCCCTTGAAGAGGAAGTCGGTGGCACGGTACTGGTCGCCGAAGGCGTGGCGACCGATGATGATCGGCTTGTTCCAGCCGGGTACGAGACGCGGGATGTTCGAGATGATGATCGGCTCGCGGAAGATGACCCCGCCGAGGATGTTGCGGATCGTGCCGTTCGGCGACTTCCACATCTTCTTGAGGCCAAACTCCTCGACGCGCGCCTCATCTGGCGT
>JAODMH010000115.1 GCA_025465035.1 Microbacteriaceae bacterium | reverse complement strand
CGTGTACTCCACCGACTGGCCGTAGAGCTGCTGCACATGATGCGGGCTCTGCCAGACGATGCTCGGCGAGAGCCCCTGTGCTGGCTGGGGGTCATCGATTGAGCCGTCCCCGACAGATGCCCACGGCACCTCCTGGGGTAGGGGAGTCCATGGTGTATGCGAGGATACGAAATCGATCTCTGCCATGAGCGGTTTGTGCGGTTTTGCCAGTTCGTGCTTCTGAAAGTACTCCCACGTATATTGGTCGGGGATGCGGGCGTAGCTGAAGCTGGGGCCCTGATATCCGACGTTCTGTGAGTTGAGTTCGGTCCCGAAGTGGTAGAACGACGTGCCGATGGACCACGGCTTGGTGTCGGATGGCACGTCGCTGACGGTTTGCCAGCCCCCCTTCTTGAAGGCGCCGCTGAGAGTGAACCGGCTTCCAGCGGTGATCTGATCGTATTTCTGTTGCGAGTCGATCCATAGTCCAGTTTGCAGGGTGGAGTGGGCGAGCCAGCTGATTCCGCCGAACGTCGAGGACGTGAGAAATGCGCTGCGTTCGGAGTAGCCGTCTGCCGCGAGCTCCTTGTTTCCTTTGCGGAGGACTTTGTCGACGCCTTTGGAGAAGAAGGTGTTCTGCACGGCGACCTGGCCATAGCTTTCAATGAACGCGATGATGACGTCTTTGCCCTTCAGGCCGGTGAGCAGGTCGGATGCCGGCAGGTGGGCGTAGCCGTCGGTTGTGCCCGCATTGTCAAACGTCGCCCGCTCGGCTGCGGCGACGGTCACTTGGTTGGTTTTCGCAACTGCCGTGCTGATCGCGTCCGCTTCCGCGATCGGTTCGCCGGGGACGATCTGGGCGCCGACGAGCCCGAGCACGATCCAGCTCGCTGTGATGGCGGAACCTCCAATCAGGCTCGCGCGATTGTGCCGACGGATCACGCTTGCGAGGTGAAAGAACGCCATGGCGACCACGAGAGCGGCCACCATAGCGGCAAGGAGGAGCAGTACAAGGATCGCGACCGCGGCGACCGGTCCGGTGGAGTCGCGTAGTACGCCGTAGGCATCTACCAGTTGCGGCCAGCCTGTCACGATGTTGAACGGCTCACCCACGGTTAGCGTGAAGCTACGATCGAGAGCTGCGCTGGCGATCGTTGTGACGAAGATTGCTGCGACGAGGATCGCGACGATCCGACGGGCGACCGGCCACGGGAGTACCGCCAGAATCACGAGGGCGAGCACTGATTCCAACGGAACACGGATCAGGGCCAGCGCTGACCCGGAGCTGATGAGTCCGGGTGCGAGGACGGAGAGGAAGACCACAACTACGGAAATGACCGCACGCACATTTCTTCGAATTGCAACCAAACGATCGAGCCGAGCGTCCCGGTCAGATGGCTCCGCCGAGTTCACGGGTTTTGGCGTACTCACGAAATTCCCATCACGAGAGGCGTCGTCGCCAGCCGGTGGTGGCGTTCGGCATCATGCGAGGTGAATCGATCTGAGAGTGCGTATCGCAGCAGCACCATGTCGCCGATCTGCCGGACGTCCGCGAGTGTGGCGCGCCGGTCACTGGTCCAGGGGAACACGGCATCACCGACGAAGCGGGGAGCCCGCCGGTCGCCGACGAAGAACGGCGCCACGGCCAGGTGGAGTTCGTCGACGAGGTTCGCGGCCAGAAACTGCGTGTGGACTGTTCCGCCTCCCTCGACCATGAGCTGGCGAATTCCGCGATCCGCAAGGTCCGTGACGAGGTCGGTCATTGTCACGCTGTTGCCCAACCCCACGACAAGCGCGGTGTGCCCGACCCGTCGACGGATGCTTTCGGCCTCCGGCGTAGGGCAGTAGACCAGCTTCGTGGTGTCGCCAGCGGTGAAGAATGCCGCGTGCGGATCGAGGTCGCCCGTCGCCGTCACCGTTACTTTCCACGGTGAGCGCGTCAGGCCCGCGGTCTCTCGTCGAGTCTGGCGAGCGACGCTGCGGACCAGTAATCGGGGGTTGTCGCGCCGCACGGTGCGTGCTCCGACCAGAATGGCGTCGTTCCTTGCACGCACGTCGTCGATGCGGTCGAGGTCTGCGTCATTCGAGAGAGTGAGCCGTGGTGGATCCGCGGTGTCGAGATACCCATCGAGCGAGGTGGCACTGCTCAGAGTGACGTACGGTTTGTCTGTCACGATGTCGTCTCCTGATTTCTAGCGGTGAGAACGGGAACGGGCGCGGTAAGCGCGCGTGGCGTCGCCGGCGGTTCGGACCGACTGGACCGGGGAGCCGTCCTCGGCACGGTGTCGTTCGCTTTGCGCTTGCGGGCAGCGAAGACCACGGTGAGGATTGCGCCGGGCACGACGGAGGTGATGGCGAGGACGCCGAACAGGGTTGACGCTGCTACCCCCGCGGAGGCGTCGAATCCAGCAAGCGCGAAAGCCCAGCCGGCGATGCCCTCGCGGGGTCCCCATCCGCCGATGTTCAGCGGGATCGAGGCGCCGAGCAGGATGACGAAAGCGAGGGTGAGCATCTGCGGCGGCGGCACGCTCTCGCCCACGGCTGCGGTTGCGATCGTGAAGGTTGCGAGATGGCAGGCGATGACGATGACCGACGCGATCGCGACATGCACGGATGCCCGAACCGATCCGAGGCCCGCACGAAGTTCTCGCGCCTCGTGAAGCAGCGCCCTGCGCCCACGCACGCTCGCCGCAGTCGTCACAAGAAGCGCAACGACGATCACGCCAAGTCCGATCGCAAGCGTCGCGAGCAGGTATCCCTCGAACTCTGCTCCGAAGCAAGCGAGAACGATTAACGCCAGGGCGAATTGCACGACCTGCCCTGCGGTGCGTTCCATCGCGACCGCGCGTGCAGTTCGCTTGATGCTTTCGGGGCTCCGATCGCGGGCGACTGCGCGGTGGACATCCCCAACGATTCCGCCGGGAAGTACCGTGTTCAGGAACTGAGACTGGTAGTACATTCCGACCGCGGTCCACCACCGGAGTTCGACTCCGAGGCGAGTTGCGATAACTCGCCAGCGCCACGCGGCCGCGGCCGTTGCGACCGCTGTGAGAAGGAGGGCCGCGCCGATCGTTCCCCCATTCAGGCTCTGGAGGCCGTGGAGCAACGGGCCGGTGCCCACATGAGCGATCACCGCGATGAGCACGCCGACGCCGACGACCAGACGAGCCGTCAGGCGGAGCCAGGTGGATCGCATTGCCTGGCGCAGCCGGGTCCGGATGATTTTTGTCATCGGGGCCATGCCAGCAGATCCACGTGACTGACCTGCGCAGCCAGCTCGCCGCGTTCGATTTGGGATGTGCGAAGTTGACGGTAACGCTTGGCCTCAGCGCGCAGTCCGGGATCCTGCTCGACGGCAGCGTCGACCCATCCGTAGAACCATTCGCTCAGCAGGCGAGGCCGGCGGTGGTCAAGCCGCCAGACCGTGGTGCCCGGGCGTACATGCCAGCCGGCCTGTGAGAACAGTCCCCGGGCGATTGGCGCGCCGTACCGACCGAGCTGTCGGCGACCGTCTGCCTCGCGTAGTTGATGTGCATTGAACGCGTGCTCGACCGCGGCGTCGAGTCCGTCTCGCGGCGTCAACCGCACGTCTCCGGTCACGCTGAGCGCGAGAAGCGCCGGGCACCGGGCGCCAACACAGGCGTCGACGATGGCACTAATGTCGCGTGAGGTCAGTACGTCGAGTAAAGCCGATGCCGTCACGAGTGACGCTCCAGCCAAATCGGTGGCGCGCAGGTTGGCGAGATTCCCAGTTTGCGGGTAAACGGAGATAGCGGCATTGTGCCGATCCAATGGACGCACGCCGTCGGTGGCTCGTTCGATCAGGTCTGCATTCCAGTCATGCAGAATCCACGTCTGCGGTCCGGGAAGAAGGGGAGCGAGCCAGCGCATCATCGAACCGGTCCCGCTGCCGAGGTCGTGAACAACAATCGGCCCCTCGGGTAGCATCGCGGCGGCGGCGAGCGCGAGGTCGCGTGAACGTGCGTCTGCGTCCTCCGGCTCGCGGAGCGCAAGCCATTCGCCGCTGACCTCGAGAATTCCGCTCATGCGGAAACCGCCGTTCCGCTGAGTGCCACCTCGTTGAGCGTCGACGCGATGACGTCGATTGTCGCAGCCCATGGCCGGAGTGTCTCGCGAGCCGCCACAGCTGCTGCCTTGAGCTCCGTTCGACGTCCTTGACTCGCCCACCATTGGCGCAGCACGACCTCGAGCACCCATGGATCCTCCGGTGGAACGATGATTCCCGCCGCGGAACTCGACATCGCCTCGGGTATTCCACCAACACGGGCGGCAACGACTGGGATGCCTCGCGCCAACGCCTCGGCGACCACCATGCTGAAGCTCTCGTTCCGGGACGGCACAACGACGAGGTCCGCCCGGCTGTAGGCGCGTTCCATCGAACTTCCGGCGAGGACGCCGGTGAACGTTGCTCTGGTGGTGAGGCGGGTTCGCCGGATGGTTTCCCTCAGCTCGTCGACAAAGCCCGGCGCGGTGTCGAGTGATCCGATGAGCGTGCACGTCCAGTCGTCGATATCAGTGAGGCGAGCCAACGCGCGGACGAGAAGGTCCTGGCCCTTGTGCGGGGCAACCACGCCGACGCACAGCAACCGGCCGCCAGATCGTGAAGCGACAGTCATCGCAGCCGGATCCGTTCCCGGTGGGGCGACGACCACCTGGTGAGATTCTGCGAGGTCGCGCGAGATGAACTCGGAGCGCGTCCATCCGCTGGTCGCGATGATGCGTTTTGCTGACCGTAACGCTTCTCGTTCACGATCGACTGACACGGCGACCTGAGTAGCTTCGGCGATCGCCTCGCACGGGAGACTTGCGACCATGTGCGCCAGCACGACAATCCGAAGCCGGCTCGAATGCGCGGTCAACGCCTCCGATTCGCGCACAGCGATCAGCCCATCGATCAACATGAGGGCACCGTCCGGCAGCTGAGACAGGGTCCGCGCTGTCAGCGATCCACGACCCTCCGAGACCAGGACCATCCGCACATCCCACCCGCTTCCCCGGAGACCCTCGCGAACGCGCTGGTCGTATACGTTGCCGCCGCTTACTCTGTCGGGGTCGTCGATCGAGTCGGGGACCACGAAGTACACCGACATTCCCGCGTATGCGCTCACAGTGACCTCGAGTAACTCGCCCAGGCGATGTGTGATTCGTGAAGCGTGACAGTGATGGACCGCACCTGCTGGCCGCTGGCGAGAGACCCATCGAATACCCGTTCTGCAAGGCGATCCGCGATCACTTTGCAGAGCACTTCGGTGGTTGTGT
>JAODMH010000004.1 GCA_025465035.1 Microbacteriaceae bacterium | reverse complement strand
ACATCCTGATCAGCCCGGCCGCGCCGACGACGGCGTTCAAGCTGGGCGAGAAGATCGACGACCCGCTGGCGATGTACCTCAACGACATCACGACGATTCCGGCGAACCTCGCCGGCATCCCCGGCATGAGCCTGCCGATGGGACTCGCGCCGGAGGACGGTCTGCCGACCGGTCTGCAGCTGATGGCTCCGGCGCGGGCAGATGCCAGGCTCTACGAGCACGGCGCCGCCATCGAGGCGCTACTCGAAGACTCGTGGGGGCACACGCTGATCAGTGAGGCGCCGGAGCTGGGCTAGCAGCGCGCTCCCGAAACGCGATCATGTTCACGCGGTTGCCGCACCGCACGCTGCAGAACCGTTTCGAGCCGTTGCGCGAGAGGTCTATCAGCAGACCGGTGCAGTCATCGGCTGCACACGACCTCAGCCGGTCGGTCTCGCCGGAGCGAATCACGTCGACGATGGCCAGTGCGACCTCGACCCGTATCCGCTCGGCAAGCGGGGCGTCGGGGTCGGTCGCATGCAGGTGCCAGGGTGACCCGTCGTGCCGCGCCAGGTGGGGAAGCGCCTGCGCCTCCCGCAGCATCCCATTGATTACATCGACCGCGTCGTCGGTATCGATGCTCCACAGGTGTCGGAGCCGGTCGCGGGTCTGCACCACGTCGCTCAGCTCGGCGCCATCGTGATCGATGCGTCCGGAGTAGTTCCAGCGGCTCAGGAACGCGCCAAGTTGCTCGACGGTCGCTATGTCATCCGATCCGCTGCGCGACGCCCCCGGAGCGGTGTTCGCCAGTGCGACTGTGAACTCTAGGGTCTCTTCGGTGTCAGGGGCAAAATGCAATTTGACTCCTTACTTTCCTGCAGACTACCGTCAGGACCATAACGCTTCTAGACCCTTCGAAACGGGCGGTAATGGTGAAACGGTCCTCGACGTCCTTCGGCCTGGTGATCGCCGTCGTCGCCGCCATCACTTTCGGCCTCTCCGGTGCCTTCATCAAGCCGCTCCTGGAGTCCGGGTGGAGCCCCGCAGCCGCGGTGACCGTGCGCGCCCTGATCGGCGGAATCGTGCTCGCGCCCGTTGCGGCGCTCTCCCTCCGCGGTCGATGGGCGGTGCTCTGGCGGGCGCGTTGGCGTGTGCTCGCCATGGGACTGATCGGAGTTGCCGGCACCCAGCTGGTCTACTTCGCCGCCGTCCAGCGCATCCCGGTCGGAACAGCGATCCTCATCGAATACATGGCGCCCCTGCTGCTGGTCGGTTTCGTCTGGGCGACCAGCCGACGGATGCCGAAGGCCGTCGTTCTGATCGGTTCCGTCGTTGCCGTGGTTGGGCTCGTGTTGGTCGTCTCCCCGGGAGGCAGCGGAAGCTTCGACGTGCTCGGTCTCGTCTTCGCTGCCCTCGCGACGATCGGCTGCGCGATGTACTACGTGGTCGCGGCACGCCCCAGTGACGGATTGCCACCGGTTGCGCTCGCCGCATCCGGCCTGCTGATCGGCGGGCTCGTGCTCGCTTTCGGCGGCTTAATCGGTGTCGTGCCGTTCTCGGTCGGCTTCGTCGACGCACACTTGCTCGGGGCGACGGTGCCGTGGTGGCTGCCGTTGCTCATCGTCGGCGTGATCGCGACTGCGATTGCGTACGCGGCCAGCATCACGGCGAGCGAGATCCTCGGTTCTCGGTTGGCATCCTTTGCGGGCCTGCTCGAAGTGGTGGCCGCGGCGGTCTACGCATGGATCCTGCTGGGAGAGAAGCTCTCGATTCCGCAGCTGATCGGCGGCGCGCTCATCCTCGTGGGAATCAGATTCGTGCGGTCGGAGAAGTCGGCCGCCGACGCTTCTCCGGTGGTCGAGCCCATCCCCACGACGACACCGCCGCTCGACGTCCGCCCGTAGAATCGTTACATGGCCCAACCCGCAGAACTTATGGACTTCGATACGGCGATCGAACTGTTCGAGCCCGTGCTGGGTTTCGAGGTGCATGTCGAGCTCAATACCAAGACGAAGATGTTTTCGGACGCCCCGAACTTCTTCGGCGGTGAGCCCAACACGAACGTGACTCCGGTCGACCTCGGGCTGCCAGGCAGCCTTCCGGTGGTCAACGAGCAGGCGGTGAAGTATTCGATCAGCCTCGGCCTCGCGCTCGGCTGCAGCATCCGCCCGTCGAGCAGGTTCGCCCGCAAGAACTACTTCTACCCGGACCTCGCCAAGAACTATCAGATCTCGCAGTACGACGAACCGATAGCCTTCGGCGGGAATGTCGAGGTGGAGCTGGCCGACGGCCGGCTGTTCCAGATTCCCATCGAGCGGGCCCACATGGAAGAGGATGCCGGCAAGCTCACGCACGTCGGCGGCTCGACCGGACGTATTCAGGGAGCGGAATATTCTCTCGTCGACTACAACCGGGCCGGGGTGCCGCTCGTCGAAATCGTGACCGACATCATTTATGGCGCCGAGAGGGATGCCCCGGAACTGGCGAAGGCGTACGTCTCGACCATCCGCGACATCGTGCGTTCGCTCGGCATCAGCGACGCGAAGATGGAGCGCGGCAACCTGCGCTGCGATGCCAACATCTCGCTCAGCCCGCGCGGTTCCGGCACCCTCGGCACCCGCACGGAGACCAAGAACGTCAACTCGCTGCGCAGTGTGGAGCGCGCCATCCGCTATG
>JAODMH010000069.1 GCA_025465035.1 Microbacteriaceae bacterium | reverse complement strand
AATTTGGTGAGGATTACCACTTTCAGGTGCGCCAGTGTGCGATCGTCGATGTCGACTCGGGTTCCGGTCGGCCCGTAAATCAAGCAGCCCATGTCATGCCCTCCTCAGTCAGAGAGGAATGTCCGCACTGCCTGTCTCCAGCATAATGCGGGCTTTCCGGGCCCATGCATGTGACGAAAAAACGGCGGCGGATCCACCTGACCGGGATACGGCCGACTATCAGGCCTCGCTCATCGCCGTCTTCTCCGCCTTGCCCTTCGCCGCATAATAAGCGGCACGCGCCGCGATACGGCGGTTCTGCTCCGCCTGACCTGAATCGAGGACGTCCTGGGGAACCTCCACGTTCGGTACGCGACCGACACCGTTGTACCTTGCGATGTAGGCGTCGAGCTCGGGGCCCGACTCCCATGAGGTGATCAGGCAGTAACGAGGCTCACTGCCGACGTGGGTGGCGGCGTGCCAGAGGCGCTGCGTGTCGACGATCAGCTGGGCGCCGGCCGGGAGGGCGATGCGGTACTCGACGCTCGGGTCGGTGCGGTTGTCACGGAGGACGAAGTAGCTGTCCTTGTCGTCGCTGAGATTGAAGAAGCCGCGCACGACCCAGCCGGTTCCATCGGGGTTGAGGCGGTTGTTGTCGTCCTGGTGCAGGTTATACAGGCAGTCCGCGTAGGTGTTCGGCTGCAGCTCGATCACGCGGCAGCGGCCGACATTGGCGCCCGGCTCCTGCGCACGGCGCACGAGGCTCGGGGCCTTCTCCACCTGTGACGGGATCCAGACCCCGTCCTTGTCGGTGCGCGGCGGCTTGTGATTCCAGAAGCCATTGACCTCGATTTCGCCCTTCGCACTGGCGAGCGGCGCGAAGCGGGTCTCACCCGACGACTTCCAGTCGACGTACTCGATGTCGAGCCACTCTGTGGGGTCGAGTTCCTGGTCGTAGCGGTCGAGGACGACGTAGCCGGTCTCTTCGAGAGCGGCGGACTTGATGTAACCCATGATCTAGATCATGTCCTTTCGTGGGGGGCCAGCGCGTTTTTACAGACCCAACTTAGGCAAGCCTACAAGCGGGTCCTTGCAGCGGGCCGAGCAGGCGCCAGCGGGTCGCCCTCATGGCGAGTGTGTCTACGACGGATGCGCGCGGGCGTTCCGAATACACTGGATTCCGCGGCGGCGTGTCCGTGCGTCCGGCGACGCAAGTCCCGAAGGGCGCGGCTCCAAGCCACGACGAGTTCAGTAACGACCGCCAGCACGAGGCCTGAGTCGCGCTGCTGGCCAGGGGGCCTGCAGCGGTTCTCGGCCGGGTGCTGCCCGGTCGCCGGGATGCTCGCGCGATAGAAGAGACGGCGTTCCGAAGGGCGAAGCGAGACTATGGTCACTGCCACAAATATCGATGCGACCGCGGTCAACACGATCCGCTGGCTCTCCGTCGCTGAGACGACCATCATCGTTCCCGTCTACCAACGTCAGTACCGCTGGGACATCGGCGGATGCGAGCAGCTGCTCGCCGACATCCGCACCGTCGCCGACTCGGACGACCGGCACACACACTTCATCGGCTCGATCCTTTCGACGACGAGCGCAGACGCGGCGGAGCTGGTGCTCATCGACGGCCAGCAGCGCATCACGACGCTCATGCTGCTGATCGCCGCGCTGCACCACACGGTGCTGCACCAGCCAGAGCAGGTCGACGACCCCGCCCTCGCTGCCCAATTGGAGAAGGTGCTGGTGCGCGCCGATGACCCGAACCACACCAAGCTCCGTCCGCATCGGGCCTGGGCGCAGGTCTTCGAGAGCGTCGTGCTCGACCGCCGACTGGCGGACGATGAGCTGCGCGACTCCAGATTCGACGACAACTACGCCTTCTTCCGGAGCCAGGTGCCAGCGGAGGAGGTCCCGCGGATCTGGAGGGGCCTGCAGCGGTTGGAACATGTCGCCATCGCCCTTCGCGAGGACGCGAACGCCCAGCAGATCTTCGAGAGCCTCAACTCCACCGGCGAACCGCTCCGGGACCACGAGCTAATCCACAACTACGTTCTGATGGGTCTGTCGCATGCGGAGCAGAGCGAGATCGAGGACTCCTTCTGGGCACCGATCGAGCAGAACACTGGGGAATCCATCGCCGGCTTCTGGCGCCACTACCTGGTCATGACGACCGGCCGCGAGATCGACGTCCAAGGCGGACGCGGGGTGTACGACGCGTTCCGACACCAGTTTCCGCGGCTGCACATCGAGACGCTGCGCGCGCTTGCGGCCGAGTGGAGAGAGTACTCGGCGGTCTATCGCGTCCTCGTGGAGCCGGCGCAGGCCGCAGATGCGGAGGTCGCCCGCCAGCTCGGCTACGTCAACACCTTCGGCCAGCGGATGTACCCGCTCGTGATGCGGGCCTACCACGACTACTCTCGCGGTGTCGTGGATAGGCACACTCTGATCGAGACCCTGGAGCACGTCCAGGCGCTGATCATCCGCAGGACAGCGGTCGGCCTCGGTAACGATCGGCTGGTCGCGCGCCTCTGCCGTGCGCGGAACGAGGGGCCGGATGTCCTGGTTGCCGCGATCGCCCGGATCACCCCGTCGGACGAGCGGGTGCGCGTAGCCTTGAAATACGGAGCCCTCCCCCACGCCGCCTACGTGCTCGGGCGCATCGCGGGCGACAGCGTGATCGACGTGGACGTGGAGCACATCTTCCCGCTGGCACCGGGCGATGCCTGGAGTGGCGACGGAGTGCGGGAATGGGCCGACTACAGCGAGGACGAGCAAAACAGCCATCGAGCCCTGGCGCAGTCACTCGGCAACCTCACTCTTCTCGAGCAGCCGCTGGCCGAGCGCGCGGCCGACACGTCGTTCCCGGAGAAGCGCGCGGGCATCTATGCGAAGAGCGCGATCCCCGCGACCCGGGAGCTCATCGACACACCTGTCTGGGGAACTGCCGCGATCGCGGAACGCACAGCGCGGCTCACGGCGGACTTCCTGCGGATCTGGGCGCGTCCGACGACGATCGGCATCGACGACGACGGACTCACCCCGATCCTCGATGCGCAGCGCAGGCGCGGTTGGCCACCCGGCTGGCAGCGGGAGTTCGACTACGTCGAATACCGCGGTGAGCATTGGGAGGTCCCCGACGTCAAGTACCTCTTCAACCGCGTGTTCAAGAGGCTTTGGGCGGATGCGCGCGACAACGTCTCCGCGTTCAGCGCTCGGCGCGGCGGGCCCATCTTCGAGGCACAAGCCTGGAACGGGCACTGGGATGCGCTCGACGAAACGCACTTCCTCTACATGGGGTGGGACTCGAAGTACATGCTCACCGCGGTGCAGGGCGTTCTGGAGGAGGCCGGCATCGCCTCCGAGGTCTTCGTGAAGTACTCCTACATCGGGGAAGCGATGTAACAAGCGAGAGGACCGCTACGGAAAGTGTCGATCGGCGGACCGTTCACTCGTCATGTTCATGTACCGCCTTGATAACGAACACCATGAAGAAGGAATGGTCATGACAACCACTACTCACATCACCGGCATCCGCACCGTCAGCATCCCCGTCGAGAGCCAGGACGCCGCCCTGCAGTTCTACGTCGACACCCTCGGTTTCACCACCCTGCGGAACATGCCGACCCCCAATGGCGGCCGGTGGATCGAGCTCGTCCCCGGCGACGAAAGCGTCATCCTCACCCTCGAACCCGCGCTACCGAACGTCACACGTGGTGCAATCGGTATTCGCTTCACCACCGATGACATCGACGGCGCACACTCCGCACTGAAAGACCGCGGCGTCGACACCGACGAGATCCTCCGTTGGCCCGGAATCCCGGCAATGTTCGCCTTCCGTGACCCCGACGGCAACGCATACTCCATCACGGCGGCCGCGTAACTCACCAGAATTCGGCCTGCCCGGTCATGCAACCCCGCTCGTCATGGCAATACCATCAGGGTCCTTGGCGGCTGCGCGGGCGTCGGGAAATGTTTCCAGGTTGAGGTGCTGGACCCGCGTCGCGCCACCAGACGAGACGATCGACAGTCCCGTACACCATTCGGGCGCAAATACCTGATCGGTGATGCTCACTTCCCCGTCCTGGGCGAACACTTCTACC
>JAODMH010000067.1 GCA_025465035.1 Microbacteriaceae bacterium | reverse complement strand
TGAGCTCCTCGAGCAGATCGCCCGGCCCGGAGAAGATCGGCACGTCGTCGCCCAGGAGGGTGCGCGCCTCGTCCACCGCGCTGCCGAGGGCGAGCACGGAGCGTGGATGATGCCCCGCACGGAGGGCACGCTCGAGCACGAGGGCCGACTCGGCAATGTAGAGGCCGTGCTCCGTGCCGCGCGCCTTCTTCAGGGCGACATCCGTCTGATGCGAGTAGTCGGCGAGACGCGGATCGGCGAGATCGGCGATCTCGATGACGGTCACGCGAAGGGATCCGGCGTGAGCACGTATTTCGTCTCGAGGTACTCGTGGATGCCCGCCGTACCGCCCTCGCGACCGAGGCCGGACTGCTTCACGCCGCCGAAGGGCGCAGCGGCGTTCGAGACGACACCGACGTTGAGGCCCATCATCCCGGTCTGCAGGCTCTCGACGAGCCGCTGGCCGCGGGCGAGGTCGCGCGTGAAGGCGTAGCTCACGAGGCCGTACTCGGTGTCGTTGGCCTTGGCCACGGCATCCGCTTCGTCCCTGAAGGTCACGATCGACAGCACGGGGCCGAAGATCTCTTCGCGCAGGATGTCGCTACCGGCGGGCACATCGGTGATGACGGTCGGTTCGTAGAAGGTTCCTTCGCCCTCCACCGCGGAGCCACCGGTCAGCAGGCGGGCACCCTTCGATACTGCGTCCTGGACGAGGCCGTCGGCTTTGGACACGGCAGCGTCGTTGATGAGCGGCCCGATGCCGACGCCGTCCTCGGTACCGCGACCGATGGTGAGCTGCTTCACTCGCGCTGTCACCCGTGCCGCGAAATCCTCCGCGATGGACTCGTGAACGATGAAGCGATTCGCGGCGGTACACGCCTGGCCGATGTTGCGGAACTTCGCGATCATCGCGCCGTCCACGGCCTTCTCCAGGTCGGCATCCTCGAAGACGAGGAATGGCGCGTTGCCACCCAGCTCCATCGAGGTACGCAGCACGTTGTCCGCGGCCTGCTTGAGCAGGCGCACGCCGACGGGGGTCGAGCCGGTGAAGCTCAGTTTGCGCAGCCGCCGGTCGGCGATGATCGGCGCGGACACCTCGCCGGAGGTGGACGTCGTCACGACGTTGAGCACGCCCTTCGGCAGTCCGGATTCCTCGAGCAGCTTCGCAAAATAGAGCGTCGTGAGCGGTGTCAGTTCCGCGGGTTTGACGACCGCCGTGCAGCCGGCAGCGATGGCCGGCGCGATCTTGCGGGTGGCCATGGCGAGTGGGAAATTCCATGGCGTGATGAGGAAGGATGGCCCGACCGGCAGGTGGGTCACGATCATGCGGCCCGTGCCCTCCGGGTTCACGCCGTAGTGCCCGCCGATGCGCACCGCCTCCTCGCTGAACCAGCGGAGGAATTCGCCGCCGTAGGCAACCTCGCCACGCGCCTCGGCGAGCGGTTTGCCCATCTCGAGCGTCATCAGCAGGGCGAATTCCTCAGCTCGTTTCTGCAGTAGGTCGAAGGCGCCGCGCAGAATCTCGCCTCGCACCCGTGGAGCGGTCGATGCCCAGCCGTCCTGGGCCGCGACCGCCGCGTCGAGGGCGCGCGCGCCATCCGCCGCCGAGGCGTCTGCGATCGTCTTGATCACCGAACCCGTGGATGGATCGTACACATCGATGGCACGACCAGAAGTCGAATCGACCCAGTCGCCGCCTATGAAGAGCTGATCGGGCACCTGTGCCAGCAGCTCGGATTCTTGCGCAGCAGTCATGCGATCGAGTCTAGTTATCGATGGCGCCGACTCAGGAGTGTGTCACCGTCACACCCGCCGCAGTGAGGTCCTCGAGTGCCGCCTCGCTCGAGTCGGGAGCGACCCCGGCCACGAGATCGCTGAAGACCCGCACCCTGCGCCCGGTGCCGAGTGCATCGAGAGCGGATGCGAGCACACAGTAGTCGGTGGCGATACCCACCACGTCGATCTCGTCGACGCCGAGTTCGTCGAGCTTGTCTGGCACAGAGTCACCGTCTTCCGTCAGACCCTCGAAGATCGAGTAGGCCGGTTTGCCCTGGCCCTTGCGCACCTCGACCGTCACATCTGAGGTCTCGAGGTCCGGATGGAACTCCGCGCCGTGCGTACCGGCAACACAGTGCACCGGCCAGGTGCTGACAAAGTCCGGGGGTTCGGTCGTGGCGAAGTGGCCGCCGTTGTCGTTGTCGGCATCGTGCCAGTCGCGGGAGGCGAAGACTTCGTCGTAGCGGTCAGGATGCTCCGAAAGATACTGCGAGACGCCCGCGGCGACGGCGGCGCCGCCTTCAACCCCCAGGGCTCCCCCCTCGGTGAAATCGTTCTGCACATCGATGATGAAGAGGGCCCTGGTCATCCCCCCAGTCTAAGTTTCAGCCTGCGTGGTGACCGCCTCAGATCAGTTATTCGACAGATTGTTCCCGCAGCTGAAGGCCGCCGTTGTGATCGTGTCGAGGGCCGGCTGGGTCTTGCTGTTGATGGCGCCCAGCGCGTAGAAGGCGAAGGAGAGCAGGGTGCCGTCTGAGGCGTGGATGACCCCGGCGAGCGCGTACTCGGTCTTGATCCATCCAGTCTTGGCATTGACAGCACCGCGGGCGACCGCATTGGCCCCGGTGAACCGGCTCGAGAGTGTGCCGGTCCTTCCCCCGATCGGGAGTGCGTCGTAGATGATGTTGAGGTTCTGGCCGCCGCCGGCGACCCTGGCCATCAGCTGCGCGACGAAACTCGCCGGAACACCGTTGTTGTTACTGAGCCCGGACCCGTCTCGGATGGTGACTCCGGCCGGCTGAAGCCCGTAGGAGACCAGGGCGTTCGGGATGACCCGCGCCAGAGAAGCGGACGAACCGTTGTTGCCGGCGACCTTCGAGGTCACGCGAGCGAGCATCTCGGCCAGCGTGTTGTCAGAGACCGGGAGCATCTGGCCGATGAGCGTTCGAACCGGCTGCGACTTCACCTCACCGAGTGGCGCGGCTCCCGCCGGCGCGGTGCCCGTCGACACGGTCAGGCCGGTGATTCCCAACGCCGAGACGAAGGCTTTGCCGGCATCTCCGATGGGATCGTTGCTCCTGGGGCTGTCCTGGGCGTTGGGGTTCGCACGGCTGCCGTCGACCATGAGCGCCGTGATCTCCGGCTGGTAACCCTGTGTCTGCTCGCTGCGCTCCCAACTGGGATCCCAGTTGTCGGCGGGATCCCACATCGTCGAATCGAGCACGACGCTGGTAATGGCAACACCGTCGTCCTTATGGAGGGTGGCCCATGCGGCCTTGACCTGGGTCGCCAGGTCGCCCAGCGTCGGCGCATTCTTGTAGACGCTGCCTCCGCCTGCGCTCAGGGTGGGATCGCCTCCGCCGACGAGCACGATGCTACCGGGCTGGCTGCCAGCCACGACCTTGGTGGAGAGTTGGTAATCCGGGCCGAGCACCGCCAGCGCCGCAGCGGAGGTCAGCGTCTTGAGGACACTCGCCGTGCGCGAGGGCGTCGCTCCATTCCGATCGAAGAGCACCTCGCCTGTCGTCGCGTTCATGACCGTGCCCTGGAAGGTCAACAGATTCGGGTCCGTAGCTTTGGCCGCGATCGAGCAGGTGCGCAGATGTGTCGGATCGGCCACCGCCGTGGGAACCGGGCGCGGCGGCGGCGTCGGCGTCGGACTCGATGAAGGCAGCACCGCCGATGAGGCGGACGCGGATGAGCCGACAGCGACACCCGCGAATACCGAGCCGGTGCCAAGCAGCAGGAAGGCCACCGCCAGAGCCGAAATCAGCCAGGCCTTCGGGTACTGCGAGATGACCGCGACGATGCCGCCGCGAGTGGGGGGCTGGTCGCCACCGACGCTGGTCGCCGCTGGCGCCTGCGGTATGAGTTTGGTTGCGCTGGCCGCCGGAGCGATTCCGGGCAGGAGCTGGGTGGCCTCGGCATCCGATCCCCGGCTCGCCTCACGGGCCTCGCGGCGGCTCAGCGGCTGAGTCGACGGGAGCTGGTCCGGCTGCTGTGCGTGGGTCGGATGCTCAGGGCGGTGTGCCTGTGGATCTCGGGGGTCGGTCACCCAACCATGATAACCGGCGTCGCCTGAGGCTTCTCGGCCGCTATTCTCCGGGGTACTTCAGCCCGATCTGGCGCCGGATCTCGTCCAGGGTCTCCATGATCTGCGCCGACTCGGATGGCGGCAGGATCGTGCCCTCGGCGAGCCCAGCCTCGATCAGTCGCTCGGCTTCCTTGGCCTGGAACTGCATCCCGCGACCTTTGACCTGCTGCTCGAAGCGTTCGATGACCGCCCCGTCACTGTCGAATACGGTGAAAGGAGTCGGCGCGTACCAGACCGAGTCGATCTCGATGCGACCCTTGGTTCCCAGTATCACTGCGGTATTCGGGCCGAGTGTGTCGAGTGCGGTGTGCAACACCGCCTGCTGGCCGTCCCCGTAGCCGAAGAGGATGGCGGTCTGCCGGTCGACGCCGGTCTCCGTGAAACTCGCGATCGCGTTCACCGAGATCGGCGTGCCGAACAGGTCGAAGGCGAAGGACACCGGATAGATGCCGAGGTCGAGCAGGGCGCCACCACCGAGTTCCGGGTTGTTGATGCGATGTTCAGGTTCCTTGGGCAGGTTCTGGTTGTGATCGGCGATGAGAGTGCGTACCTCGCCGATCGTGCCAGCCGCGATGATCTCCCGGATGCGCAGCATGTGCGGCAGGAAGCGTGCCCACATCGCCTCGAGTACCACGAGCTTGTTCGCCGCGGCGACGTCGACCACCTCCCGCGCCTCGGCCGCGGTGAGGGTGAAAGGCTTCTCGACGAGCACGTGCTTGCCGGCGTTCAGGGCGAGCAGGGCGGCCGAAGCGTGGAACGGATGCGGCGTCGAGACGTAGATCACGTCGACATCCGGGTCCGCGACCAGCGCCTCGTAGCTGCCGTGAGCACTCGTGATTCCGAACTCGGCGGCGAAGGCATCCGCCGATTGCTGGTCGCGCGAACCGACGGCGGTGACGGTGAATCCGTTGCCGATCAGATCCGCGGTCTGCTGGTGCGCAATCCAACCGGTGCCGAGGATGCCCCAGCGAATGTTTCCCGACATGTCTCCCTTTCGGCGGCCGCTTACGCGGCATTCGCCTTAAGAAATCTACACCGCGCTAGCAGCCACCCCAGCGCGCGGCGGCGCGGGTGAAGCTCGATGGATCGTTCGGGATTCCACCGTGAGTCATGGCGAAGTAAATGCATACCCCGGCCGTGCTCCCTGTCACCGTCGGCCGGTACAGCGAGGCGCGGTGCGGGAGAGAGTCCCACCACTTCTGAGCGACCGTCGCACCGGTGTTGCCCGATCCGCCGGCCAGGTTTCCGTCGCAGCCGACGCTCGGAACTCCGTCGCTGCGCACCGAACCGATGTGTCCCCAGGCGCTCGACGGGTCGGTGCTCGGGTCTTCGGCGATCCAGAACAGCCGCTGTTCCATGCAGGCGTCGTAGCGGAAGTTGGCGGCCGGGATGGGTTGCAAGCAGTTGGCGATCCGGATGGCGTTGTACTTGGCCGAGAAACTCTGGATGTCCGAGGTCGTGGTCCCGCTGACGCCGCCGACCGAAGTCCTTCCGGGCGCGCTTCCGCCGCCGGCTCCTCCGGTCGGACAGGACACTCCCACGGCTGCGGCGGCTGCACGACGCTGGACGGTTCCGCTGGCCGCAGCGCTCTTCTGGGTCGACACCGCGCTCTTCTGGGTCGATGCTGTCGGCGGCACGACGACGGGAATCGGAACCGGCTTCTGAGCCAGATGCTCGGTATCGACGGTGAGGTTGGGGACGACCTTCTTCTGCGAACTCGTGAGGACGGAATTACGTCCCGAGAACACCGCGAGGTTCGAAGCACTCGCGGACGGTGCGATGACGGTAGTGGGCGATGAAGCGAAGACCGGAATCGCGGAACCGGATGCCGACGCGGAGGCGTCGATCCCTGGACCACTGCCGCCGACGAAGGGGAGCAGGAGAGTCAGCACAGCGGTGACCAGCACCGTCAGAAGTGCGAAACGCTTCATTACAGATTCCCCCGAACCCGGTCGGACACGTACCCCACGTGAGGTGTCCCATCACAACGCTAGGCCCGGCCGAGGGCGCCCACAAGCGATTCCGGGGCACCGGGGCCGAAACTACCCTAGAAATGGGGGCGTTTCGTTGCGGCAATTCCCCCTCGAATTAGGGGTGGAAGTGCTGTTTTGTACCCCGAATTTGCCTATGCGACGTGGCCTCTCTGGCGAGCATCACACCACTATCGCGCGACCCGTTCGCCGATCTGGTCGGTGCCCGCGCGGCATACGTGCCTCAGGACCGGCCAGCCTCTCCCATGAAGAAGCCAACCGGTCCTGCGCCGTTTCTCGTTCTATACGGTAGCGAGCACTTCGGCATCCTCAACCGGCGCGCCCCGGTCGATGGTGGTCGCCAGCGGCTTCTCCTTCACGAAGATGAGCAGCACTACGGCGAGGAGGACGAGCGGAACCATGTAGAGGAACACGGGCGTCAAGGCGTCGTTGTAGGCGCCGACGATGATGTCCCGAACGGCTGCGGGCAGCTGCTTTACCGCCGCCGGGGTGAAGGAGTTCGAGTTGCCGCCAGCCGAGCCGCCGCTCGGCAGCCGAGCCGCGAGGAGGCTGGTCAGCTTCGCGACGAAGAGGCTTCCGACGATCGCCGATCCGAGGGATGCGCCGATCTGGCGAAAGTAGTTGTTCGACGCGGTGGCGGTGCCGACCTGGGACACCGGGAACGAGTTCTGCACGATCAGGATCAGGATCTGCATGCTCAGGCCGAGTCCGATACCCATGATCGCGAGGTAGGTGCAGAGGAGCCAGACCGCCAGTGTGGGAGTCATCGTCGAGAGCAACAGGAGCGAGATGGCGACGATGGCGGTTCCGATGATCGGCAGCCACTTGTAGCGGCCGGTCTTCGAGACGAGTTGGCCGGCACCGATGGAGGTGATCAGTAGCGCCGCCATCATCGGGATCATCAGGAACCCTGCCTGAGTGGCGTTGACTCCGGTCACCATCTGCAGGTACGTCGGCAGGTAGGCCAGGGCGCCGAACATGGCGATACCGACGATCAAGCCGGCGATCGTCGTGAGGTTGAAGTTGCGGTCCCTGAAGAAGCCGAGCGGCATGATCGGCTCTGCGGCACGACGCTCGACCATGACGAAGGCGATCGCGGCGATCACGGTCCCGATGAGCAGTGAGATGATCGTCGCCGAGTTCCAGTTGTAGGTGG
>JAODMH010000173.1 GCA_025465035.1 Microbacteriaceae bacterium | reverse complement strand
GGTTGTCGCGGTTTCGAGGCTCGTCGACGAGACGACGGCAGCCGTCGGCTGCTCCTTGGCGATCTCGAGCGCGAGATTGGGTCCGGATGCCACGGCGATGCGCCCGGGATCGGTGTCAAGTTCCTGCACCATCACCTCGCTCATGCGAAAGCGGGTGCCTTTCTCGACGCCCTTCATGAGGCTCACGACGATGGCATCCGACGGGATCAATTCGCGAAAGATCCGCAGGTTCTCCCTCAGTGACTGGCTGGGGATCGAGACGAACACTATCTCGGCGCCGTCGAGCACGTCGGGGAGGAGCGAACTCGACCACAGGTTGCGCGGGAGGTTGATACCGGGCAGATAGTCGCTGTTGCGCTTCGACTGCGAGATCTCGCGCGCGAGTTCCGGGCGGCGGGCCCAGAGCGCGACATCCGATCCTCCGTCGGCCAGCACCTTCGCGAAGGTGGTGCCCCAGCTGCCGGCGCCGAGCACGGCGACTCTACGCACTCCGGGGAGGGAGATGCGGATCGGGAGGGTCATGGGGTTCGGGTTATTCAAAACGGCCGATCTCGCTCTGGTCGTGCTTGGAGGGATCCCACGGCTCGACCGGCGCCGGTTCGCCGCGCAGCTCGACCAGGAGTTCGGTGATCGCAGCCATGAGCAGCGCCGTCGCTTCGTGGAGGGTCTTGGGGTCGAGGCCGCGGCCGGCGAAGGCCGAGAGGTCGACGGGGTCGCCGATCTTGACCCAGATGGTCTTGCGCGGAAAAAAACTGATCTTCTTGCCGTAGCGCGGCATCACCAGCTGGGTTCCCCAGTGCGCCACCGGGATGAGCGGAACCCCCGCCTGGAGCGCCAGCCGCACGGCACCGGTCTTTCCGCGCATCGGCCACAGGTCGGGGTCGCGGGTCAGCGAACCCTCCGGATAGACGACGACCGCGAGACCCTCCCTGGCGAGCTTCTTCGCCGCGGCGAGCGGATCGCTGCCCCGAACGGCTCCGACCCGCTCGACCGGGATCTGCCCTGAGGTACGCAGGAACCAGCCGACGACGGGAACCTTAAACAAGGATGCCTTGGTGAGGTATCGCGGCGCGCGGCCGAGTTTATACATCACCCGCCCGACCACGACGGGATCGATCTCGCTGTAGTGGTTGGGCGCACAGATGAAAGCGCCATGCTTCGGCATCTTGTCGGCGTCGATGATGACGTATCGGGCGAGTACCTCCATGAGCGGGATCAGGAGTCCGGCCAGAAGCCGGAAGATCGGGATCTTCTCCGACCTGTGCCGCTCGACCTTCGTGGGCTCCGGCAACGCCGCTTAGCCCTCGAAGACGAAGTCGGCGCCGAGCACTTCGAGCTTGTCGATGAAGTGCTCATAGCCGCGGCTGATGATCCCCACGTTGCTGATGGTCGAAACACCGTCGGCGCTCAGCGCGGCGATCAGATAGCTGAATCCGCCGCGGAGGTCCGGAACGCGCACGTTGGCTCCGTGGAGCTTCGTCGGACCGGTGATCACCGCCGCCTGCTCGAAGTCGCGGCGAGCAACCCGGCGCGGGTAGTCCGGAAGGCCCTGCTTGTGCACCACGATCTGGGCGCCCATCTCGTTGAGCGCATCCGTGAACCCGAAGCGGTCCTCGTACACCGTCTCGTGCACGATCGAGGTGCCGGTCGCCTGAGTGAGGGCCACGATGAGCGGCTGCTGCCAGTCCGTCATGAAGCCGGGATGCACATCCGTCTCGATCGTGACGGGCTTGAGCTCCCCGCCGGGGTGGTAGAAGCGGATGCCATCGTCCTCGACGTCGAAGGCGCCACCCACCTTGCGGAAGACGTTGAGGAAGGTCATGAGCTCGCTCTGCCTCGCGCCCTCCACGAAGATGTCGCCCTTGGTCACGAGCGCCGCGGCGGCCCAGCTGGCAACCTCGTTGCGGTCGAACAGCGCGCGGTGCTTGTAGCCCTCGAGGCGGTCGACACCCTCGATCAGGATGACCCGGTTGGGCTCGACCGAGATGATCGCACCCATCTTCTGCAGGATGGCGATGAGATCCATGATCTCCGGCTCGATGGCCGCATTCGTCAGCTCGGTGGTCCCCTTGGCCCGCACGGCCGAGAGGAGCACCTGCTCCGTCGCGCCGACGCTGGGATAGGGCAGCGTGATGTTGGCGCCGTGGAGACCGTTCGGCGCGGTGATGTAGATGCCCTCGAAGCTCTTGTCGACGACGGCGCCCATCGCGCGCAGGGCGTCGAGATGGAAGTCGATCGGTCGGTCGCCGATGCGGCAACCGCCGAGGTCCGGGATGCGCGCCTCACCGAGGCGGTGCAGCAGCGGTCCGCAGAACAGGATCGGGATGCGACTGGAGCCGGCGTGCGCGTCGATCTCCGCGAAGTGCGCCTTCTCCACGTTGCTGGTGTCGAAGAGCATCTCACCGGGAACGGGAGTGGAGACGATGACGCCGTATACCTCGAGAAGCCCGCGCACCACCTCGACGTCACTGATATCCGGCACGTCCCGGAGCACGCTTGGGGTCTCCCCCAGGAGGGCGGCCACCATGGCTTTCGTCGCGAGG
>JAODMH010000159.1 GCA_025465035.1 Microbacteriaceae bacterium | reverse complement strand
AAATTCGGCACTGCGCTGTTCGAGAAGCCCAAATATTTCGCCGGCGACGGTGCCCGCCTCGACGAGGACGGCGATATCTGGTTGCTCGGCCGCGTCGACGACGTCATGAATGTCTCCGGTCACCGTCTCTCGACCGCCGAGATCGAGTCGGCCCTCGTCTCCCATCCGATCGTCGCGGAGGCGGCCGTCGTCGGCGCGGCAGACGAGACCACAGGCCAGGCCGTCGTCGCCTTCGTGATCCTGCGCTCGGACCAGTCAGAACTACAGACCGCGGACGAGGCGAGCGCACTGCTGCGCAGGCATGTCGCCGAGCAGATCGGCGCGATCGCGAGGCCGCGTCAGATCTTCATCGTCGCGGAGCTTCCGAAGACGCGCTCCGGCAAGATCATGCGCCGCCTGCTTCAGGATGTCGCGGAGGGCCGAGCCATCGGCGATACCACGACCCTCGCCGACTCGAGCGTGATGCAGATCATCAGCGGCCAGCTGGCATCCGACTAGGCGAACTCGAGGATGAGCTCTACCTCGACCGGCGAGTCGAGCGGCAGGACCGCGACTCCGATGGCACTCCTGGCGTGAAGTCCCGCGTCGCCGAAGATCTCGCCGAGCAGATCAGAGGCGCCGTTGATCACACCGGGCTGACCGGTGAACGATGGATCGGATGCCACGAACCCGACGACCTTGACCACGCGCGTGATGCGATCCAGCGATCCGATCGCCGACTTGGCGGCGGCGAGCGCGTTCAGCACGCAGGTGGCGGCATAGCCATGCGCCTCGTCGGGAGAAACCGCCGCGCCGACCTTGCCGGTCGCGGGCAACGCGCCGGCCACGAACGGCAGCTGTCCAGACGTGAACACGAGGTTTCCGCTCACAACCGCCGGGATGTAGCTGCCTGCTGGCCTGGCCACCTCGGGGATATCGAGCCCGAGCTCGGCGAGCCGGTCATCCAGTTTCGACATTATGCGTCCTCTTCCTTCTCGCGCTTGAGATAGGCGACGAGCCCACCTTCCGGGCCCGTCACGATCTGCACGAGCTCCCAACCCTGCTCACCCCAGTTGTTCAAAATGGCGGCCGTATTGTGCACGATCAGCGGCGTCGTGAGGTATTCCCAGGTCGTCATCTCGGCGTCCATTCAGGTTCAGAAGAGGTTGCAAACGTAGCTTTGATTGTATGGCTCAGGATTCTTGGCGTTCCGCTCTGCCCAAAGCTGCGGGTGGACTCATCGGCTTCAGCGTCCTCGCGGGCATACTCGTCACGGCGATGGTCACTCCGGCCATAGCGGTGTCGAGCGAGGCGACCAAGGCCAGCATCGGCGTCTTCGACAACATGCCCGACTACGTCCAGATCAGTGCGCAGTCACAGCAGAACGTGGTCTACGCGAACCGCGGCGGCAGCCCGGTTCCGATCGCGACGATCTACAACCAGAACCGTCAGGAGGTCACGGCCGGCCAGATCTCCCCCTTCCTGAAGAACGCCGCGGTCGCGGGTGAGGACCGCCGCTTCTACCAGCACGGTGGAATCGATGTGCCCTCCGTCATCCGAGCCGCCGCGGGCAACCTGGTCAGCAACTCGATCACCAGCGGAAGTTCGACGCTCGATATGCAGCTGGTCAAGAACATCCTGGTACAGCAGGCACTGGAGATCACAGACCCGGCGAAACAGAAGGCGGCCTACACCGCTGCCATCGACAGCAGTCTCCAGCGCAAGCTGCGGGAGATGAAGCTCGCCATCGGGCTCGACAAGCGCTACAGCAAGCAGCAGATTCTGGTGGCCTATCTGAACATCACCGGCTTCGGCGGCAACACCTACGGTGTGCAATCGGCCGCGCAGCAGTACTTCAGCGTGGATGCCAAGGACGTCACCCTGGCCCAGGCCGCGAGTCTGGTGGCCATCGTGCAGCAGCCCAACCTGCAGAACCTCAGCGACCCCAAGTATTACGCGGCGAACAAGGTACGTCGCGACCAGATCCTGAAGGACATGTATACGGAGAAGTACATCACCAAGGCTCAACTCGATGAGGCCATCAACACCAAGATCGCGGATGAGGTCAAGTTGACCGCTCCGAGCAATGGCTGCCTCTACGCCAAGGACGCGCCGTTCGCCTGCGACTACGTGAAGAAGCTGGTGCCGACCCTCACCTCGCTCGGTGCAACCGCGACCGAGCGGGCGGCCAACTTCGCGACCGGTGGTTACAAGATCTACACCAGCATCGACCTCGACCAGCAGGACGTTGCGCAGACCGCCCTGAACACCAGCGCCCCACCGACCGAGACCCGGTTCGCGCTCGGGGCCGCCGCGGATGCCGTGCAACCGGGTACCGGGCGCATCCTGGTGATGGCACAGAATAAGCAGTACAACAACACCCTGAACGCCACCCCCGCGCAGACCGGCATCAACTACAGCACGGACTACGCCTACGGAAACTCGGGCGGATTCCCGACCGGATCGACCTACAAGATCTTCACGTTGATCGACTGGCTGCAGAACGGCCACGGGCTCAATGACACCGTCAACGGCAGCGTGCGAACTTTCCAGCAGTCCAGTTTCAAGGCCTCCGGGTGTGGCGGCCCCTTTGCGGGGACGTACACCCCTAAAAACGATTCGGCCGGTGAAGGCGGCTCGATGAGCGTGCTCAGCGCCACATCCGCGTCCGTCAATGCGGCTTTCGTCGGCATGGCCCAGAAGCTCGATCTCTGCGCCATCCGCGACGATGCCAAGGCCCTCGGCGTACATCCGGCCAAGGGCGGCCAGCTGGATCCCCAGCCTGCCGCGATCCTCGGAACGAACGAGATCGCCCCGCTCACGATGGCCGCGGCGATCGCAACCATCGGGGCGAACGGCACCTACTGTGCGCCGACGATCGTCGACTCCATCGTCGGACCGGATGGCAAGAAACTCGGCGGACAGCCGAAGACCTGTACCGACAGTGCGATCGCGCCCAATATCGCGGCAACCGTGGCCTACGCGCTCGCAACCGTCATGAAGAGTGGCACCGGCGCCCAGGGCGCGCCGAAGGACGGCGTGCCGATCATCGGCAAGACGGGTACCACCGACGGCTCGTATCAGAACTGGCTCATCGCCACCACCACCAAGGCCGCCCTCGCGGTCTGGGTGGGAAACATCCAGGGCACCCAGGCGAAGGCTACGGCGAACAACCCGCAGGGTGACCAGAGTCTCCGGCAGATCACAATCGCCGGCACGAATGGCTACAACACGAAGTTCAACATCTTCAGGGCCACCATGAAATCGCTCAATAGCAATCCCGCGTACAAGGGCGGCCCATTCCCAGCCGTCGACCAGAACCTCCTGCACGGCACCGGCGTCACCGTTCCGACGGTGACCGGGCAGTCGTTCGCCCAGGCTCAATCCCTTCTCAATAGCCTCCAGTTCGACGCGGTGAACGGTGGACCCGTGGCGTCGGGGCTGCCGGTGGGTGAGGTCGTCCGGACCAATCCCGCTGCCGGATCCATCGCGGCGATCAGCTCCACCATCACCGTCTATACCAGCGACGGAACGCTCGCGACCACCATGCCCAACGTCGTCGGGATGTCACGTCAGGCCGCCGTCGGCACCCTGACGACCGATGGATTCGACACCTCCAAGGTCACCTACAGCTGGGTGGCGGGTTCGCCAGGCGACATCTGCACGGTGACGGCGAGCACTCCGGCCGCGAATGCCTCGACAGCCAAGGATGCGTCGATCACGCTCAGCGTGAGCAACGGTGGTCCGACCGGCGGTACGGATCCAGGGACGCTGTGCCCATGACCTGACGCCGCGGCTCCGCGAAAGTGAGCCGGCATCCCGTACTCTTGCCTCTGTGATTGCCAAAAATGTGAGGCCTTCTGGCGGATTTGCAGGACTCGTCGGGGTTGTCGGGCTCGGCATACTCGCCGGCGTACTGGTCACGACGATGATCACCCCGGCACTAGCGACGACCAGCGTGGCGGCGAAGAGCACGATCGGGGTCTTCGAGAACCTTCCAGATTTCATCCAGCTCGGCACGCAATCGCAGCAGAATCAGTTCTACGCGAACCGTGATGGACAGCCGGTGCTCATCGCCACGACCTTCAAAGAGAACCGCAAAGAGGTCAAGTGGGATGAGGTGTCTCCGCTTCTCACTCAGGCCGTCGTCGCCGGAGAGGATCGTCGTTTCTATCAGCACGGCGGCGTCGACGTGTCGTCGCTCGCTCGTGCCGTGATCGGAAACCTGAGTTCGGGATCGGTGCAGAGCGGCGGCTCGACGCTCGACATGCAACTGGTCAAGAACATCCTGGTGAACCAGGCGGCGGCGATCGCGGATCCCGCCAAGCGCAAGATCGCCCTCGATCAGGCCAAGGGCCAGAAGATCGATCGCAAGCTCAAGGAGATGAAGCTTGCGATCGGCCTCGATAAGAAGTACACGAAGCAAGAGATTCTTCTCGGCTACCTCAACATCGTCGGTATGGGGTCGAACACCTACGGCGTCGAGTCGGCGGCGCAGCAGTATTTCAGTGTCTCGGCGAAAGACGTCACACTGCCGCAGGCCGCGAGCCTCATCGCCATCGTGCAGCAACCCAACCTGCAGAGCCTCGACGACCCCAAGAAGTATCCGGCGAACAAGCTCCGTCGTGATCAGATTCTCGACGCGATGCTCAGCCTCAAGTACATCGATCAGAAACAGCACGACGACGCGATCGCGACGACCATCGAGTCCTACGTGAAGCTGAGCCCCCCGATCAGCGGATGCCGCAGCGCGACCGACGCCAAGTTGGCCTGCGACTACGTGTCGAAGCTGATCACGGCCACCACCGCCGCCGGTGCCCTCGGGCTTCCCCCGATGGTTCTCGCACTCGGAGCCACCCCGGCGGAGCGCAAGGCCAACTTCGATCAGGGTGGCTACAAGATCTACACGAGCATCGACCTGAACCTCCAGGATGCCGCGCAGGCCGCCCTCGACGTACAGGCACCCGCAAACGAGTCGCGATTCCAGCTGGGGGCGACCGCGAACACCGTCGAGGTCGGCACCGGGCGCATTCTCGTGATGGCGCAGAACAAGGCCTTTGACGACGCTCCAGAGGCTGCCAAGGATCCCACGAAGACCGCCGTCAACTTCACCTCCGACTACCCCTATGGCGGCTCGACCGGATTCGAGACCGGGTCTACCTACAAGGTGTTCGATCTGGCGAACTGGCTCCAGAATGGCCACGGCCTCAACGATCTCGTCGACGGCCGTTCGCCGCAGAATTATCTGCCCTCTGACTTCACCGCGCCCTGCGATCCCGCGCAGATCGGCGGTCCCTTCAAGCTCAAGAACGACTCGGGCGCCGGCGGCAACATGACCGTCAAGCAGGCTTTGATCGGATCGGTCAACAACGCATTCATGCGCATGGCGACGAAACAGGACCTCTGCAGCATCCGCGACACCGCTGCGAGCATGGGCGCCCACCTCGCCACCGGCAAAGAGCTGAAGGTCAATCCGAACTCGATCCTCGGCAACAATCCCCAGGCGCCCCTGACCATGGCCGGGGCGGCGGCGACCATCGGCGGCAGCGGACTGCACTGCGACCCGATCATCGTCGACAAGATCGTCGACCCCGCGGGCAAAGAGCTCCCTGGACAGACGAAGACCTGCAGCCAGCCGCTCACCGCCGATGTCGCCGCTGGCGTGGCGAACGCCATGGTGGGAAGCATGACGAGTGGCACCAGCCGACTGGGCAATCCCAACGACAAGATCCCGATCGGCGGCAAGACCGGAACCTCGGATGTCGCCGACCACGTCTGGATCATGGGAACGACCACCAAGATCGCCACCGCGGTCTGGACCGGCAACATCGTCGGCCACCAGAGCCTCAGAAAGCTGAGCAACCCGATCACCAAGCAGAACTACGCCAGCTACGCGCGGTTCAACGTGTTCAGGGCGATCATGAAACTCGCCGATACGAACCCGGCCTACAAGGGCGGTGCCTTCGGCGTTCCGAGCGCCACGGTTCTCGGCGGCTCGTCGGCGATCGTTCCGGCGCTGGCCGGCCAGACCCCGGCCCAGGCGAAGTCGCTCCTCGAGAGCCTGCAGTTCGTGTACGTCGACGGCGGTCCCGTTCCCTCCGCCCTCCCCGTCGGGCGGGTCGCCAGCACCGACCCCGCCACCGGCACGAAGACGCCCACCGGGGCATCCGTCACCGTCTATACCAGCGATGGCTCTCTGTCCACCGTGATGCCCAACGTGATCGGGATGACCAGGCAAGCCGCGAATGCAGCTATCACCTCGAGCGGCTTCAACCCCGGCAATGTGACCTACACCTGGGTCCAGGCGACTCCCGGCACCACCGTCTGCACCGTCCAGGACTCCACTCCCGCGGCGAACGCCACGGCGGCCAAGTCCGATCCGGTCACGCTGACTGTCGTCGGGGCCGCCACTGCGGACTCGAACGGCCACTACGATCCGGCGCCGGGAGCCTGTCCGCAGTGACGCCCAGGTAATTGCTAGACCATCCCGTACCCTTATTTCTATGCCCGCCCCAAAAATGAAGCCATCCGGCCTGCTCGGAGGGCTGATCGGCCTTGTCGGTTTCAGCGTGATTGCCGGCGTGCTGGTCACCGCGATGGTCACTCCGGCGCTGGCGGTGACGAGTGTCGCGGCGAAGAGCACCATCGGGGTCTTCGAGAACCTGCCGGACTACATCACGATCGGCGGGCAGGCGCAGCGCAACCAGATCTATGCGCTTCGCGGCGGACAGCCGGTGCAGATCGCGACCGTCTATAGCCAGAATCGACAGGACGTCGACTGGAACAACGTGTCCCAGTTCTTGAAGGATGCGGCGGTCGCCGGCGAGGACCGCCGTTACTACGACCACGGCGGCGTCGACCTCCAGTCGCTGCTGCGCGCGGCCACCGGATATGTCACGAACACCGGGACCACCGGCGGATCGACCATCGCGATGCAGCTGGTCAAGAACATCCGCATCGCGCAATCCCAGCTCATCGACGACAAGACCACCCGCGACAAGGCCTACGCCGACGCCATCCAGACCACCCCCGCTCGCAAGCTCCAGGAGATGAAGCTCGCCATCGGTCTCGAGAAGCGGTACTCCAAGAACCAGATCCTGCTCGCCTATCTGAACATCAACGGGTTCGGCGGGGTCACCTACGGTGTGCAGGCCGCTTCTCAGCGCTACTTCAACGGCATCAACGCCAAGGACGTGACGCTCCCCGAGGCGGCGAGCCTCATCGCCACCGTCCAGCAGCCGTCCGCGCTCAACCTGGGAGACCCGAAGAACTTCCCGGCAAACAAGGCACGGCGAGACACGATTCTCGCCGACATGCTCTCGCTCAAGAAGATCACGCAGAAACAATACGATGAAGCCGTTGCGACGCCGATCGAGTCCTATGTGAAACTGCAGCCAGCGACCAATGGCTGCCTCAACGCTCTCGACGCCAGCGCCAAGTTCTTCTGCGACTACGCCGTGCGGCGGACCCTCGAACTGCCGGCGCTCGGTAGCACGCAGCAGGAGCGCGATAAAAACTGGGCTACCGGGGGATACCAGATCTACACGTCCCTCGACCTCGACCAGCAGGACGTCGCGCAGAACCAGCTCAATACGGTCACCCCCGCCACGGAGAGCCGGTTCGCCCTGGGCTCTTCTGCCGTGGCGTTGGAACCCGGCACCGGCAAGATCCGCGTGATGGGTCAGAACAAGGAATACAACAACACAAGCCAGGCGACCGCCGCCCAGACCTCCGTCAATTTCAGCACCGACTTCGCCTACGGACGTTCCAACGGTTTTCAGACCGGGTCGACCTACAAGATCTTCACGCTCGTCGACTGGCTGCAGAACGGCCACGGTCTGCAGGAACAGGTGAACGGCACCCCGAAGCAGTTCCCCGCCAACAGTTTCAAATGCAACGGATCTCCCACCGGCGACGCATATTTTCCGCAGAACGACTCCCCGGGTGAGGGCGGATCGTGGTCTGTGCTGAGAGCGACGACCTCGTCTGTTAACGTCGCGTTCGTCGAGATGGCGAAGAAGCTCGATCTCTGCGCCATCCGCAACGATGCGCAGGCGATGGGTGTGCACCGCGCCGACGGCAAGGAGCTCGAAGTGCTTCCATCATCGACCCTGGGAACGAACCTCATCTCGCCCATGACCATGGCTGGTGCCATCGCCACCATCGGAGCCAACGGAACGTACTGCAAGCCGACGGCCATCGATAAGATCGTCGGCCCGGATGGCAAGGGCCTTCCCGGCGAACCCACGGAGTGCACCAGCGCGATCAGTCCCCAGATCGCAGCCACCGTCGCCTACGCGCTGAAGACCGTTTTCGCATCCGGTACTGCGACAGCGGGCAACCCCCGCGACGGTGTCGAACTCGTGGGCAAGACGGGAACAACAGACGGCTCGTACCAGAACTGGCTGATCGGGACAACGACGAAGATGGCGCTGGCGGTCTGGGTCGGGAACATCGTCGGAAATCCGGCCAAGGCCACGGCGAAGAATCCGGGCGGCGAACAGAGTCTGCGCCAGATCAGCGTCGGCGGAGTCAACGGATACAGCCTGAAGTTCATGATCTTCAAGACCACGATGAAGTCGCTCAACGCGAACCCGGCATACAAGGGAGGCGCCTTCCCTGCCCCGGAGGCATCCCTCCTGACCGGGCGGAGTGCGTCCGTGCCGAACGTTGTCGGCCAGAGCCCCGCCACCGCGCGCAAGCTCCTCGAGAGCCTCCAGTTCAACGTCGCGGACGGCCCAACGGAGCCATCGGCGCTTCCGGCGGGCACCGTGTCCAGAACCACTCCGACCACCGGAAGCAGCACCTCGCTCGGCGCGACGATCACGCTCTACGTGAGCGACGGATCGCTGGGCACGGTGCCGGATGTCGTTACCGGGCACTCGAACAGTTTCGGTGGCGCCAAGGCCATGCTCAGCGCGGCAGGCTGGAACAACGTGAGCCAGGACTGCCAGATGGTCACGAATCCCAGCGATGTCGGCAAGGTCGTCGCCAGCAACCCGCCCCCCGGAACGCAGGCGCGACCGAGCGACGAGATCAAGCTCGCCATCGGGCAACTGAAGGCCTGTCATTGATGCGCGGCTCTAATCGGACGCTGGCCGGCACCGCCGTGGCGTCGCTGGCCGCGGCCGGACTCGGCGCCATCGGCTGGGGAACACTCATCGAGCGCAATCGGTTCACCCTGCGCAAGCAGGTTGTGCCGGTGCTGAGGCCCGGAGCGCGACCGCTGACGGTGCTGCATCTCGCCGACCTGCACATGGCGCCCTGGCAGAGGGCAAAGCAGGACTGGATCCGCGGCCTCGCCCTCTACGAACCGGACCTGGTCATCGACACGGGAGACAACTTGGGGCATGTGCGCGGCAACGAGGGTGTCGAGTACGCCCTCGAACCGTTCCGAGGCATTCCCGGTGTGTACGTGCACGGATCGAACGATTACCACGGTCCGGTTGCCAAGAACCCCTTCACCTACTTCTCCGGGCCCTCGGAAAAGAGGCATCATCCGCCGAACCTCGACACGGCTCGGCTCAACTCATTCCTCGGGGGGCTCGGCTGGCTGGACCTCAACAACACTGCCCGGGCCATGAGCATCAAGGGCTCGCGGCTAGAGTTCATGGGGGTGAACGACGCACACATCGGCTGGGACAAGCTCGCTAAGCTGCCGGGCGCGATGGATGAGATGCGTGAGAATGTCGGCTGGCAGGACGACACGACCGGATCCGACCCGATCACCGTCGGCCTCACCCACTCGCCGTACCAGCGCGTGCTCAACTCATTCGTGACCTACGGCGCCGAGCTGATCTTCGCCGGCCACACTCACGGCGGCCAGGTCTGCCTGCCCGGGTACGGCGCGCTCGTCACCAACTGCGACATCCCGCGCGACCAGGTCAAGGGCCTGAGCCTCTGGAAGCACGCGGGCCACGTCGCGTATCTCAACGTCTCCGCCGGCCTCGGGACGTCGATCTACGCGCCGGTGCGGTTCGCCTGCCCACCCGAAGCGACACTGTTGACACTCGTCGGCCGCGATATCAGCTATTCTTGATGAGGCTTCGGATCGAACCTTAGGGTGAGGTCGGAAATCAATCGGGGTGTGGCGCAGTTTGGTAGCGCGCTTCGTTCGGGACGAAGAGGTCGTGGGTTCAAATCCCGCTACCCCGACCACTAGCTGGCTCGCATTTCGCTCTCCTTCTGGAGGGCGTTTTGTGGTTTTTGGGATGGTAGTCACGTGGTTGACTGGTGCCGAGTCCTGCCGTTGCGGAGGATCGTTGCGGCGTGTCTCGGTCGTCGGGCGGGCTGTTACGGCGTGTCATCCTCCGCAACGGTTCAGCGAACGATACGCGACGCGGACGACAGCCGGCGGACGCGGCGCGGTTCTAGGTGAAGTCGGGATCGGGGGCCGAGCCGTAGACGATCTCGGCCGGCTCGACGAGCACGCGACGACGGCCGCCGCCGAGCTGGCCGTGACTCTCCTCGAGGTAGCAGGCGCCGCAGAGGGACTCGTAGGAGACCTCGCCCGCGCTGGAACGAGAGGTGTCGATGGCGACCTGGTCGCCGTCGAAGACGAACTGGCCGTCGATCTTTCGCGTATTGAAGATCGCCTTGCGTCCACACCGGCAGATCGTCTTGAGCTCTTCCAACGAGTGGGCGATCTCGAGCAGACGACGGCTGCCGGGGAAGGCGACGGTCTGGAAATCGGTGCGGATGCCGTAGGCCAGCACGGGAACGCCCTCCTGGATCGCGATGCGAAGCAGGTCGTCCACCTGCGGCTCGCTGAGGAACTGCGCCTCGTCGAGGAGCAGGCAGCTCACGTCGACACCGGTTCTGCGCAGCACGCGCGATCGTTCGCGCCCGAACTTCGCATACACGTCGTCGCTGGGGAGGATTACGAAGTCGACGGGCCGGGTAACACCCAGACGCGAAACGATGCCATTGTCACCGCGCGTGTCCACACTGGGTTTGGCGAGCAGCACCTGCTGACCGCGCTCCTCATAGTTATAGGCGGCCTGGAGCATCGCCGTGCTCTTACCGCTGTTCATCGCGCCGTAGCGAAAATAGAGCTTTGCCACTACTGGAGGTATCCGTCCTCGGCAGCCCTGCGGATCAGCTCCGCTTTCTTGCTCGCCGGTCGATTGGCTTTGGCGTACTTCTCCCGCACCCGCCTCAGGTAGGTCTTCGCGGTTTCGTACTGAACGTTCATCTGCTGTGCGACCTCCGTGGTACTGAAGCCCGACACATACAGTTTAAAGGCCTCGGCCTCCCCGTGGCTCAGCTTGGGCCTCGACTGGTTGATCGCGCCGATCGGCAGCGGCCGCCAGTCCCGCTGCAGTGCCTCGCCGGTCGCAACCCCCATGACGGAGCGCGCCGCCTCCATGACCTCGCGCATCGGGATCGACTTGCTGAGAAATGTGGACGCGCCAGCATCCAGCGCGCGGTCGCGGGCTTCTCGCGTGTCCAGGCTGCTCAGCACGATGACTTTGGCACCCGCGGCGCGACAGGTGCGCACCCTGGCCTCGATCGAGACCGGCTCCTTGAGTTGGAAGTCGATGAAAACGAGCTCCGTCGGGAAGTTGTCGCTGTGCACGAGCTGAAGCCAGGTGTGCGCGCTGAGGACGAGGTCGAAGTCGGGTGCATTCGCGCTGATCCAGCTGCTCAGACTGTCGAGAAGGACCTCGTGGTCGTCCAGGATCGCCAGGCGGACCCGATGTGTGGGGCGGAGACCCGCCGGACTACTGCTATTCATAGGAGAACCTCAATGTGAGTGTTGGTTGTACGAAATCGATCTGGAAGTCGGTGAAAACGGCGCGCATTACCGCGAAATAGGGCGCGAGCGCCGAGTGGAGGACGTGGTCGGTGATGTCGAGGTTCGCGGCCACCCGGCCGCGGCATCCCGAGCCGTCCTTCGAGAGCTGGATGCGCAGGTCTCGGCGATCAAAGTCCGGGAAGTCGATCATGGCCACGAGCAGGGCGCGTATCGCGGTGCGCTGATCCGTGGCCATCACGGACGCGACGCGATCGGGATCGTCGACGACGACGGCAGCGGCTCCCGCCTTTCCCGGCCCGACTCCGCCCGCCAGTTCGATCAGATTTTCCAGCCAACTGCGATCGAATTCTGCCACCATGACGCTGCGGATGGAGTCGGCGATTTCGCGCGCACGATCGCGGTCCGCGGGGACGATGACATCACGCGCGAGGATCTCGCTGAAGAAGGGCAGCACGTCACGGCTGAGAATGGTCACCCGATCCTGTTGGACGGAGCGGGCGATCCCCTCTCGCAGTTCCTCGACGAGGTTCTGGCTGGCCAGGAGGGCACGACGCTGCCATTTCTGGATCGAATGGACAAGTCCGAAAGAGAAAACGCATCCGCCGAAGCAGAGCGCGAGCATCGGCGTGATGGCAACCACGACGAGTGCGAAAGGCGGGGCCTGGGTCAGCAGATGCTCTGCCCGCACCAGGGTGAGAAATCCGATGAAGATCGCCGCGACGGCACCAGCGGCGGCCAACTCCCGCGCGGGACGATAGGGGCCGAGGGCGATGATCAGCACTCCGAGATCGATGGGACCCCAGTCGTTCGTCACGAGGGCGTTCGGGGTCGACTGTCCGGCGGCCTCGAGTGCGATCGCCGCGAGCACACCCGCTTGGATGACGTAGTGCATCCCCCTCGTGAACGGCGCGCGATAGGGACTCGACGCGAGGATGAGGAGGAGACAGGATGCGGCGAGCATCACGACTGCGATCGTTGCGATCACCGGGTGAGATATTTCACGCCAGGAGATCGCCGTCATGATCAGCGCGTATCCGACGGCTCCGACAGCGAGTGTCGCGGTCAGCGCGCGGGTTCCCGTAGTGCCAGCCGGATCGAGCTGCTGTCGGGTCAATTCCCTCCCACTCATGCCGTGCCCCGCGCGTTGGTCTGAGCCTGAGCGGCCGGAACCCTGATCATGATCGACGTTCCGCGGCCGGGCGTCGACCACACCTGCACGGCGCCACCGACCGATTCGATCCGGCGGCGAACCGACTGACGGAGCCCGAGCCGATCCGGAGACGTCTCGGTTTCGGTGAAGCCGCGACCCGTGTCGATGACCATCACCGAGATCTCCCTCTCGGAACCGTAGACCGCCACCTCGGCTTCATTCGTGTCCGCATGCCGCAGCACGTTGACGAGACATTGTTTGACGGCGAGGCCGAGCGCATACGACGTTTCATGATCGAGTCGCGCGACGGCCGAGAGGTCACCGGTCGATGCGATCTCGAGACCGATTGCACGCGTCTCCTGGATGGCGGCGAAGAGTCCGCTTTGCCGCCAATCCCGTTGCGTATCCGTGTCGGCAATCAGCAACTCGTCACTGAGCCATTCCTCGCCGACGAGCACCTCGAGGTCGCGTTCGACCTGTGCCCGCAGCGCCGGATGCAATGGGCCGTCGGCGGCATTCGCAATCGCGGCGAGGTGGCTGAGCACGGTGTCGTGCATGAGTGCGGCGGCCTTGACCTCGATGCGATGGCGCATCGCCGCCAGTTCCTCATCGCGCGCGGCGCGGTGCAGCAGCGGCTGACTGCGTCGAGCAAGGCGGCGACTACGGTCGTTCAGCACGAAGACAACCGTGGTCACGACGAAGGCCAACAGCGTGGTGATGTCGAATTCGACAGTGTGCCCCGTCAGCAGGACCGCCGCATCAACCGAGGCTTCGGCGGTGATATAGCCCGCCACGCACCAGCCGACGCGTTTGATCACGCCACCCCGTGGACCGCCGACCATGACGAGCGCGACCTTGATCAGCGCGACCGAGAAGGCGTCGCTCGCCACGAGAAGCACCGATTGCGAATAGAACGTCGCCGTGAACCAGAAACTGCACACGGCTCCGACGACGAGATATGCCGTCGAGTAGAACACCGTCGGCGTGCGATCGGCGAACCATAGTGCGGCCAACATCGGCAGCAGGGCGATCATCGCCGGCCAGAGCACCAGCTGCGGATTCGCGGCCTGGAACGCGACGGTGATGAGCAGGGCTCCGGAGAGAGTGGTGAAGGCGATGGCATGCAGCCCTCGAACGAACCAGCGGCTGACGGCCTGAGGCGCCAGGTGGGACGGTAGACCGAGGGACACGTCTCCCCCTCCCGGCCCGCGCAGAGTGTCAGTATGACATCAGCACGCTGGCATTTGTACCCCAAAAGACGCGGATATATTGCGAATTCGGCACCAATTCGGGGGTGATTGTGCCCCATTTGAGTGAATTAGAAGAGTGTGGGTTGCCGTCCGTCAACGGATGCCGCAGGCAGTTCCTCGGCGATGATCGAACGATTGCCGTCGGTGTCGCGCAGTTTTCCGAGAGCGCTGGAGCGCACGGCACCGGTCGAGGGCTCCTCGCGGCCGCGATCGAGCCCGTTGGCCCGAATCAGGGGGCTGATTTTTGCCGCGAGCCAATGTCGGTAGTCTTTCGGCGCCGACGCGCCCTTGCCGTACATCTGCTGGTAGCGCGGCAGCAGATCCGGCCTGGTCTCTGCGAGCCACTGCATGAACCACTCCTTCGCACCGGGACGAAGATGCAGAGCCGTGTAGAGCACAGAACTCGCTCCGGCATTCCTGATCTGGGCCAGCGCGTAGTCGAGATGTGCGCGCGTATCGGTGAGGAAAGGAAGGATCGGCATCATGAAGACCGAGCATTCGAGGCCGTGCTCGCGCGCCGCCTTCACGGTGGCGAGTCGCGCGGTCGGAGTCGGAGTGCCCGGCTCTACCGATTGCTGCAGTTCGTCGTCATAGATGGCGATCGACATGGCCAGGTCCACGGGAACGAGCCGACTCGCCTCGGCGAGCAGCGGGAGATCGCGCCGAAGCAACGTGCCTTTCGTCAGGATGCTGAACGGCGTCCCAGAATCGGCGAGCGCGGCGATGATGCCCGGCATCAGCCGGTACCGTCCCTCAGCACGCTGATAGGGATCCGTGTTGGTACCGAGCGCCACCGGATGCCTGCCCCATGAAGGCTTGGCGAGCTCCCTGGCAAGCACCTCGGCGACGTTCACCTTCACGACGATCTGGCTGTCGAAATCTTTGCCGGAATCGAGGTCGAGGTACTCATGGGTCTTGCGGGCGAAGCAGTAGACGCAGGCATGGCTGCACCCTCGATACGGGTTGATCGTCCAGCCGAAGGGCATCGAACTCGCCCCCGGAACGTGATTGAGCGCACTCTTCGCGAGCACCTCGTGGAAAGTGATTCCGGCGAACTCAGGGGTCTGAACGCTGCGGACGAGGTTGGACAGTTTGGCGAGCCCCGGCAGGGCGGATGCTTCCTCCGACCCCAGTTCCTGACCACTCCACCGCATGCGTTTATTCGAACATAGGTTCGAATGTCTGTCAACCGTGCCTCCCCGCTATCCGCCCGCGGGCGTCGGCAGAATCGAGTCACGGTGTCGTCCCGATTCTGACCGACTCAGCCGCGCAGTCCGCCTCGATGTGTGTCCGGCATGTTACGGCCGTGTTCGGACTCTGTTAAAACCCGCCCTTGTATTTGGCACGAACGACGAGGAGGCTATATATCTAGAGATATAGATATGTTCCACAAGCGACAGCCGAGGAGGCATAGTGGGCAACGGAAAACCGGAAACTCGGGCGATTCTCGACGAAGCCGTTGGGGAGAACCTCGACCGGCTGATCAGTCTCGACATGCGTGGGGACCTATTCCTGCCGAAGATCTACCGGAGGGCCCGTGAACACGAAGGACGGCCGCTGGTGTTGGCCGCCGCCGAGAAAATCGTCGCCGCTGTCAACAAAGACCGACGGGGCATCCTGATTCTTACCGGCTTCCGCATCCCGCCGACGGGTGCTCCGGAAACCGACGGCATCATCGGGAGTGCAGTCATTGCACACACTCTCATGCGAGCACTCGGCGCCATTCCGGTCTTCGCTTGCGAGCCAGAAGTGCAGCCGGTACTGGAAGCGGCGTTGACGAGCGTTGGGCTGTCCAGCACGACCCTCGGCACGGACTGGACCGGAACATCTCAACCGAGCAGCGACGCGATCATCGTGAGCTACGAATTGGACACCGACGCATCAGATGTTGCAGCCCTGTTCGACCGGCTCGAGGGTCTCGCCCTCTGCCTGGCGATCGAACGTCCCGGTCGGAATGCGCAGGGCTACTATCATTTCGCCGGCGGAGCGCGGGTCGAAGGCGTCATCGCTCCGGTTGACGACCTCTACGAACTCTTGCAGTCGAGGGGGGTCCCCACTGTGGCCATTGGCGACTTCGGCAACGAGCTGGGCATGGGCGTGCTGCGCGAAACGGTTGCCGATAACATCCCATCCGGTCGGGACTGCGGCTGTGGGTGTGGCGGTGGCATTGCCTGTCCAACCCTCGCGGATGTCACGATCGCGTGCACTGTGTCGGACTGGGGTGCTTATGCGCTCGCGGCCATGATCTGCCATCTGCGTGATCGGCCCGATGCGTACATTTCGCTGGATCTCTATCGACGCACGGTGAACGAAGCGAACCTCGCCGGTGCCATAGACGGGACATCACGACTTGCGATTCCCGACATCGACGGGATTTCACTCGATTTCAACGGAATGCTCGTCGAGATGATTCGCGGAGTCGTGTCATATCCGAACCGCCCGATGATGGAAAACCGCAATCGGATGTACGCCGCGGAGCAGCGGCGTGGACTGGCAGACCTCCCAAAGAACGAAAGCGAGTAGCCGAGCAGTGGACATCGAAAAAAACCTGTTAGACGCGATTGAAGCGCGTGTTCCATCCGACATCGAACGCATCGTGAAGCTTGTCAGGCAACCGAGCGTGAGTATCGACGGATCGGGCATGCGAGAGTCCGCGGAGCTCATCGCGGAGTTGTTCCGCGAACTCGGTTGCGAGGAAGTCGAGATCATCGAGACCAGTGCCCATCCGCTGGTCTGGGCCTATCTCGATTCCGGGTCAGAACACACTCTCATCAATTACGGGATGTACGACGAGCGTCCGGCGGGCGCCACCGAGAGCTGGACGAACGGCGAACCCTTCAGCGGCGAGATCGCGCCGGCGGACGGCTTCCCCTCGGTCCTCTACGGCCGCGGAGGACTGGTCCCCAAGGGGCCGATCGTCACCTGGCTGTCGGCACTCGCCTCCTATCGTTCTGTTCGAGGAAACCTGCCATTCAACGTCGCCTTCCTCTTCGAAGGTAGCGAAATCATCGGCAGTCCCGGCTTCATGGACGTTGCCCTGAAGCATGAGGATCGCATGAAGAATGCATTCGGCTGCCTCTATCTTCGAGCGTCGCAGAGTCTGGATGGGCAGATGCCGCTCTTTCTCGGTTACAAGAGTTTTTTCACCATCGAGCTCAAAGTGACGGGAGCCGCCTGGGGACGCGGGCCGGCAACGGCTCCCGCCCACAGCGGCGCGAGGAGCGTCGTCGACAGTCCCGTCGAGCGTCTCGTGCACGCACTCGATACGTTGTTCACCGCTGAAGGCGACATCGCCGTGGAGCCCTGGCTCACCGGGTTCGATGGAGACTCGCGCCGTCCGCGCGAAAGGGCGCTCGTCGACGACTTGCTGCGCCAACTCGAGGGGAAAAGTTGGGCGGATGCCATTCCCGGCGTTGCGGGAACGGGTGTCACCGTGTTCGCGGGCGACGTCGCCGGAACGAACATCCTCGATCGATACCTGTATCAATCGAGCCTCAACATCCAGGGTCTGTATGCGGGCTACACCGGACCGGGAACGCGCACGTACACCATTCCGCACGAGGCGACTGCACTGCTCGACGTTCGGCTGGTGACCTCGCAATCCGTCGAGGAGATCATCCAGGGGCTGCGAGATCATCTCGACTCCCAGGGATTCGCCGACATCCAGATGGACGTACGCGGCGCGTTCGCCGGATCGGACAGCGCGGTCGATTCGCTGCTCATCTCGGCTTTCGTCGATGCGGCGGAGTGGGCCGGAGCATCCATGAAGATCTGGCCGCGCACCGGAGGAGGCGGTCCGTGGGCGGCGCTGGCCGATCATTTCGGGGTGCCCGTGGTCATGGGTGCCGGTATCGGGACCGGCAAACGCGGGGGCCTGGTGGACGAATACCTCGTGCTCGACGGCGGAGGGCGCGCCCCCGGGATCCGGGAGATGGAGATCTTCGGCGTCAAGCTCATCGAGAACATCGGTGCCGCGCTCGCGCGAGGTGATGCGCGATGACCGTGCCGACGCAGATCTTCCTCCCCGGCGGACGACCGAAGCTCCCGCTCGCCCCCGCCACCGTCGTCAACGGCCTCGTCTTCGTATCCGGTCAGGTGGGAACCGATCCGCAGAGCGGCGAACTCGCGGGCCTCGGAGCACGAGAACAGGCGAAACAGGCGCTGGACAACCTGGCAGCCGTCCTGGCGGCGGCCGGGTCGTCGGCGGAGTACGTCGCCAAGGTAACCGTGTTCGTCACAGACCCGGCATTCGTTGGTGAGATAGACGGAGTGTATCGGGACTTCTTCGGAGAGTGGGTACCAGCGCGCTCGGCCGTGACCGTGCGCGCGCTCCCGAAACCAGAATTCGTGGTCGAGATCGAGGCGATCGCCTCGCTGCCCACTCAGTCGAGCGATCCCGACGGAGGTTCCTCGAGATGAAGCTCCGTCAAAGGAGTCGTGCTTCGGAAGCTAAAACGGGCCGCGGGATAGATCGACGTTCCGACCAGTATCACGGTTCCGTCGGCATCCGTGCACGAGAGGGCGCGCACGAGCAATGCGCTGTCCGGCGGACAGTTGAGGATCTTGGTATGGATGGGGTCGGCCTGTCGTGCGGAGATGTCGGACTGCATCAGAGTCGGCACGAAGCCCAGCCTGCCCATGGCACTGAAAACCGAGCTGGTTTCGAGCACGTTCCGATCAACGGCTTCATACATCTCGACTGGCATCCATCTGGTGTCCCAGGCGACGGGCTGATCGTTCGCGAACCGCAGACGCTCCAGATAGGTGAGCGGTGCGCCCTCCGCGCACTGGAATCGCGTAGCGATGTGTTTCGGTGCCTCGCGAACGGCGTATTGCAGCACCTCCGATGCAACGTCGGAGGCCTGTTTGCGCCACTCGTCGGGATAGCTGCGCCCGGTCATCCGCCCGAGATCGTCGGTGACATGCGGTACGGCGAAGGTCCCCTGCGATCGCACTCGCACGACGGCACCGGCGTTCACGAGCTGGTTGTAAGCCTGGCGCACCGTCATCACGCTCACGCCGAACTGCTGGGCGAGCTGGACCTCACCGGGAAGCGGGGCCGAGACGCGTCCGCCTTCCGCCAGGAGTCCCCACAGATGCCGCTCGATGTGAACGTACGCCGGTTCGCGTTTTGCGGTCGTCGTTTCGTTGGGCGGTCCGGAAAGGCCGGTCACCTTCGCTCCCTCCGTCCGAATGTATTCACTAGAGAAACCATATCTGCCCGAGGGTAGCAAACTCCCTCCATGTCGGCAGCCTTAAGAAAGGAATGAAGAATGAGGCAAGACAATTTCGTCAGCGTTCCCCTTTCACGGCGGGCTCTGTTCTCCGGCGCCTTCGGGATGGCGGGGCTCGCGCTGCTCTCTGCGTGTTCCTCACCGGGAACGACCGGCGGGACCGCGTCCGCGGCTCCGAACCTGAAGCTGGTCGGCTCCGAGTGGGGCGGCGTTTGGGACAAGGCACTCACGGAGCTTGCGAGCGACTTCCAGAAGAAGACCGGATTCTCGATGGTCAACTCCATCGACGGCAACAACGGCCTGGTGAAGATCCAGCAGAACCCGAATTTGTACGACGTTGCCTGGTTGACCGCAGACAAGTCGACCGCTGGCCTGGTGAGCGGCGACCTCTTGCCGATCGACACGAGCAGAGTGACCCAATACGCGAACATTCCGGACAACCTGCTGGCGGCGCTCAAAGAGAAAGGCAAACTATCAGGGATTCCGGTGAGTTGGGGGGCGACCGGCATCCTGTACCGCAGCGATCTCGTTCCTTTCGAGATCACAAGCTGGAAGGACCTGTGGCGTACCGAGTTGCGGAATTCGATCGGCATTCAAGCCATGCCCGCACTGGGGGCCGCCGGCATGGTGCGCATGGCGGCGAGGACGTGGGGCTCCGGTCCCAACGACCTCACCGCGGCTTGGGCTGCACTCGCCAAGCTGAAGCCGAACGTGCAGTACCAGTACACGATCAGTTCCGACACCGTCAACAAGCTCGCCGACGGCAGCCTCAAGGTCGCGACCACGTTCGCCGACATGGGCCTGCCCCTGGCCGATAAGGGGGTCAAGGTCGTGCTGCCAAAAGACGGCTACGGCTGGAGCCCGCAGGTGATCTGCATCCCGAAGAACTCGAAGAACATCGACGGTGCTTACGCAATCATCAATTACATCCTCGATCCAAAAATTCAGGCCAAGTGGATCGCACTGACCTCGGTAGGTCCGGCGAACTCGACGACCGTCATTCCGGCCGCTATGAAGAATCGACTGGTCGAAAACGACAAGGTGGCGACGAAGCTCTGGAACGACGACTTTCTGACCATGGGCCAGAAGCTCGATTCCTGGGCCCAGCAGTGGCAGCAGGTCCTCGGATGACGTGTGCCTGACGCGAAGGGGAACGATGAATATGATCATTGATCGGCGTCCGCTCGCCTCGAACCGGAGGCAGGACCGGCGAGCACTTCTGCTCCTGGTGCCGCTCGCCATCTACATAGTGACCGTGTTGGTCGTTCCCCTCGTCGTCCTCATTCGCGCCTCCTTCGCGGAATCCGTCATCGGCGGAATGTCCGGTTTCACGTTCGACAGCTATCTGCGATTCTTTTCGACACCGTTCTATTGGAACGTGCTCGGGACGACTCTGCTGCTCTCTGTGCTCGCCGTGGCACTCACCGTAGTGCTGGGGGTGCCATACGCCTACTGGCTGCTACGAAGACCGAATGGGCAGAGTTTCCATCTGCTTGCGCTCTTCGCACCGTTGCTCATCAACCAGGTCGTGAGAATCTTCGGACTGCAAATCCTCATCAATTCAGTCAACAGGATGCTCGCCCAGGCCGGTCTTCCCCCGCTCCCACTCACGTATAATTTCGCGGCCGTCCTACTCGGCCAGGTGGTATTCCTCTTCCCGTTCATGGTCATCTCGGTCTACGCGGCCCTCAGCCGGCTTCCTATCTCGATCGAGGAGGCGGCTGCAACCCTCGGCGCCAGCCGCGTACGCGTGTTCTTCCACGTGGTTCTGCCCGCCTGCCGACCGGGGATCATCGCCGGCATCGTCCTGACCTTCACTACATCCATCGGGGCCTATCTCGTGCCACGGATGATGGGTGGCGGCCAGGTCACCACCGTGCCCGTGCTTATCTACAACAACGTCTCCCAGGGCCAGTCCATCCCGATCGCCGCTGCGAGTGGTCTCATCCTGGTGTTGCTGGTGCTCCCCATCCTGCGTCTGGTGAGCGCGAGGGGTGCAGCGAAATGAATCGAGGCATGATGCGACGCATCTCGGTCTACAACTATGTGATCTCCGTCTTCATGCTCGTACCGCTCGTCATCGTGGTCGCCGTGTCATTCAATCCGGGTGAGTATTCGATTTTTCCGCCTGACGGCTTCTCGACGCACTGGTACAGCGAGGCGTTTTCCAATCAGCAATTCATCGGAGCGCTCTGGCTCAGCATCGAGATCGGGGTCGTGGCGACAGCGATTTCGGTCGTGCTCGGCACGTTGGCCGCATTCGGATTACGCCGCGCCGGCACGATGAGGGTCAGGCTTTTCGCAACGACACTCGCCATCTCCCCCGCGACAATCCCCGAAGTGCTGCTCGGCCTCGGCCTGTTCATCTACTTCGGCAACATCATCCCGATCGGTTTAGGCATGGGAGCGACCATCCTCGGTCACGTTCTCGTCTGCATGCCCGTCGTCTTCCAAGTCATGTCATCATCGCTGAGCCAACTCGACACGAGTCTCCACGAGGCGGCCACGATGCTGGGGGCGAGTCCTCCCCGGGTATTCGTCCATGTCACCGCACCCATGCTCATGCCCGGACTGTTCGGTGCGAGCCTGCTGAGCTTCGTCTTCTCCTTTGACAATGTCAACATCTCGCTATTCCTGAGTGCCCCGGGTCAGGCACCGCTACCGGTGCAGATGTACAGCTATCTCGACTTCCGGTCGGATCCGACCGTTGCCGCCATGTCGAGCGCGCTCGTGGCGATCGGCGTGATCATCTTCGTCATCGCGAACAAACTAGGAGCCTTGAAATTCATGGGAACAGGAACCACACGATGAGCACGCGATCCGAGGCCTTTCTCCAGTTGAGGGGGGTCGGCAAGCGGTACGAGCAGGGCGGCGGCGTCGATGACGTTGACATCACCCTCGAGCGCGGACGGATGCTCGTGTTGCTCGGACCGAGTGGCTCCGGCAAGACCACCCTTTTGCGGTCCATCGCTGGTCTCGAGCAACCAGACCGCGGTGATGTCGTCCTCGATGGCAAGGTGATCACCGGCGTGCCCGTGCACAAAAGAGGCATCGGAATGGTGTTTCAGACCTGGGCTCTTTTCCCCCACATGAACGTACGGGACAACGTCGCGTTCGGCCTGAAGATGGCCGGGGTCAATGCCGCACACGCTGCCGAACAGGTCAACGAGGCGCTTGAGTTGGTTCATATGGAGGACTTCGCACAACGGCGGCCTTCACAGCTAAGCGGCGGCCAGCAACAGCGCGTGGCGCTCGCCCGCGCCATCGTGACGAGGCCCAAGCTGCTGCTCTTCGATGAACCACTCTCCAGTCTCGACCAGAAGATTCGGCTCGAATTGCGCGCTCAATTGCGCCAGATACAACTCGAACTGGGCTTCACGGGCGTCTACGTGACTCACGACCACGCGGAAGCTCTCGCACTCGGTGATCGGATCGTCGTCATGAATGACGGCAGACTCATTGAGGAGGGGTCGCCGCTCGACGTGTTCACAGCTCCGAGACACGCCTTCACGGCATCCTTCCTCGCTGTCGGCACAAGCCTCGGAATCAGTGACGTCGATGTCGAGACGAATAGCGTCGTCACCGAACAGGGCCTGGAGATCCACCTCTCACCGCTCAAGGTGCTGCTTGACGACAGTGCGAAGACACACGAGTTGCTCGTGCCCACCCGCGCCGTGAGCATACTCAGCAAGCCCGGCGAGCACGGAACCGAAGGGCAAAACCTCTTCGCTGGAGAAGTGACCAGCGTCGAGTTCGAGCACGCCGGACTGCTGTGCACGATCGAACTCGACGGCGCCGACGTCATCCTGAGGAGCACAGAGCCATTGGACAGTGACCTCAAAGTCGGATCAAGCGTCGTGGTCTTCGTGAATGCCGAGAAGCTGTCCCTCGTGGCCAAGGCATGAGTGGCCAGCTCTCGTCGGCGATCGCGACCGCAGCTGATGCCGGCTACGAACGGGCGCAGGATATCTCGCGGTTCTTGCACGAAAACCCGGAATTGGGGTTCCATGAGGAGAAAGCCGTCGCGATGCTTACAGAATGGCTCTCCGACGCAGGCTTCACCATCGAAACCGGCATCGCAGGGATGCCAACCGCCTTCACTGCAATCGTCGGCGGTGAGAGTGCTGGCCCGACGGTCGCCTATCTGGCAGAATACGACGCCCTCGCGGGACTCGGCCACGGTTGCGGCCACAATCTCATCGCTGCGGGCTCATGTCTCGCCGCCATCTCCCTCCACGAGGCGATCGGCGACTCCGCGGGGCGGATCATGGTGATCGGAACGCCCGCGGAGGAGGGAGGAGGAGGCAAGGTCATGGAACTCGAAGCCGGCATCTTCGACGGAGTCGACGCCGCGCTCATGTTTCATGGTGCCGATAGAACGATCGTGTCGAGGCCCATGCTCGCGTCAATGCGCTACGAGGTGCTCTTCCGGGGAACGGCTGCACACGCGGCGAAGAATCCCGACGCCGGTCGAAGCGCGCTGTCCGCGGCACAACTGCTGTTCCATGCCGTGGATGCGATGCGCACCCACCTCTCGAGCAGCGCGCGCCTGAATGGGATCATCACCAGCGGTGGACAAGCTGTAAACATCATCCCCGAGCGGTGCGAGGTGGTCTTCCAGGTGCGCGAGCACACCCTAGATGCGGCGCGACAACTCGGCCTCTGGTTCGAGAAGAGTTGCCAGGCGGCCGCGATCATGACGCAAACGACGGTCTCGGTCACGAGGCCGTCACCTGATTACGCGCATCTCGTAAGCAACCCAGTGCTCGCGGGCCGATGCGTCGATTACCTGAACGAGGCCGGGCTGACCGTGGAGAGTGCAGCACCCGACGAGGCGACCGCGAGCACGGATGCCGGCAATGTCAGCCTGCGCATCCCTACCCTTCATCCATTCATTCAGGTCGCTCCGAGAGGCACCGCAAGCCATTCGACCGCCATGCTGGAGGCGGTGGCGCAACCCGCCGCGCAGGCCGCGATGCTCGTCGGTGCGAAAGTCCTGGCCCAGCTCGGCATGGACGTGCTGCTCGATGATGCATTCCGGCGCGAAATGGTCGATGCTTTCCTGACCTGACCCGCTCGGCTCCTGGACCGATCGTGCCCGGCGTCGTCAGGCGATCTCGAGGGCCTTCAGCGTGGACGCGAGGGTCTTCTTGGCGAGCTTCGGGTCGTCCGAGAGCTTCTTCCCCCAGGTCGGAACCATCTTCTTGAGGGCCGGCGTCCACTCGACGATGCGGTCGGGAAAGCAGCGCTCGAGCACATCGAGCATGATCGGCACGGCAGTTGATGCGCCTGGCGATGCACCGAGCAGACCGGCGATACTGCCGTCCGCGGAGGTGATGACCTCGGTGCCGAACTGCAGTATTCCACCCTTCTTCGGATCCTTTTTAATCACCTGCACCCGCTGGCCGGCGGTGATCGGATACCAGTCCTTGGGGTCGGCTGTCGGCATGAACTCCTGCAGTGCCTTGAACTTCGTCGACTTGCGCGCGATGAGTTGGCCGACCAGATACTTCACGAGGTCGAGATTGGACGCCCCAGCCGCGATCATCGGCACGAGGTTGTGGGGGCGGATGGTCGCGAACAGGTCGAACCAGGAGCCGTGCTTGAGGAACTTGGTGTTGAACCCTGCATACGGCCCGAACATGAGGCTCGCCTTGCCGTCGACGATACGGGTGTCGAGGTGGGGCACCGACATGGGCGGCGAGCCGACGGCAGCCTTGCCGTAGACCTTCGCCCTGTGACGTGCCACCACCTCCGGATTATCGGTGCGGAGGAATTCGCCGCTGACCGGGAACCCGCCGAAGCCCTTGGCCTCCTTGATACCGGACTTCTGCAGCAGGGTGAGGGCACCGCCTCCTGCGCCGACGAAAACAAAGCGGGCGCGCACGACGTCCGGCGTTCCACCGACCTCGTGACGCACCACCAGCCGCCACAGCCCGTCTTTCTCGCGCCTCAGTCTGGTCACGCGCTGCTCGAGCTTGAGCGTGGCGCCGTTCGTGGTGAGGTAATGAAGCAACCCGTGGGTGAGAGCGCCGAAGTCGACGTCGGTCCCGACGTCGATGCGGGTGGCCGCGATCGGCTGGGATTTCTTGCGGCCGGGGATCATGACGGGAGTCCACGAACGGATGACCCTGGGGTCCTCGGTGAATTCCATGCCGGCGAACAGCGGGTGGTCCCTCAACGCCTCCTGCCGCTTGCGCAGGTACGCGACATTGTCCTCGCCCCACACGAAGCTCATGTGCGGAACCGGGTTGATGAAGGCCTGAGGGTCTGGCAGCAGGTGCTTGCCGACCAGGTACGACCAAAACTGGCGGGACAGTTGGAACTGCTCGTTAACCTTGACCGCGCTCGAGATATCGATCGATCCGTCCGGCTTTTCCGGCGTGTAGTTGAGCTCGCAGAGGGCCGAGTGTCCTGTGCCCGCATTGTTCCAGGGGTTGGAACTCTCCAGCGCGGTGTCGCCCAGCCGCTCGAAGATCTCGATCGACCAATCCGGCTGCAGCTGCTTGATAAAAGCACCGAGGGTGGCACTCATGATGCCACCACCGATCAGGACGACATCGATGGGTTTTGCATGGCTCACCCGTCCAGTTTACGGTCGCCGCGTCGACGATCCTTCCGCTCGCGCCGTTAAGAGCCGGCCGCCTTGGCGCGCCGGTAAGTTGTGCCCAACTTGTCGACAGGGATCGCAGCAACCGTCGGCCCTCATCCCGCTAACAGGACGATCGGTGGTTCCCGACCCGGAAACCGGACGTCCGGCGGGTGTCAGCGCTGAGCAGCGGTACAGCGCGAGACCTACGCGCGAACGAGGTCCGCCGCGACGAGTTCCGCGATCTGCACAGCGTTGAGCGCGGCACCCTTACGAAGGTTGTCGTTGCTGATGAAGAGGGCGAGTCCGCGATTGTTCGGCACGCCTTCGTCCTGGCGGATGCGGCCCACGTACGACGGATCCTTTCCGGCCGCCTCGAGGGGCGTCGGGATGTCCGTGAGAACGACGCCGGGGGCATCCGCAAGCAACTCCTTCGCGCGCTCCACGCTCAGGGGGTTAGCGAATTCGGCGTTGATCGAGAGCGAGTGGCCGGTGAAGACCGGCACACGCACGCAGGTGCCGCTCACCAGTAGCTCGGGCAGTTCGAGGATCTTTCGACTCTCGTTGCGGAGTTTCTTCTCTTCGTCGGTCTCGAACAGGCCGTCCTCGACGAGGTTGCCGGCGAAGGGGACGACATCGAAGGCGACAGTCCTGGGAAACGTGCTGTGCTCGGGGAAAGCGACCGCGCCGCCGTCGTGCACGAGGCCGATCGTGTCCTGCGCAACCGCCGCACGAACCTGCTCGAGCAGTTCATCTCCACCGGCGAGACCGGCGCCCGACACGGCCTGGTAGGTGCTGACGATCAGGCGCTGGAGGCCGGCGTCGGCGTCGAGGACCTTCAGGATCGGCATAGCCGCCATAGTCGTGCAGTTCGGGTTCGCGATGATGCCTTTGCGGGCCTCCGCGATCGCGTGCGGATTGACCTCGCTGACGACCAACGGCACCTCGGGGTCCATACGGAACGCAGATGAATTGTCGATGACGAGCACGCCTGCTGCCGCGAATCGCGGGGCCTGCACCCGGGAAGTGGTCGCGCCTGCCGAAAAGATGGCGATGTCGAGGCCCGTGGGATCGGCCGTCGCAGCATCTTCGACCACCACATCCGTCCCCTTCCATGGCAGGGTCGTCCCCGCGGAACGGGCGGACGCGAAGTAGCGGATCTCCGCCACCGGATACGCGCGCTCCTCGAGGAGGCGGCGCACGACGGCGCCGACCTGACCGGTGGCGCCGACGACGCCGATTCTCACTGGTGCACTCATCGTCCCGTACCTCCGTAAACCTGTGCCTCTTCGTCGCCGTCCAGTCCGAAGGCGCTGTGCACGACGCGGACTGCTTCGTTGATGGTGTCTGCGCGGGTGACGACGCTGATCCGGATCTCGCTGGTGGAGATCATCTCGATGTTAATACCGGCCTCGAACAGCGCGGTGAAGAGTTTGGCCGAGACGCCGGCGTTTGTGCGCATGCCAGCACCGACGAGCGCGAGCTTGCCGATCTGGTCGTCATACTGCAGTGAGTCGAAACCCGCGACGGCCTTATTGTCTTCCAGCGCCTTGAGCACCGTCCCGCCGTCCGACTTGGGCAGCGTGAAGGAGATATCGGTGAGACCCGTTGCCGCCGTCGACACGTTCTGCACGATCATGTCGATGTTGGCGTCGGTGGAGGCCACGATGGTGAAGATCTGCGCGGCCTTGCCTGGCACGTCAGGAACGCCGACAATCGTGATCTTGGCCTCACTCAAATCAGAAGCGACACCGGAAATGATTGGCTCTTCCACGCTCTCTCCATCTTTCGGATTGACCACCAGCGTGCCCTCGTTGTTGTTGAACGAGGAGCGTACATGAAGCGTAACGCCGTGGCGACGCGCGTATTCCACTGCGCGGATATACAAAACTTTGGCACCGGCCGCGGCCAGTTCCAGCATCTCTTCGCTGGTGATCCGATCGATCTTGCGCGCAGCAGGTACAACGCGGGGATCGGCGGTGAATACCCCGTCGACATCGGTGTAGATCTCGCAGACATCGGCGTTGAGCGCCGCGGCGAGGGCGACAGCCGTGGTGTCGGAGCCCCCACGACCGAGCGTGGTGATGTCCCCGGTGCCGCGGTTGAACCCCTGAAAGCCCGCGACGATCGCGATGGCACCGGCATCGAGGGCGGCGCGGACCCGGGTCGGCGAGACGTCGACGATCCGAGCGCTGCCGTGCTTGGCATCCGTGATGAGTCCGGCCTGGCTGCCGGTGTACGAGCGGGCCTCCTGGCCGAGGCTCTTGATCGCCATCGCGAGTAGCGCCATGGAGATGCGCTCACCGGCCGTCAGCAGCATGTCGAGTTCACGCCCGGCCGCGAGGGGGGTCACCTGATTCGCGAGGTCGACGAGTTCATCGGTCGTGTCGCCCATCGCTGAGACGACGACGACGACCTCATTGCCCGCCTTGCGAGTTTCGACGATGCGCTTGGCGACGCGCTTGATGCTCTCAGCGTCTGCGACGGAGGAGCCACCGTACTTCTGCACGATCAAGCTCATCGATGTTCTCCTGCGCGAATGGGGACGGGCTCATTCGGGCCCGGTCGACAATTCTACTGGGCGGCCGCTGTGCATTGCGTCGAAGCCGGCGCGGGTGATCCGTCAGTTTTCGACGAGCCGACGGCCCTCGAACGCGCGGCCGAGAGTCACTTCATCCGCGTATTCGAGATCGCCACCGACGGGAAGTCCGGATGCGAGGCGCGTGACCCGCAGGTCAAGATGCATGAGCATGCGCGAAAGATAGGTCGCTGTCGCCTCGCCCTCGAGATTGGGATCCGTCGCGATAATGACCTCGGTGACCGTTCCGTCGGCGAGACGCTGCATGAGCTGACGGATGCGGAGGTCGTCCGGTCCGATGCCGTCGATCGGGCTGATCGCCCCGCCGAGCACGTGGTAGAGGCCCTTGAACTCTCGCGTGCGCTCGATCGCCACGACATCCTTCGCCTCCTCCACCACGCAGATGGTGGCTGGTGAGCGACGCGGATCGCGGCAGACGTTGCAGGTCTCCTGCTCGGTGACGTTGCCGCAGATGTCGCAGAACCGCACCTTCTCTTTAACGTCGCGCAGCAACTCGGAGAGGCGACCGACGTCGAAGGACTCCGTCTGCAGGATGTGGAAGGCGATGCGCTGGGCGGACTTCGGCCCGATCCCGGGCAGTCGGCCGAGCTCGTCGATCAGCTCCTGCACGATTCCGTCGTACATTGCTTACTGCTCTCGCGGGGCCACACGGGGTGTGACCGCCTGCTCTTCGATGAAGCTCGCGCCGAGAATCTCACGGACGACAGCCTCGCCGTAGCGCTGCTTGTCACCGGGGTCGCTCTGCCTCTGCACCGCCGGGGTGGCGGGCGCTTTCGCCTTCGGAGGTGCGGCGGCCGGTACGGCGGCGGGCGGCTCTGGCGCCGTGGACTCTTCCGGCGCGCGCTTGGTCTCGGGCTCGGCGTCGGTGACGACAGCCGTTTCCCAGGTGGTCCCCGATGGCACCGGTGGTTCGACATCCGGTTCCGTCGGTTCCGGCGGTGCCTCCTGTGCCACCGCACGGGTCGCCTCCACCTTGGCGAGCAGCAAGGGCCGGAATCCGAGCACTTCGAAGACGGCCTGCTTGAAATAGTCGGCGACGCCTTCGCCCGGAGCAGCGCGCTGCTTGAGTGCGTCTACGTCGTTCTGGCTCGGGAATGACAACACGAGCACGTTGTCGTCGCGCAACTCGAGGGGCTTGGCGGTGTAGACGACCATCCAGGCACTGAGCTTCGCCTTCTCCACAGCCTCGAGGATCTCCGGCCAGGAATCCCTGACCTGCTGGAAGGTGACCGGCCCGACCTCGACGGTGGTGGGAGGCGCGGCGGTCGCAGAAGTGGATGCGGCGGTCTCTTCGACAGGAGATCCGGTCGCGGATGGCTCTTCAACAGGAGGAGTCGGGATGGTCACAGCAGGCGATCCTGTCGGCGCGGTAGCGGTAGCGGACGCACCGGGGGCTTCGACGCCGATACGGCGCTCGAGGCGCTCGATCCTGGCGAGCGCCCCACGCTCGGATTCGTCGCTCGCCGGAAGAAGCACTCGTGCGATCATGAGCTCGAGGTGCAGTCGCGGAGAGGTGGCTCCGGTCATCTCGGTCAGTGCGGCGTTGGCGACATCCGCCGCGCGACTGAGCTCCGCGGTGCCGAACTGCGCGGCCTGGGCCGTCATGCGGTCGAGTTCGTCCTGCTGGATGCCACGAAGAACGGCCGCCGCGCCATCCGAGGTCGCGCTGACGATGATGAGGTCGCGCAGGCGCTCCAGCAGATCCTCTACGAAACGACGCGGGTCTTGGCCGGTCTGGATCACACGGTCGACCGCACCGAACGCTGCAGCCGCATCCCGAGCACCGATCGCATCGATGACCTCGCCGAGCAGCGCACCGTGTGTGTAGCCGAGCAGCGCGACGGCGCGCTCATACCGCACAGAGGAACCCTCGGAGCCGGCAATGAGCTGGTCGAGCAGAGAGAGCGTGTCTCGCACCGAACCGCCGCCTGCACGCACCACGAGCGGCAGTACGCCGGCCTCAACATCGACCTTCTCGCTGTCGCAGAGCTGCTGCACGTATTCGAGCATCTGGGCAGGCGGAACGAGACGGAAGGGATAGTGGTGCGTGCGCGAGCGGATCGTGCCGATGACCTTCTCAGGCTCGGTGGTCGCAAAGATGAACTTGACG
>JAODMH010000127.1 GCA_025465035.1 Microbacteriaceae bacterium | reverse complement strand
GTCATCATGTTGCGGCCACTCGAAACCCAGCCGGTCGCCGTAGATCGAGAACGACTCGGTATACGGCCTGGCCAGTTGGGACAATGAACGGGTCAGTTCCACGACGGTGTCCCGGCCGTCGAGTCGGACGAGCGCGGATTCCACAGAGAAGGGATTGTCGTAGTACCCCCGATTTTCTGGATGCAGGAGCCCGCCGCCCTGAGCGGTCACACTTGCCGCTCTGGCCCGCAGCAAACGGAGGATGGGTGAGATCGCGTGCGTTGCGTAGAACATGGGCGGCAGCCCGTGCCAGTACGCCGGCCAGTCGGTCATGTCCTGGAAGTGAGTTCCCCTGGCATAGCCGATGTGGCCCATCGATCCCGATTCGACCAACGCCTCCGCGTAGAGGTATTCACGCGTGTAGACGGCGGTCTCCATCATCATGTAGCGCGTTCCGGAGCGCTCCCGGGCGTCGATGATTCTCTGAATGTCGTCGAACGAGAGTGCCATCGGCACGGTGCAGGCGACGTGTTTCCCCGCCTGCAGCGCGGCGACGGCATGGTCGGCATGGTCGGGAAGCCCGGTCACGATATGCACCGCATCGACGCGCGGATCGCCGAGAACGGCGTCCAGCGAGTCGTAGACTCCGTCGATCGTCACCGCGGCGGCGGCCGCTTCGCGTACCGCTGCTCGCGAATCGGCTATCGCCAGGTAACCGACGAGCGGATGATCCCGATAGATCGGCACGAACTCCGCGCCGAATTCGAGCCCGACCACGGCGACTCCGAGCGTCACTTCACAGCGCCGAGGGAGAGCCCGTTGATCAGACGGCGCTGGGAGAAGATGAACACGACCAGCAGAGGCAGAGAGGTGAGCACGGCGAGCGCCATCAGCCCGTTCCAATTGGACGAATACACCGAATTCTGTTGCGCCAGCAGCCCACTCACCGGCAGCACTGTGCCCTCAGGAAGGAAGTTGATCGCGTACACGAATTCCCCCCACGACGAGATGAACACAACGCTGAGAACGGTCACGATACCGTTCGACAGCATGGGGACGGTAATCCGCCGGAAGGACTGGAATGCACTCGCACCGTCGATCTCCGCCGCCTCGTAGAGCGCCGTCGGGATGGCGAGCACGAACGGGCGCAGCAACATGATGGCGAACGGCAATAGTAGGGCGATGTCCGCGAGGATGAGGCCGGGAAGAGTGCCGAGCAGCTGCCAGCTCGCCAGCACGCTGTACAGCGGAATCACGGTCATCGGCTGGGGCACCATCTGCAGCACCAGCAGCGCCGCGAGAATGATCGCGATCACCCTGTTCCATGCCGGCGAGATGCGCCGCGAGAGCGCGAATGCCGCCGGCACGCCGACGATCAACACGACGATGGTCACGCACACCGCGATCTCGACGGAGGTGATGATCGCGCCGACACCCGAGCCGATCACCGCCTGGTAGGTCGCCAGAGTCGGGTTGAAGAGTAGGGCATTCGGATCCTTCAGCACCTGGTCGCTCGTCTTCAGCGACGTCAGCACGATCCACATCAGGGGCAGAAGGTAGACGAGCCCGAGAATGATCCGGAGCACGGAAAATAAGCCCCTGGTCGGTTTGCCTATCATTCGTCGCTCTCCGATCGGATGCTTCTCACGTAGGGAATCGCGAACAGTGCGACGAAGAGCATTGAGATCACCGCGATGGTCGCCCCAAGGCCCATGTTGAAGCCGGAGAAGGCAGTGTTGTATGACTGGACGGGAAGCGTGTTGGTTGCGGTTCCCGGTCCGCCCTGCGTGACGACATAGAAGAAGTCGAAACTCTTGAAGGCGTAGAGGACGGTGAGGATGGCGAGGATCCACATCGTCGACCGCAGCAGGGGCAGCGCGATCTGGAACTGGGTGCGCCAGTAGCCCGCGCCGTCGAGCGCCGCGGCCTCGATGACATCCCGCGGTATGGCCAGCAGTCCGCCGCGGATGATCAGCGCGGAGAAGGGCAGAGCAGCCCAGGCGATGATCCCGGCGACGGACCAGAGTGCGAGATTCGGCGAACTCAGCCACGAGACGCGGGCGAGCCCGACGACGTGCAGAAGACCGTTGATGGCCCCATTGTCGTCGAGCAAGAACTTCCACACGCTGCCGCTCACGATCGGCGGCAGCGCCCAGACGAACACCATGATGCCGAGCACGACGTTGGTCACCCGTCCCCCGACCGAGAGGATCGACCCCGCCAGAAAACCGAGCACGAGGTTGGATGCAAGCAACATCGCCGCGACTCCGAGGGTGCGGAGTGCCGAGAACCAGAGGTCGGGAGCGGAAAGCACCTGGATGTAGTTCGCCAGGCCGATGAAATGCCAGGTCCCGACGATGTTCGTCGGCCCGACGTCGCTGACGGACATCCGGATCAGGACGAACAGCGGGTATGCCGCGAAAGCCACCAGGAGCACGACGGCCGGTGCCACGAAGAACACTGGCGGTTTGCGAAGGGAACGACGCCGCGCGGGGCGCCGCCGTCTGGCGGGCCCCACGCTCGTCACTTCACGATCGAGAACGGTCACTGGCAGGTGCCGCCACCGGCCTTCTCAGCCGCCTGGATTCCGCTTATCGCGGCCTGTGCCCCCTGCTCCGCGGTCGACTGACCCGAGATCACTCCGCTGACCGCCTTGCCCAGTGCCACCTGCATATTGGCGGTGTTGGTGTTGTTGGGCCACTTCGCCGAGTTCGACGCCGCCTTGACGAACGGCTGAACGAATGTGTCGTTTGTCAGCGCCGCGATGTTCGCCACATCCGCCCGGACCGGAATGGATCCGGTGGTCGCATAGACGCTCTTTTCGCCCTGCTGGGAGAGGATCATCTGCTCGATGAACTTCCAGGCGATGTCAGGATGCTTCGAGGTGGCTCCGATCCCGTAGCCTTCCCCACCCGGGTAGACGACACTCGTGCCGCCGGTCGGCTTCGGGAACTGCCCGGTGCCGTACGCGAACGAGGCCGTCTTGACGCCACCGAGCTGCCAGTTGCCGTTGATGCCGAAGGCGTACTTGCCGGAGAAGAACTGCTGCCATGCGGCGTTCTGGTCCCAGGTCGCTGTCGCGAGGGGCGTGTAGCCCTTCTTCGACCACTCGGCCACGCGAGTGAAAGCCGCTGTGACCTTGGAACCGGAGAAGTTGCAGTAGTTGATTCCCTGGCCGAGCAGTTGCGGGGCGAACAGCCACGCACCCTCCACCGTCGGTGCGCCGGAGAGCGCGATGCCCTCGTAGGTGCCATCGGCCTTGACCTTCGCGAGGTCGGCCTGCAGCTCGTCGAGCGTTGTCGGCGGCGTGCTGATCCCGACCTTATCGAGGATGTCCTTGTTGTAGAACAGGCCGATGAGGTTGGTGTAGGTCATGACGTTGTAGACCTTGCCATTGGTCTTCCACACTGCGGACGACGGGAACTGTGCCTTGTCCGCATAGCCGTTCCAATACGAGGTCAGGTCTTTTGCGACTCCACCCGCGACGAGCGACGGGTAGTCGACGACGATGTTGTTGAGGAAGAGATCAGGGGTGGTCTTGGTCGCAACGGAGGCTAGAAGCTTCTGATCCTGCTGGCTTCCGACCGTCTCAACGAGCTGGATGGTCACGTTGGGGTTGGCCTGTTCGAACTTCTTCACCTGACTCTTGATCCAGGTGGCGCTGGTACCGGTGTAGTACTCCCAGAACCGCAGCGTGACCTTCGCATCGGAGCCACTCGCTGTGGCATTCGATGAGATGGCGCACCCGGCGAGGGCGACCGTGATGGCAGCCGCAGCCGCCACCCCCTGCAGAATTCGGTACCGCTTTTTCATTCCGTGGTTCTCCTTGGTGTTTGCAGCCTCTGTGCAGCACGCTAACCCAGCCGGTGCTGTTCCCTCCGGGCGCCTTGACACAATTGGAAATGAACAGCGCACGCCGACAGTCGTGTTTCGAAGTGTTACCCGCGGAGGGGACCTGACAGCAGCGCCGCCGATCTCGCTCTCTAGACTGATCAGAATGAGTGACGAGACAACGCGGGTCAGCGCCAGGGTGGACGGACAGGTTTTCGATGAAGCGGACTTCGAGTCGCTGCTCGACGTGATTCGAATCGGCGCTATCGATCGTGAGCGCGACCGCTTGCTGCCCTACGAACTGGTGCGGCGTGTGTCCCAGACGGGGTTCGGTTCCGCCCGCATACCTGCTCGTTTCGGCGGCGAGGGAGCGAGCCTCGAGACGATCTTTCACCGGCTCATCCGCCTCGCCGCCGCCGACTCGAACATCGCGCACGTCTTCCGCGGGCACCTGGGTTTCGTCGAACAGCTGGTGCTCGACCCCGACCCCGCCGTACAAGAGAAGTGGTTCGCCCGCGTGCTCGACGGGGCGCTGTTCGGTAATGCGCAGTCGGAGCGCTCCGGTACATCGGCGATCTCCACCAAGCTCGACCGCACGGACGACACCGTCATCCTCAACGGCCGCAAGTTCTACACGACCGGCAGTATCTACGCCGATTGGATCGACCTCGCCGCGCTCGACGGGGAAGCGGAAGTCCAGGTTCTCGCGTCCACCTCGGATGCCGGCGTCACCTCCATCGACGACTGGAACGGATTTGGGCAGCGACTCACGGGCAGCGGCACGACGATCTTCGACGACGCGCGCGTGGAACCGGATGACATCCGGCCGTACGCGGACGACAAGGACCGCGACGCCTATATCGCATCCGTCTTCCAGCTGGTACTCCTCGGGGTCGTCGCCGGCATCGCCCAGGCGGCACTCGACGATACGGTCGCCTTCGTGCAGCCACGAAGCCGCATCTGGGGCTACGCGGGCCAGGCGCTTCCCCGCGAGAACCATCTGGTGCAAACAGTCGTCGGCGACCTGTCGAGCGCCGCCTTCGCCGCTCGCGAACTCGTCCTCAGCAACGCACGGGAACTGGATGCCGCCATCAACGCCAAGCTGGACGGCAGGGGCGATGCACGGCAGTTCCTGGATGCTCGGCTCAACGTGTACCGGTCGCAGCAGATGGTACTACCGCTGGTGTTGAAGGCGACTTCCGACCTGTTCGAGGTGGGTGGGGCCTCCGCGGTCGGCAACGATTTCGCCCTCGATCGGCACTGGCGCAACGCCCGCACCATCGCGTCTCACAACCCCGCGATCCAGCGCAAGCGCTCGATCGGCGACTACGAACTCAATGGCCAAGACCCGCAATGGGGTCTCGAAGCTCCCCCCGCTCACACCACGAAAGAGGCGGATGCTTCATGACCGATCCCAAGCGACTCATCGTCAACCTGTTCGAGATGAACACTGTCGGGCACATCACCCATGGGATGTGGCGGCAACCAGGAAACCAGCGGGAACACTACAAGGACATCGGATTCTGGATCGAACTCGCGCAACTCGTCGAGTCCGGCGGCTTCGATTCGATCTTCATCGCCGACGTGCTTGGCGCATACGACGTCTACAAGGGCACGGCGGACATCGCGCTACGCGAGGGCATCCAAATCCCCAATAACGACCCGCTTCTGCTGATCCCGGCGATGGCCGCCGTCACCAAGCACGTCGGCTTCGGCGTCACCTTCTCCACCAGTTACGAGCCCCCATTCACCTTCGCTCGTCGGATGAGCACCCTCGACCATCTCACCGACGGACGGGTCGGGTGGAATGTCGTCACCTCATACCTGCCGAACGCCGCCCGGAACTTCGGGCTGGAGGAGCAGATCCCGCACGACACCAGATACGAGATCGCGAACGAGTATCTCGACGTGCTCTACAAGCTGTGGGAAGGATCGTGGGACGACGACGCCGTACTGATCGACAGGGAGGGATCGGTCTACACGGACCCCGCGCGGGTCCGCCCGATCAACCACGCAGGCCAGCACTTCAAGGTCGCAGGCCCGCACCTGTCCGAACCGTCGCTGCAGCGCACCCCCGTGATCTTCCAGGCCACCGCCTCCCCCGCCGGAATCGACCTGGCCGGCCGGCACGCCGAGGTGATCTTCACCGGCGGACGAGCGCCGGGAGCCGTGGCGAAGAACATCTCAGCCATTCGAGACGCCAACGAGCGAAACGGGCGACGACGGGACGACACCAAGTTCCTGGTGCAGGCCGCCGTGATCGTCGGCCGTAACGATGCCGAGGTCACCGAGAAGCTCGATCGGTACAGGCGGTTCACCAGCATCGAGGGCAAGTTCGTGCACATGAGCATCCCGTTCGAGCCGGCCGCGCATCCGCAGGACATCAGCGTGCGCGAGGCGCTGACCCGCGAGGGGAAACAGGACGTCATCGATGCGGGCGGCATGCCCCTCGACATCACCGTCGGACAGCTCGCCAAGAGCGTCAACGAGTCGTGGGATCAGCAGTTCTTCGTCGCGGGGACACCAACCGTCGTCGCCGACGAGATCGAGCGCTGGCTCGACGCGGAAGGCATCGACGGCATCAATCTCCGCCAGTACCATAGCTTCGAAACGGCACGCGATTTCGTGGAACTGGTCGTTCCGGAACTGCGCAAGCGCGGACGCGTACGCGACGCGTACGCCGACGGCGAGACGCTGCGCGAGCGGTTGTTCGGTGAGGGGCCACGACTTCCGGAGCGTCACTATGGCGCTCGTTACCGCGGCGGCAAGAACCTCGACTGACTTTCGGATGACGCGCCGCCGTCGAGCTGATTGATCTCTATTCGATTGAGGAGAACGCATGAAAATCGTCGTCATCGGTGCCACGGGGCACATCGGTGGATATCTGGTTCCTCGGCTGGTCGGCGCGGGTCATGAGGTGGTGGCGATCAGTCGCGGGATCCGGGAGCCGTACCGCCGGCATTCGGCCTGGGACCTGGTCGAGCGAGTCACCGCGGATCGGGCCGCCGAGGACGTCGCGGGGACCTTCGCCGGGCGAATCGCCGATCTCGATGCCGATGTGGTCATCGATCTGGTCTGTTTCACGCGCTCGTCCGCGGCGCAACTCGTCGAGACGCTCCGCGGACGGGTCGAGCTGCTGCTCAGCTGTGGAACCATCTGGGTGCACGGAACGGCGACCGAGGTGCCGACCACCGAGGACGCCGTTCGGCGACCATGGGGCGAGTACGGAATCGGCAAGGCCGAGATCGAGGAGTTATTGCTGCGCGAATCCCGGCGAACAGGCGGGCTGCGTTCCGTGGTTCTCCACCCGGGGCACATCAGCGGCCCGGGGTGGAGGGCGGTCAACCCTGCCGGCAATCTCGACCTCGAGGTCTGGGAGAAGCTGGCCACTGGCCGGGAACTCGTGCTGCCGAATTTCGGGCTGGAGACGGTACATCACGTTCATGCCGACGACGTGGCCCAGGGATTCCAACGTGCTATCGAGCGACAGAGCGAGGCGGTCGGCAACAGCTTCCATATCGTCTCGGAGCGAGCACTCACACTGCGCGGTTTCGCCGAGGCCGTCGCCGGCTGGTTCGGCCACGACGCCGTGCTGAGATTCGAACCGTTCGAGAAGTTTCGCGCGCAGACCACGCCGGAATCCGCCGCCATCACCCTGGAACACATCTCACGGAGTCCATCGGCGAGTATTGACAAGGCGCGACGACTGCTGGGCTATGCGCCAAGATATACCTCCCTCGAGGCCGTCGCCGAAGCCGTCGACTGGCTGCGCCGCGACGGCCAGCTCACCTTCGCGCCGGCGCCGTAGCCGAGGCCGGGCGCTGGAGTCCCGATCGTTCTGGTCGTTCCCGTTCCCTTCCTCAGAACGCGGGAGACGATTGTCGGGTAGGCACGTGCGACTAGGAGGGCGAGTAGAAGTCCTGGTCCGGATCGGTGAGCTCATCGACCTCATCGGGCCTGATCGGTATGGCCTTGCCACCCAACGGGGGGAAACTCGGGACGGGAAACCTCCTCGCCTCGTCCTCGGAAGACTGGCCGCCGTCCACGTCGAAAATGTCGAGCTGATCCATGGGGCCGAGGAGCAGAGAATGGGTACGAACAGTGCCGTTCTCTTCGAGCACCTCGAGGTCGACCCTCGCACTGGTGTGCAGTCTCACGACGTGTACCGCATACTCGAGCAGCGCATCGGCAGCCTGGGAACCCGTGATGAGAGTCTCGCTGCCGTAGTTGACATGCTTCATGGGGGCAATCTACCTGCCGACAACAGACGGGGTAAGCCCCTTGACAGCGTGCTCAGAGGCTTCCGCGATCTCGCCGCGTGCTCCGATGTAAATCGCCATGGACGCGCCTCGACAAGTGCTTGACATGCGGCAGAAGCGGGATGCCGCTCATCGACCTCGGCGGCGACGAGAGGCATTCGACAATCCCTCGTGCGAAGAGCACAATGAAAATGCCCAGTGATGCGCAATGGGCGGTCGGCATAATCCACACGCACTAGTCGATAGAGGATCCATGGGTCATCTGCTGTATGGATTCCCTGCCGAGTCCATTGACCTGGACGATCGCACGCTGGCGCACCTGCAGATCGTGGTCGGCAGCAAGCTGCGGCGCAGCGAGAATTTCTGGATCGAGTTCGTGCATGGCGTGGACGAGGGCGGAGGGCGAGAGGTGATCTGGATCGACCACGCGATACCCCTCCTCTTTCGCTACGTTTCCGCGCACCATCCAGAAACAGACCAGGACTGGGTTGACGAGCTGGTGGCCCAGTCCAGTAACAAGGGTCACGTGATCATCAAGAGTTCGGCGCACGGCGCATAGCACCACGATGGGTGCGCCGGGTCATGCCTCTCGGCCAGGATGTCAAGGCCTGGGCCCGGCGATTATGCCGCGATAGCCTCGACATAAGTCGCCGTCGCGTCGCGCGCCGGGGCGGTTAGGTCGGATCTAAGGAGCCTCTTGGTCACCCAACGCGAGCAGAGGGCCACGCAGAGCACGAGCGGCGGCAATGACGCTGCACGCACCAAGCGCAACCCGGTAATGCGATTCTTCGGCGTTCTCGGACCCGGCCTCATTTCCGGAGCCGCGGACGACGACCCGTCCGGGGTGGCAACCTATGCACAGGCGGGCGCAACGTATTCGAATGCGATGCTGTGGACGGTGCCGCTCACCCTCCCCCTGATGATGGCGGTGCAGGAGATCTGCGACCGCATGGCGTTGGCCACGGGCGAAAGCCTCGGTGCGCTGATCCGGCGCAGGTTCTCCCACAACTTCCGGATCGCGATCGGGGTGCTGCTGGTTGCGCTGATCGTCGCGAACTGTCTCAACCTCGGTGCCGACCTGATGGCTATCGGCCAGGGGATGCAACTGCTCCATGCCGGGCCGGCACCACTGTGGAGCGCCATCGCCGGCGTCGCGATCGCGGTCACCGTC
>JAODMH010000124.1 GCA_025465035.1 Microbacteriaceae bacterium | reverse complement strand
TTTCCCGCTGCATGGCTTCACGCGAGAACTGATCCTTCTTGCCCTTGTACTTGTCCTGGATCTTCTTCAGATGAGGCGCGACCTCAAGCATGCGGCGCTGGCTCTTGATCTGGCGCACAAAGATGGGAATCAGAGCGGCGCGGATGACCAGCACGAGCCCGACGATCGACAGTACCCAGGTGAGGCCTGCGTTGGGGTCCAGCCCGAGAAAGGTCCACAGCTCGTGCCATCCGACCAGAAGAAGCTCAACGACCCATTTGATGGGCCAGAGAATCGTGCCAATAATGTCCATGCCGGGGGTCAGACCTTTCCGTGGCCATTGGATACAACAAAACCGAAACGCGTAATCGCGTACTTCTGTACTACTCGCGGAGGAACATCGTCCACGCCCCCGGCAGCCCAGGGGTGACAGCGAGCGATCCTGCGGATGCCCAGCCAACTACCCCGGAGCAACCCGTACTGCTGAATCGCCTGCATGGCATAGGAGGAGCAGGACGGGTAATAACGGCAGACATCGCCGTAGAGAGGAGAGATGACCGCCCGATAGACACGCAATATCAGGACACTGATGTTGCGGGGAAGCAGAATCGCAAATGCCAGAACAGGATTCACGCTCGTGTCACGCCCCTGTTCAGAACCTCGGAAATCTCAGAACGCAGAGTAGCCCAGCTCGCCTGCGCCGCACCTGGTAATGCCCTGATCACGATATCGGTACCGTGTTTGACGCCGGCGAGCGATTCGTAGCTCGCCGCCTTGAGGCGCCTGCGCACGAGATTGCGTCTCACCGCAACACCGACACTCTTCGACACGATGAAACCAAAGCGTGCCTTCTCGAGCGAATCGGCTTGCGTGACATACACGATCATGTGTTCCGTCGAGATCCTGCGACCACGCCGTACTGTGCGCCGGTAGTCATCCGCCCGGACGAGCCGGTTGGCTTTAGCCAACACCGAAGGCGATTACGCGGAGAGTTCGGTGCGTCCCTTGCGACGACGCGCACCGAGGATGGCACGGCCGGCGCGAGTGCGCATTCTCAAACGAAATCCGTGCACCTTGGCACGACGTCGGTTGTTGGGCTGAAAAGTTCTCTTGCTCATGATTTGGTCTCCACGTGTTGGAACTCCGCAAGGCCAGCTCAAAAGAGAGAGCATCGGAAGCCAGGGAAGTGAAGGTTAGCCGTCAGGCTGAAGTCAACTGATTAAAAATACGGTCAAAAGAGGCTGCGGTCAAACTCTGGGAGCGTTGGCGGCATTATCCACATTAGATCGAAGTAGGCATGGCAACGACATGCCGTCACAAACTAAGGTGGTGTGACTGCACAGACGGTGGATAACCCTGTGAGTAACCATCCCGAAATGTAGCGAGGCGAGAATGGCTGAAATCACGGATCCGACCCAGGATATCTGGCGTTCCGTGCTGTCGAGCCTTCGCGACGACGAGCGAATTACCCCGCAATTGCAGGGATTTCTGAGTCTTGTCGAGCCGAAGGGTGTGATGGCGGGGACCCTCTATCTTGAAGTGCCGAACGATCTCACCCGTGGCATGCTCGAACAGCGCATCCGCCTACCCCTTCTCAATGCCATCACCGGTCTCGACGAAGACCACTCGGTGAGTAATTTCGCAATCGTCGTTAACCCGGAGATCGTCCACGACACGCTGCGTCAACCCAGTGAAACGACGATCGAGCAGCCGTACATCGAGCAGCCGGCGCCGATAGCGGGGCAGTCGGATGCCTCGATCACCACCAATCCTCGCCGTGCAGACTCCCGACTCAATCCGAAGTACAACTTCGATAACTTCGTGATCGGCGGATCCAACCGGTTCGCGCATGCCGCAGCCGTCGCCGTCGCCGAGGCCCCGGCCAAGGCGTACAACCCGCTGTTCATCTACGGTGACTCCGGGCTCGGTAAGACTCACCTGCTACACGCGATCGGCCACTATGCCGAGAGTCTCTATCCCGGCATCCGTGTGCGGTATGTGAGCTCGGAAGAGTTCACCAACGATTTCATCAACTCGATCGCCAACAACCGTTCCTCGGTGTTCCAATCCCGTTACCGTGAGATCGACATCCTCCTCATCGACGACATCCAGTTCCTGCAGCGCGCGGTCGAAACGCAGGAGGCCTTCTTTCACACCTTTAACACCTTGCACGACCACAACAAGCAGGTCGTAATCACCAGCGATCTACCCCCCAAGGCGCTCACCGGCTTCGAGGATCGGATGCGGTCGCGGTTCGAGTGGGGTCTGATCACCGACGTGCAGGCTCCCGACCTCGAGACCAGGATCGCCATCCTCCGCAAGAAGGCCCAGAGTGAAAAGCTCCAGGTGAGTGCGGAGATCCTCGAATATATGGCCACCAAGGTGTCGTCGAATATCCGCGAACTCGAGGGCACACTGATCCGGGTCACTGCTTTCGCCAGCCTCAACCGCACTCCGGTCGACATGGCCCTGGTGCAGACGGTGCTCAAAGACCTGATCACGCTCGATGACGACAATGTGATCGCGCCGGTCGACATCATCAATCACACCGCCGACTACTTCAAACTCACCGTCGACGACCTCTACGGATCTTCGCGCTCGCAGGCGGTCGCAACGGCCAGGCAGATCGCGATGTACCTCTGCAGGGAGATGACTAATTTGTCGCTGCCGAAGATCGGTCAGCTGTTCGGCAATCGCGACCATACGACGGTCATGTATGCGAACAAGAAGATCAGCGAGCTCATGAAGGAACGCCGCTCCATCTATAACCAGGTGACCGAACTCACGAGCCGCATCAAACAGAACCACCGCTACAAGATCTAGTGGTAGACGATGCGGTCTCTACAGTGTGCATAACTTGTGGATAACTGTGGGAAACGCCGATGTCCCTTGTGAACTACGTCCTGCGTCCTGTGGAAACATCCTCCGATCGGATGGGGATTCCGTAGGCGAGAGCCACGGCACACCACACCCTCCACACAACTCACACCGGTGTAGTTTCCCACCAACGATTGGCCTGATCGAAGTTACTCACAGTTCCCACAGCGGTTAAGAGTGTTAATCCTTAAATAATGATTGATGGGAAGAGATAACCCTCTGGGTACCGGGGTGGGGCGCCTGTGCCAGTATTAACCTCCCGGATCAACTTTCATAGTGGCTCGACATATACGGCAAGGGGTGCCCATGAAGTTCCAAGTCAATCGTGACGTCTTCAGTGAGGCTGTTTCCTTTGCCGTGAAGTTGTTACCGCAGCGCACGACGCTCCCGATCCTGAGTGGTGTGCTGATCGAGACGACGGACTCCGGGTTGACGCTTTCCTCGTTCGACTACGAGGTGTCAGCGCGAACGGAAATATCGGCGGACATTTCGGAGGCGGGCAAGATACTCGTCTCCGGTCGTCTCTTGGCCGACATCGCGAGCAGGCTGCCGAACGCACCCGTCCAGTTCTCCACGGACGAGGGACGCATCACCGTTGCCTGCGGAACGGCCAATTTCACCCTCTTGAGCATGCCAGTTGAGGAATACCCTACTCTGCCCCAGGTCTCCACCCAGTCCGGAATTCTGCCAGCCGAGGCCTTTGCCGCCGCGGTGTCCCAGGTGGCGGTCGCCGCGTCACGGGACGACGTCACGCCCGTAATCACCGGTGTACAGCTGGAGGTCAGCGAAAACAGTCTCACCCTGGTAGCCACCGATCGTTATCGGGTCGCCGTGCGTGAGATCGAGTGGGATTCCGGTGACGCGACATCGACCGAGACCATCACCGCGCTCGTACCGGCTCGAACCCTGCAGGAGATTGGCAAGACTTTCGGCCACAGCGGCAATATCTCGGTCGCGATCACCAATACGGACGATCGCGAACTCATCGCGTTCAGCGCCGAGAAGAAGACAGTCACCTCACTCCTCATCAAGGGAAACTTCCCGCCGGTCAAGCGGCTGTTCCCGGAGTCGGTCGACAACTTCGCAGTCATCAACACCGGCGAACTCATCGAAGCAGTCCGTCGCGTTTCCCTCGTGCTCGAGCGCGAGGCCGCGCTGCGTTTCACCTTCACAATCGACGGGGTGACGCTCGAAGCAATCGGATCGGAGCAGGCCCAGGCATCCGAGACCATCGATGCGCACCTGAGCGGTGGCGATACCGTCGTCTCCCTCAAACCGGCCTTCCTCCTGGATGGGCTCGGAGCTGTTCACTCCGAGTTCGTTCGTATTTCGTTCACCAAGACCGAGAATCCCAACAAGCCCGGACCAGTGTTGATCACCAGCCAGTCTTCGAAAGACCAGCCGGGGGCAGATAACTACAAGTACCTCCTGCAGCCCAACCTCCTGTTGCGCTAATCCCCGTATCGCTCGAAAGAAGCACTGAAATGCACATCGGCCTCATCGGTCTCGGAAAAATGGGCAACAACATGCGTGCCCGCCTTCGCGAACACAACATCGACGTGACCGGATTCGACAGTAATCCCGACGTCACCGATGTCGCGACGCTCGCCGATCTGGCCAAGGCGCTTCCTTCCCCGCGCATCGTCTGGGTGATGGTTCCTTCCGGTGAAATCACCACAGCCGTGATCACAGAATTGGCAGCGGAGCTCGATGAGGGCGACATCATCATCGACGGCGGCAATTCCCGCTTCACAGAGGACTTCAAACATGCCGCCCAGGTGGCCGAGAGGGGCATCGAATACGTTGATGCCGGCGTTTCCGGCGGAATCTGGGGATTGAAGAACGGCTACGGTCTGATGGTCGGTGGGCACAAGAAGAACATCGACCTCCTGATGCCGATCTTCGACGCCCTGCGCCCAGAGGGTCCACGCGACGAGGGTTTCGTGCACGTGGGTGAGGTCGGCGCAGGCCACTACGCGAAGATGGTCCACAACGGCATCGAATATTCGCTGATGCAGGCCTATGCGGAGGGCTACGAGCTGCTCGACAAACGCGAAGACATCATCAAGGACGTCACGGGCACGTTCAAGGCCTGGCAGCGTGGGACGGTGGTGCGTTCTTGGCTTCTCGAACTCCTGGTTCGCGCCCTGGAGGAAGATCCTGAGTTCAAGGACATCGAGGGTTACGTCGAGGACTCGGGGGAGGGACGCTGGACCATCGAAGAAGCGCTCGCGAATGCCGTTCCCGTCCCGACGATCAGCGCATCGATCTTCGCGCGCTTCGTCTCGCGCCAGCCGGAGGGATCCCCGGCGATGAAGGCCGTTGCCGCACTGCGCAACCAGTTCGGTGGGCACTCGGTCAAAGCCGTCGACTAGTCACATGACCGCGTGATCGTCACCCATCTCAGCCTGAGCGATTTCCGCAACTACACGACCGCGGACGTCGACTTGATAGCCGGCGCTAACCTCTTCGTCGGCAGCAACGGGCAGGGAAAGACGAACCTGGTCGAGTCATTGGGCTATTTGAGCACGCTCGGATCGCATCGGGTGTCCGTCGATCACGCGATGATCCGCCAGGGCGCGGAATCCGCGATCATCCGCGCGCGCCTCGAGCATGGGGAACGACAGGTACTTGCCGAAGTGCAGATCAATCGCTCAGCGCCGAATCGTGCGCAGGTGAATCGTTCGGTGATCAAGACCCGCGAGCTTCCCCGCTACTTCTCCAGTGTGCTGTTCGCGCCGGAGGACCTTTCGCTCGTCCGTGGTGAACCATCGGGTCGCCGACGGTTTCTCGACGAACTGCTCGTGCTGCGCTCACCACGCTTCTCCGGCGTCATCGGTGACTACGAGCGGGTGGTGAAACAGCGCAACATGCTGTTGAAGTCGGCCAGGGCATCCGGAATCAGGGAGACGCAGCTCGGCACTCTCGAGATCTGGGATGATCGGCTGGTCGCCCTGGGGTCCGAGCTGATCCAGGCGAGAACGGCGCTCGTGGCGGAGTTGCTTCCGGAGGTGGTGGCCGCGTACACGGCCATCGCAGGCGAGGACCACCATGCGCGGCTGGCGAGCCAGCTCAGTATTTTCGCCCGCATCCCGGACCTCGATGACGACGTGGGAGCAGCACAGAGTTCGGTGCGTCATGAGCGCCTGACGGCGGAGGAGGCGGAGGCCGGGTTCCGTGAAGCCCTCCTCCGTCTGCGCCGAAGCGAGCTGGACCGCGGGATCACCCTGGTCGGCCCGCACCGCGACGACCTCCTGCTGGAGCTCAACGAGTTACCGGCGAAGGGATACGCGAGTCACGGCGAATCCTGGTCATTCGCCCTTGCGCTGAAACTCGCCTCAGCCACGCTGCTCCGGCGGGACTCTGTCTCGGGGGATCCCGTACTCATGCTCGACGACGTCTTCGCGGAACTGGACGAATCTCGGCGTTTGCGGCTCGCCGCCGCGGTGGAAGACTTCGAGCAGGTGCTGATCACGGCAGCCGTCTACGACGACGTTCCGAAACAGTTGACCGGGAACACCGTGCGGATTGCGCGAGGAACCATCGTGGGTGATGAGGAATGACAGAGGAGCAGCCCGTTTCGGAGTCGGTAGGCGTCTATCTGCGCTTTCGTCGCGTGTTCGGAGATGGTTCCTCCCGATCGAGTGACGCGCGTAAGAGAGCGAAACGCGAACCCGGTTCGAGCGCCCCCTTCGGCAACGGCAGGGATCCGGAGGGTCTGGGATCCATCGTCGACGCCCTCACAACCAGGCTCGGCTGGAGCTCACCGCTCGCCCGCTCGGAACTCCTCACATCATGGGCGGACATCGCCGGCGTTGAGACCGCGGAGCACTCGGCTCCGGTCGGAATCGACGAGGGCGTGCTGACCGTGCGCTGCGACTCGACGGCCTGGGCGACACAGCTCCGGTTGATGCGAGTGCAGGTGATGAACCAGATAGCCGCGCGGTACCCGGATGCCGGCATCCTTTCATTGCGTTTTGAGGGACCGGGCGCCCCCTCCTGGAAAAGAGGCCCCAGATCAATTCCAGGGCGTGGTCCGCGCGATACTTACGGCTAGCTAGGCAAAATCGGTCGACCGCCTGGAATAAAGTCCTCAGACGGGCGAATTCGGCCCGGTGAGGGGTCTTCATTTGGTAGAATGAATAGGTCGTCCTG
>JAODMH010000109.1 GCA_025465035.1 Microbacteriaceae bacterium | reverse complement strand
CGCCACGAGAGCGTGAAGTCTTGACGCACATGGCGGAGGGTCGCACGAATGCGGCCATCGCCTCCGAGCTGGTCATCGGCACCGGGGCTGTCGAGAAGAACGTGACATCGATCTTCCAGAAGCTCGGGCTCGACGACTCCGGCAATGATCATCGCCGTGTGCTCGCAGTGCTTACCTGGTTGCAGCGCTGAAACAGGCTGCTGGTTGGGGAGGCTAGTGCGCGCCGACCATCGTCGTCTCGCTGACCGAAGCCATCTGGATCTCTGGACGGCGCTGTTCGACGCGGTTCGTCCAACTGATGCCATTCCACCAGCGAATCTGGGGAAGGCCGAGCGGGTCACGGTACCAGCCGGCGGGTACGGCTGAAGCATTTACTGAAGACATCGGGGGACTCCTGCATGGATTGCCCTCACCGCGGAAGGGCCGTTTCGGGTGCGGCTGAACTGACCTTAGTCCCCTTTTAGGAGGACAGCACAGCCCCCCATTATGGGGGTCAACGATCGATCAGCGAAGTGCCCTGTCTCACCCTGTGGACCGACTGCGGCGTCATCGACCTCGATTTCGGCGGATTTCTCGTCTGGATCGACTAGCCCGCCCTGCGTCGCACGTCAAACGCCGTTGTCGACAGATACAGGAAGCGCAGTGCGTCCTCGATCGACTCGAAGGTGCCGATCGGCCGGTCAAGCCAGTCCAGCAGATCGAATCCGCCGCGCGTCCGCCACACCTGGCCGGCGATCAGCAGCGAGCCATGATGCTGCACGTCCCAGCGGCCCTCGCCCGCCTCGATCAGGTCGAATGCTTCGGCATAGGTCATAACCACTCTCCCTAGGATGGCGTTCGGACATCGACCGCTCCACGGTAGGACAGGTCGGTGAACACCCGTCGACATCCGCGTTAAGAGATTGCGTGCGCCATCGACGTCTGGTTGACCATCCGGTTCCACGGCCACAGAATCGAGTCATGAAGCCAGAGGACGAAAAACGAGCCGTCGAAAAGGTCGTCGACGAGCTGGTCGAACGGCACCCGGAGGTCTCGCCCGATGAGATCAAGGAGGTCGTCGACGAGGAATACGCGGCGTTGGACGGCAACCCCGTTCGCGACTTCATCCCGCCGCTGGTCGAACATGCGGCGAAGCAGCGCCTGCGTGGCGAGAACGGCGAAGCAGTGTCCTCGCCACACCCCTAGCGCGAGGGCCCGCCACCCAGAGTTTGCCCAGAACCGTCTCGGTTCTGGGTTGTGCGGACCGGCGTGCTCCGCCCTATCTGTTGGAGCCGAGACCCAGGGAACTGGGTCGGTTCGTCTCGACGTTCGACCGACGAGCGCCCGACCGCCGGAGACGCACGACCTTGGCGGCGACGGCCTTGGACGTCTTTCGTGCCAGGCCGTGCACCGGACGCTCGACGGCCCAGTGGAAGGCCCAGGCCGACAGCAGGGAGAGCGGGATCGTCAGTAGCGCGACGATGGCCCAATTGCCGTCTCCGAGCACAAAACTCAGGGTCGCGATGATCGGGATGTGAATCAGGTAGAGACTGAACGAGATCCGGCCGAGCCACTGGAACGCAGCCATGTCCAGTGCTCGTCGCACTGTCGGTACCGTGATGGCCGACAGCACCAGCCCCGTCGCGCCGACCACCGGAGACTGTGCCAGCACGATGGCGCCGACCGTGCCAGACGGAACGAGAGGCCGAAGAAGCCATCCGATGACGATCAGGAGCAGCGAGCCGACCACCATAGCGACATCCGCCGCACGTGCGCCGTGCTTGCCTTGCCGCTGCCGTGCCCAGGACATGATCGATTCGAGACGAACCGCCATGAGCGTTCCGATGAAGAACACCGGCAGGTATCGCAGCGCATCCACGTCGAGCAGCGCACCACCGATGGTCATGGCGATCGCGCAGCCGACGGCGATCGCCCAATACTTTCGGACCAGGATCGCGAGGGCGACGAGCAACGGAAGGAGGACGGAGAACGCCAATTCCCAGCGCAGGGACCATAACACGTTGTTGATGTCGTAGGAGGCGCGAGCCAGTGTCGCCTGGCTGAGCAGCGTTTGCCAGGTTGTCGATGTCGCATTCGACGTGTCGATCCAGGCACCCTGCGTGACCATCGACCCGTCTCGCGGTAGCAGCCAGACGAGCCCGGTACCGATGGCTAGCGAGACCCAGACCGGCAGGTAGAGGCGCACGACCCGCCCGGCGAAGAATCCGGCCCAGGAGAAGCTCGATCGGTTGAGCGCGGGAAGCGCGACGACGAGCCCGCTCAACACGAAGAACACGAGAACGGCCTCGGAACCGGCGGTGAGGAGCTTCAGCGGGGTGTTGGAGAGCCACCAGTACGGGCTAGTGAATCCCGACCCGCCCTGGCGGGAAAGAACCGGTGTCGCTACGAGGTAGAGGTGATGCAGCACCACGACCAGCGAGGCGAGTCCGCGCAGGCCGTCGAGCGACGTCAGTCGGGATGTCACAGGGGCGGTTGCCTGAGATTCCGTGCGGGCGATCGTCTGAGTGGTCACCCGTTCCAACGTAGGACGGACCCCTGGGCGTCATCATGGCATTTCCCGGGAATGCCCGATATTTATGCCCGGATTTGCTCTGGGGGTGTATTACTCCGCGGAGTGGGCGGCCTGGCCGTGCAGGCCGACGGCTGGCAATAGCACGCCGTCGATCAGTGATATGAGGAACTTTCGGTCCACGGGCTTTCTGAGAATCAGCACGCGGTAGGCGGCCATCGACGGGCTGATGAGCGAAAGCGTCTCGATGTCGCAGTCCGCCGAGATCTCGCCACGGGCGACCGCCCGGCGCATGAGTATGCGATTCACCGACGCCCGAGGCTCGACGATCGCCGCGTTGGCGGCCTCGGCTAGTTCCGGGGCGCGGGAGAGCATCGACATGAGCCCCGCCATTATCTGGAGTTTCTTCTCGGCCTCTTCGATCGAATGCGGCTTGATCATCGCTATGAGGTCACCGCGCAATGTTCCCGTGTCTGGCAGCCGCGAATAGTCGATGTCGTTCTTCTTCATGCAGGCGATCGCATCGATGACGAGTTCTCCCTTGGACGCCCAGCGGCGGTAGAGGGTGCCCTTGCCCGCCTTCGCGCGTGCCGCGACCATGTCGATAGTCATGCCGTCATAGCCGGTTTCGGCGAGAACCTCCAGTGCGGCATCCAGAATCTCCGGATCGCGGGTATGGTCGCGCTTACGGCCGAGCCTCGGTGGCACCTGTGGCGTGTCATCCACGAGATCGAGCTGCGTCATTGCGGCGATCTTCCCTTCCATTGATGTGCATATTACCGCCAGGTTAATTCAGGAACTGTTAAGATCCGGAACTACATAGTATCGTATATAGTAGCCTTCATGCCTCAGACTTCTTCGATCTCTTCAGCCCCGGTCGGCGCCCAGGTGGCGTCTTCGCGTCGCTGGTGGACGCTCACGACCGTCGCGCTCGCCCAACTCATGGTGGTGCTCGACTCCACGGTGGTGAACATCGCGCTGCCTTCGGCCCAGACCGACCTCGGCTTCTCGAACGGCGAGCGTCAGTGGATCGTCACAGCCTATTCGCTGGCGTTCGGCAGCCTGCTGTTGCTCGGCGGTCGCCTCTCCGACCTTATCGGGCGCAAGAGGACCTTCATCATCGGGCTGATCGGGTTTGCCGGCGCGTCAGCGCTCGGCGGCGCCGCCAGCAGCTTCGGGATGCTCGTCGGAGCCCGCGCGTTGCAGGGCGCCTTCGGTGCGATGCTCGCGCCGACCGCGCTCGCGGTGCTGACGACCACCTTCACCATCCCGAAAGAACGTGCACGCGCCTTCGGTGTATTCGGCGCGATCGCCGGTGCCGGTGGTGCCTTTGGGCTGCTGCTCGGTGGTTTCCTGACCCAGGATTTCGACTGGCGCTGGAACCTGTACATCAATGTCTTCATCGCCATCTTCGCCATCGTCGGCGCCGTCCTCTTCGTAACCTCCGTTGAGCGCACAGGCCCGCGTCCGAAGCTCGACATGCCCGGAACCATTCTGGTCTCGGGCGCGCTCTTCAGCCTGGTCTACGGATTCTCGAACGCGGAGACCGACGGCTGGGGTTCCGCGCTCACCTGGGGCTTTCTCACGGCCGCCGGCGTGCTGCTGATCGCGTTCGTGCTCTGGCAGCGGCGGGCAACGCATCCGCTTCTCCCGCTTTCCATCGTGCTCGACCGCAACCGCGGGGCCGCCTTCGTTTCGGTGCTGATCGCCGGCGCCGGGATGTTCGGTATCTTCCTGTTCGTCACGTATTACCTGCAGACGTCACTCCACTACACGCCGATTCAGACCGGCTTGGCCTTCCTGCCGATGATCGGGCTACTGATCACCGCCGCGCAGCTGTCGACGAACATCTTCGTACCGCGATTCGGGCCGAAGATCATGGTTCCGTTCGGGATGACGCTCGCCGCCATCGGCATGGTCTACCTGACGCACCTCGACCTGAACAGCAGCTACGCTGCCGACGTCCTGCCGCCGTTGATGATCGTCGGCTTCGGTATGGGATCGATCATGCCGGCGTCAATGCAGACCGCCACCCTCGGCGTCGACCGCCAGTTCGCCGGCGTCGCCTCGGCGATGGTCAACACCAGCCAGCAGGTCGGTGGCTCGATCGGAACTGCCCTGTTGAACACGCTCGCCGCCACCGCAGCCGCGGACTACATCGCTGGACACCTTCCGCCGTCTGCCACTGTCGCCGCTGAAGCAGCGATTCGCAGCTACGCCACCGCGTACTGGTGGGGCGCCGGATTCTTCGCCTTCGGAGCCGTGCTGGCCGCGCTGCTGTTCAGACGGCGCGGACAGGGAGTATCGCTGTCCGACTCGCAGGCCCCGGCTTCGTCGAGCGCGAACGAGCCGGTCGCGGTTCACTAGCCCGTTTCGGCATTCCGGATTCGTCGACCTGTGGATTCGGGCGGCCTCGGAGGAAAAGAGCGACCTCCACCCTGCCCGTCGACGCCGTGAACGATGCGAACGCCGCCACGCCATCCGATCGTCACGTTACGAGATGGAACGAAAACTTTCGTGTAAAGCTGTAAATATTGACGACCTCTCTTACCCCGGATATGTTGGTCATCGAGGGGCTGTGTACGATACGACCGGTCGTTCTGGCGTGACTGTGCAACAAAGCTTTCTCTAGAAGATGGAGAGATTCATCTCTCGGAGACGGGGAGAAGCGCTGAACGCTCGAAGCGTCTCTCACCGGTCGACAAGCGAAGCGCGGTCTCCCGCGACTCAGAGCTGAGGAGAACTACATGACGAATTCCATTCCCCGGGCGCGCATCGTCGTCGTCGGGGGAGGCCCACGGGCCTCCTTCTTCCTTCGTCAGGCCGCGCTGCTGCCTGAACGTTTCGATGTGGTCGGTGTCCACAGTCGCAGCGCGGAGACTCGCACCGCGATCGAGGCGAAGTGGGGACTGACGACCTACGACACTGTCGACGCACTCATCGACCTGAAGCCCGATTTCGCCTTCGTCGCCGTTGCGCGCGTCGCGGCGATGAAGCCGACAATCGCGTTCGCGGACGCGGGCATCCCGGTCATGGTGGAGACACCCCCCGGGCCACAAGTGCAGGATCTCCGTGAGCTCTGGGCGCGCGTCGGCGACACCGGCCTGGTTCAGGTGGCGGAACACAGCATGTACATGCCATCGCACCTGGCGAAGCTGGCGGCGGTCGAGAACGGGCTCATCGGTACGCCGACGTCGGTTCATGTGTCATCGAATCATCTCTATCACGCTGTTGCGGTCATGCGCGGATTCCTCCGCCCCGGCTTCGGCCCGACGACGGTGCGCGCGAGCGACTTCGTCGCCCCACTGGTCAGTCCTGTGATCAACGACGTCTGGCAGGAAGACCAATCGGCACAGGCCAGCGCGACCACGCTCGCGACAGTTGACTTCGGGGAGACGATGGGCCTCTATGACTTCACCCACTTCCAGTGGTTCAATCCGCTGCGCTCCCGCCGCCTCCTGATCCGCGGCTCGCATGGCGAGTTTAACGACAACAACATCGTTCGGCTCTCGGATAGCGACATCGTCGAGTCACGAGTTCTCCGGCGCCAGACGGGAATCGACCTGAACCACGAGGGTTTCGATCTCGACAACATCTCGATCGACGGTCGGGTCCTCTACCGGAACCCGTTCAAGGGCCGTCGGATGTCGGACGAGGACATCGCCGCCGCGAACCTTCTCGTGGGAATGTCGACATGGGTGCTCGGCGACGGTCCAGAGCCGTATCCTCTCGCGAACGGCAGCCAGGATCACCTCATCGGTCTCGCGATCGAGGAGTCGGCAGCCAGCGGCCAGCCGGTCGCGACGGCTCGTGAGGCCTGGGCGAAATAACCCCGCCAGGCGTCACACACGTCACTCCACCGCAGAGACAGCTCACCGAACAAAGGAACAGCAATGCCCCACGCCCGCATAGACATGCATAGAAACCGCGCACCCCAGATGGAGGCGCTGAGCGCAGCGATCCATGCCGGGCTGGTCGACGGCCTCGACATGCCAGACGACGACCTCTTCCAGATCTTCACTCTGCACGATCCGGGCGAGTTGGTCTTCACCCGGACCTTTCCCGGTGCGGACAGAGACGACATCATCTTCATCCAAGTGCTCGCATCGGTCGGTTATTCTTCCGAGCTGAAGCAGCGCATGTACACGACGATGGTCGACAACATCGTTGCCCTTGGCATCCGCCAGGACACCGTTCTCATCTCGATCGTCGAGATCGCCGGAGAGAACTGGCACTCGCCAGGGAAGCCAAAGGCGGCCTGACCGTCGTCAGCCCAGCCTTTTGGTGCTGCCGCGGACGATGAGCGTCGTCGACAGTTCGAGTCGATCGACAGCCCTGCGCGGTTCGCTTCGAAGTCGGATGACGAGGCGAGCCGCCTCATTGGCCATGTCCGATAGCGGTTGACGAACGGTGGTCAGCGGTGGTCCGGCCCATTTGGCGAACTGCAGGTCGTCGTAGCCCACTATCGACAGGTCGTCCGGGATGCTGATCCCCATGGCTCGTGCGGCCTCGTACGTTCCGAGCGCCTTGACGTCGCTCGTCGCGAAGATCGCCGTGGGCGGATTCGGGAGCGAGAGGAGCGCGACGCCCGCCTCCGGTCCCGCTTCGTCGGCGAACTCTCCCGAGGAGACGAGTGCCTCGTCGACGGGTAGGTCTGCAGCCCCCATCGCAGACCGAAATCCGGCGACGCGGGCACGCGTGCTCATCATGTCGCCCGGTCCGGCGATGACCCCGATCCGCCGGTGTCCGAGATCGATCAGGTGGCGCGTTGCCGCCATCCCGCCGGTGTAGTTGGTCGAACCGATGGAGGGCACGTCAGGCGCGGGATCTCCCGCGGGATCAACGACCACGAACGGGATGTTGCGCGATCGCAGCTGGTATTTGTCGGCGGGCGGCAGGTCAGACGCGACGAGGATCACTCCGACCGGCTCACGCTGTACGGCCGCGTCGACCCACCCGGGGGCGGCGGAATGGCGATCGCCGCTCTCGATGACCGTCAGGCTCAGGCCGTTCTCGCGTGCCACGCCCGCGGCTCCGCGAATGAGTTCGATGGCCCACGCCCCATCGAGCGCTCCGAAAACCAGGTCGATCGAGGGTGAGAACGTCTGGGCCGTGCCACGCTTCCGATACCCGTGGAACTCGAGCAACTTGGCAACACGCTCACGTGTCTCACCGGCGACCCCTGGGCGCCCATTGAGGACCTTGGATGCCGTGGACAGGGAGACGGCAGCGTCTCGTGCGATATTTTCAAGCGTGGCCGGCTTGTGAACCGGTGCGGGAGGTTGCTTTCTCGGCATGTCAACACCCTAGAGGTAATTTCGCGATCTGTGGTTGAAATATTTCGGGAGGGATGCAACCCGCGATTACCCGCTCGTTCGGGGAAACATCGAGGCACAATGGTCCGAGTGTCGCTCTTGGAACGAAAACTTTCCTATAATTCCATAAACCTTGACGGCCAAGTTCGTCCGGGTTACTTTTGCACGGTCGGCCCAAAGGCGAGCGATTGCTCGTGGCAACCGAGGACCTTCACAACGTTCCAGACCCGAGCGTGCAGCGACTTCGCAACCGTCGTCCGGCTGCCGAGTCTCGGGTCGACGCAGCAAACGATCCAGCCATGACGCCGTGACTGGAACTAAGGAGAAACAATGATGTTCCAATCCTCTGCAGCCAGAAAGCGCAGATCAGTGGTCCTCGCGCTGGGAGTGGCTAGCTCGCTCGTGCTGGCGCTCGTCGGGTGCAGCTCGGGGACGGCCTCGAGCGGCTCGGCAACCTCCGGCAAGGTCACCTGGTGGGGGTGGACGCCCGAGATCGGCGTCGGCAAGCAGTACATCACCGCGTTCAACAAGGTTTATCCGAACATCACGGTCACCTACAAGCAGGTCGCCACCGCGAGCTATGACGCAGCCATTCGCCCGG
>JAODMH010000049.1 GCA_025465035.1 Microbacteriaceae bacterium | reverse complement strand
GAGGATGAGGACCGGAATGCCACGCTCCCGCAGAAGCTGCACGCCCAGGCCGTCGGCTCGACTCGTCGTGACGAACTCGGATCCGTCGGCGCCCACGAGCACACGATCATCCGTATGCACTCCGTCGAAATCGGTCACGACCGCATCGACGGTGATCGTCCTACCGTCAAGACTCGGATCGAGCAGCGGCGCCAGCGCGTTCGCCAGTTCGAGCTCGTCCTGGGTGTCGATCTCGATCGCTGTGCGCCCGTCGACGACGGTGACCCCGACGCGGCCGAAGAAGCGAAACCCGGCCTCTCGGAAACCAGCGGTGCGCATCACGTAGAAGGCTCCGGTCTCCTGATAGTGGGGCTCGCGGTCCTGGCGGCGCAACCGCATCGACGCCTCATGATTGACCCCCGTCGCGCCGATGTCGGACAGCTGCCACAGGTAGGCGTAAGTCTCCTTGGCGGAGAAGACGACATCCTCCCAGCCGCTGCGCACGCGTTCAATCGCCTCATCGAACTCGGCGGCGTTGACGAATGGCGAGGTGGCCTGGATGAAGACGAGGACCTCAGGATCGCCGTCCAGCTGATCGAGGGCGTGCAGCAGGGCGGAATCCGAACTCGCCTGGTCCCCGGAGAGCCAGGCCGGACGATCGACGATCTGCGCCCCGGCGGAACGAGCGGCGGCGGCGATCCTGGGATCGTCGGTCGTGACGATCACGCGGTCGATGAGCCCGCTCGAGCGTGCCGCATCCACCGCTCTCACGATCAGTGGAACCCCACCGACCCTGCGCAGGTTCTTGCCCGGTACGCCCTTCGACCCGCCTCTGGCAGGGATGATCGCGACGACACTCATCGTGTGCTCCCCTCCTCTGCCAGGCGTTTTAGCGAGGTTAGGAAGGAGAAACGGCAGACAGTTGGACGATCGGTGAACGCTGTCCATCCGGAGGCTGACGAAACGGCGCCGGTTAGCTTACGATCGCCACCCCGTGCCAGCGAAGGCGCCGCTGTTCTGCGTCGAGGAAGGCGAGGAGCCGTTCATTGGTGCCACGGATGTGGGACACGACGAGTACTGCGGCCCGGTCGGCATCTCGTGCCGCGACCGCGCCGATGATCTCGTGGTGCTGCGCCCAGGCCTGTTCGCGGGCCTCCGACGTTCGCACCTCGAGCCATCGGGTGCGCGAGAGGCGCGTCATGGCGCTGCGCACCGCGTCAGCCATGAAGGTGTTGCCGGAGAGCCCGGCGAGTTCGACGTGGAAGTCACCACCCGCGCGTACGCCCTGCTCCTCGTCATGTGCCGGACGTGCCGCATCGAGCCGTGCGATGATCGCCATGATATCGAGGTCCGAAGCCCGCGCTACGGAAAGCCGGATGGCCGCAGACTCGACAGCCTCGCGCAACTCGCCGAGTGCGCCGATCTCGCCCGTATCGATGGGTGACACGATCCAGCCGCGGCCGTCACGCCGCACCAGCCCCTCCGAGTCGAGCCGCACGAGCGCGGCGCGCACGGGAGTGCGGGATGCCTCGAACCGGCTTTCGAGACCCCGCTCGGTCAGGCGTTGGCCGGGCGCCAGGTCGAGGGCGAGGATCGCGGCGCGCAGCCGGTCGTGGAGCTGGACGGTCTGCGACACGGGAGAACCACGCCCTTCGTTTTGGGATACCGAGTTGGTATACCAGGATGATAGCCCACCGACGGAAGGCGAGCATGACCAGCACGGCACCGTTTCCGAACGCGACTCGTGCGTGGACCGCCCTCTCGCTCGGGGTCGCCGCGCAGACCTCAGGAACGGTGTTCGTGAGCGCTCCCGCCTTCCTGATCCCGCTCCTGCACACCGGACGCGGCCTGACTCTCGCCCAGGCCGGGCTTCTTGCCGCGACGCCGACGATGGGTATGGTGCTGACCCTGGTCCTCTGGGGCGCGCTCGCCGACCGCATCGGCGAGAAATGGGTCATCGCGGGCGGCCTTGCGCTGACCGCCCTCGCCACGGCGGGAGCGATCATGGCACAGGGGTACATCGAGCTCGGCCTGTTCTTCCTCCTTGGCGGAATGGCGTCCGCGAGTACCAACGCGGCCAGCGGAAAGGTCGTGGTCGGCTGGTTCCCGAAGGATCGGCGAGGACTCGCCATGGGCATCCGGCAGATGTCGCAGCCGCTCGGCGTCACGGTCGCGGCCCTCACCATCCCGACACTCGCGAGCACCGGCGGGATCGGGACTGCTCTGCTGGTGCCGCTGGTACTGACGGGTGTGCTTGCCGCCGCCTGCGCCATCGGCATCGTCAATCCCTCCCGGGCTGCGGCCTCGGCGTCGACGGCCGCGCCACGCAACCCCTATCGATCGAGCGGATTCCTCTGGCGCATCCATGCGGTATCGATCCTGTTGGTCGTGCCCCAGTTCACCCTCTCGACCTTCGGCCTCGTCTGGCTGGTCACCGAGTTGCGCTTTCCCGCGCTCGCTGCCGGAGTCGTCGTCGGCGTCGCCCAGTTCGTCGGCGCCGTCGGCCGTATCGGCGTCGGCGTGCTCAGCGACCGCCTCGGCAGCCGCGTGCGCCTCTTGCGCTGGGTTGCCATCTCCGCGAGCGCGGTCATGCTGCTGCTCGCGGCGTTCGGCGCCACCGGATGGCGGGCCGGCGCGATCGTGCTGCTCATCGCGATGACCGTGACGGTGGCCGACAACGGCCTCGCCTTTACCTCCGTCGCCGAGATGGCCGGCCCGGCCTGGGCGGGACGAGCGCTCGGCGTGCAGAACACCGGCCAGTTCCTCGCCGCCTCCGCCGTCGGTCCCGTGGTCGGAGTTCTCATCGGCCTCGTCGGCTACCCGCTCGCCTTCGTCGCCGTGGCGCTCTGCCCGGCCCTCGCGATCCCGCTCGTGCCGCAAACATCGGCGGAGCGGGACCATCTGTAGCCGCCGCCGACTAGCGGCCCGATACAATCGACCCACACTCGCGGGAGTGGTGAAATTGGTATACACGCAGGATTTAGGTTCCTGTGCCGCAAGGCGTGAGGGTTCAAGTCCCTTCTTCCGCACGAGATTGGGGGGCTACCCCCATACTTTCCGCAAGGTCCACCGGCTAGCCTGTCAACAACAGACGACTGGAGCTCTACTTCGTGACACATCTCGCCCTGATCCCGTGGCTCGATCCCAACACGCTGATCCACGACGCCGGCCCGTGGGCCCTTCTGCTGGTCTGCGCCATCATCTTCGCCGAGACCGGTCTCCTCATCGGGTTCGTCTTTCCCGGTGACACACTGCTGCTCATCACGGGGCTGCTGACCTTCCGAAACGTCATCCAGGTCGATGTCTGGTGGGTTGCCCTAGCGATCGGAGTCGCGGCCTTCCTCGGCGGAGAGGCGGGCTACTACATCGGCAAGAAGAGCGGCCCCGCGATCTTCGAACGCAAAGAGACCGGCATCATCAGTATGGACAGCGTTCGACGTACCAATACGTTCTTCGCAAAATACGGTGGACTCGCCGTGATCATCGCTCGTTTCGTGCCGGTCGTCCGCACCTTCGCCCCGATCGCCGCGGGCGTCGGCAAGATGAACTACCGCAAGTACTCGCTGTACAACGCCGTCGGCGCATTCATCTGGGGCGCCGGCGTCACCTTGATCGGATTTCTCCTCGGCAATATCGTCCCGGTGGCGGACTTCGTGATCAAATACATCGACGTGATTCTGATCGGTGTGGTGCTGCTCACGCTGATCCCCACCATCTTCCACTATGTCCGCACCCGGATCAGAGTGAGCAGGACGGGCGTGACCGCTCCCCTCCCGACCGATGCCGAGGTCACCGTCGACCCGAAGTACTTCGACCAGAAGAAGGACTAGCTGGCGTTCGCGGCGGCTCGTTCCGTGAGTCGCACCATCGCGTCGTGCGCGGCGCGGCGCACTTCCTTCTCCGGATCCTGCAACAGTGCCGTCAGCGCTTCGTTGAGGCGTGAGTCGGCCACCTCGCCGATGGCTCGAGCCGCGGCCGCGCGCACCCTGGCGACCTCGTCGGCCAAGAGCGTCGTGAGCGCTTCTGTCTCGGGCAGCGTGCGCACGAAACACACGCGTGCGCACATCTCTCGAACACGCCAGGCCCGATCGCCGAGCCCGCGATGCACGGCGGATGCCGCGGACGCATCCCACACGAAGGTGAGCGCCCGCGCGCCCCATACCTCCGGCCAGTACAGCGGCGGAGCCCCATCCAGCACTCCCTGCGCGTGTCGGCCACCGACGTAGAGCAGGAACTCTTCGCCCTCGTTGCCGCCCAGGAGCAGCGACGCCGCACGCTCGGCGACGTAAGATTCCCCGAATCTGGCGACGGCTGCGGCGATCCGCTGAGACGGCGAGTCGTCGAGAGGGACGGCGGGTTCGTGATTCATGACGACTCCAACGGTACCCCGCTCGTCACGGTGGACTCGCCAATCGAGATCCAGATCGAGGTGGCGGCCTCATCGCCCAGGTCGTGCTCAACCGCTCCGGCCCTCACCGCGAGCGCGCCGCCGAACGGCCGCCGGCCCAGCACTGTGAGCTCGACATCCAGCGCTATCGCCTCGGCGCGAAGATAACGCAACAAAGTAGGATCGCGGTCGCTGATCCGCACGATGCGGCCGACCGACCCCTCCGGTGCGTCGCGCAGGACTACCGCCTCAGCGCGCGACACTCGGCCGTCTGCCGCCGGGATCGGATCGCCGTGTGGGTCACGCGACGGCTCGCCCAACTGCTCGGCGATCGCCTCGAGCAGACGATCGGAGAGCGTGTGCTCGAGAACCTCAGCCTCGTCATGAACCTCGTCCCAGCCGTACGAGAAGACCTCGACCAGCCAGGTTTCGATCAGCCGGTGACGGCGCAGCATCCTGAGCGCGAGGCGCACTCCCTCCGGTGTCAATTCCACGGCGCCGTAAGGAACGTGGATCGCCAGGCCCGCGTTCCCCAACTTCTTGACCATCTCGGTGACGGACGACGCCGCGAGCCCCAGACGCGCCGCCAGCACCGATGTCGTTATCGGTTCCGGCTGCCATTCGGTGTGCGCGTAGATGACTTTGACATAGTCCTCGACCACGGACTGGTCTCTGGCGGCCCTCACGACACGACCGTCAGAATGATGAGCGCGAGGTTGAGCGCGACGACGAGCACGACGATCGCGGCGAGGGTCCAGCGCACCGTCCTGCCGTTGACCTGTTCGCCCATCACGGTGCGGTCGCTGGTGAGCCGGAGGAGGGGAAGGAGTGCGAACGGGATGCCGAAACTCAGGAACACCTGGCTGATCACCAGTGCCCAGGTCGGGTCGACGCCGAGCCCGAGAATCACGATGGCTGGAACCAACGTCACGACCCTTCGCACAAAGATCGGCACACGTCTCTTTACCAGTCCGGCCATGATGGTCGCACCCGCATAGCTGCCAACCGAGGTCGAGGCAAGACCAGAGGCCAGCAGTCCGATCGCGAACGCCAAAGCGATCCCGGGTCCGAGTGTCCCGCTGATTGCGGTGTGGGCGCCTTCGATCGTGTCGGTGCCGGCCACACCGCGCAGATTGACGGCCGCGAGCAACAGCATGCCGAGGTTGACGATGCCGGCGAGGCCGAGGGCGGTGACGACATCCCATTTGGTCGCCCTGAGGAGCCGCCCGCGGTCCTCCACCGTCAACGCAGTGCCGTGCCGATCGCGGGCGAGCGCCGAATGAACGTAGATCGCGTGCGGCATTACCGTCGCACCGAGCATGCTCGCTGCCAGCAGAACGGAGTCCCTTCCTGAAAATCGTGGCACGAGACCGTCGATAACCGCGAGACCGTCGGGCGGATTGACGAAGAGCCCGGCGAGAAAACCGATGGCGATAATGGCGAGGAGACCGATGATCACCGATTCGAATGGCCGTTGACCGTAGCGGCTCTGCAGGGCGAGCAGCAGCATCGATACGCCACCGACGATCAGCCCGCCGAGGAAGAGGGGCAGCCCGAAGAGCAGGTTGAGCGCGATCGCGCCGCCGATGACCTCGGCGAGGTCGGTGGCCGCCGCGACGAGCTCGGCTTGCACCCAGAAGGCGCGCCGAGCGGTCGGACGCAGTCGATCGCCCAGGATTTCCGGCATCGTGCGGCCGCTCACCAGGCCGAGTTTTGCCGATTGGTATTGCACGAGCCCGGCGATGAGGTTCGCGGCGACCAGCACCCAGACCAGCAGATAGCCGTAGCGAGCGCCTCCCGTGAGGTTGGCCGCGACATTACCCGGATCGACATAGGCGATCGCCGCGACAAACGCCGGACCGAGCAGCCACCAGCCGCCCCGCTGTTTTCGCCCAACCAAGTTCTTGAGTTTCGGCACACCGAAATCTTACCCGGCATGAGGCTCCCCGATACGGGGCGGCCGCCGACTGCGACCGTTTGTCACGTGTGCGCCCGCTCGACCGCGCACCGAAGTAACAAAAGGTTGCGGTCATCGGCCCAACTAGCCGAGCAGCCGCTCGCGCACGACGGGCATCAGCGCGGCGAAGGCCAGGCCGCGATGGCTGACGGCGTTCTTCTCATCGGGGTTGAGCTCCGCGGCCGAGACGCTGTATCCGATC
>JAODMH010000011.1 GCA_025465035.1 Microbacteriaceae bacterium | reverse complement strand
AGATACCGATCACCTCGTCCGCCGTCACGCGCGCCACGTCCACGATGCCCAGGGCCGCATCCGCGTGTTCGACCACGGCGAGGTCGTCGAGCAGGCGGCTCCTGCTGAGCGTGTCGAGGTGTTTGATCGCGAGCACCTTACGTTTTGCGAATTCTGGCGTCCTCTCGCTCACCACCACCGAGACGTTCCTGGCGTCGCGAATCGCCCGTGCCCCGAGCGATCCTGCGACGCTCACCGCCATCTCGAACTCTTCCTCTGTCGCATAGTTCGCAGTCGCGAGGCTCAGCGCGATGACGAGGTGGCTGCGACGGGTCTCCTCGAACTGTCGCACCATGTAGGTACCCGTCTTGGCCGTGCTCTTCCAGTGGATGTAGCGGCGCTCGTCACCGGGAATGTACTCGCGCAGCGCGTGGAACGAGACGTCGCTGTTCGACAGGTCTCTCGTCGGGTTGCCTTCGAGGTCGCGGATGAAACCGGTGCTCGTGCTGGGAATGCCGATCGTGCGCGGGTGGATGAACAGTTCGGATGCGCCGGTCCAGATCAGTTCGCGCCGCACGAGGCCAACGGGGTCGGCCCTCACCGTGCGGACCGGGCCGATCGGAAGCACTCCTCGGCGGGTGGTCGGAACGAGGAACTCGTGTTCGAACGCCGCCCCACGCGCGAGGCTCGGCATCGCGAGTTCGGCGAGTCCCCTGCCGACAGGGACCTCGACCTTCACACCGAGCAGGCGCCGCCTGGTCGGATTGGCCACCCGTACCACCCCGAACGCCCGTTCACCGACGACGACTCGACTGTGCGGGACGCTCAGGTCGATCGTGAACGCGTTTCTGCCCACGAGGTAGATCGCGGCCACCGCGACGAGCACGCAACCGGCGTAGCCGACGGTGACGAGCTCGACCCAGCCGAAGCGGTAGCCGAACACGAAGGCGAGCGGCACCACCACGAGCATTGTCCAGCCGAGTGGCGTCACGACGGCGGAAACCCGGCGCAACAAGCGACCGAGAACCCCGGCGAGCGCGCGCGACGCACGCACGATGGTGATGATCGCATCCGCGAGCACGCCGGTGCGCTCACCCACGATTCTGGTGCGAGCGTTGGTCAGACCGACGGACGAGGTCGCGTTCGCGGAATCGAAGTGCGCGGATGACGTCGAGGTCGCCGACCGCACCGAGCGGCCGGCTCCTCTGGTCGATTCGACGCGGTTGCTCACACCGCTTGCCTGTCGGTCGGCGGCGGGGTCTCGATCAGGATCTGGCTGATGACGCTCGGAGCCGTCACGCCGTCGAACTCGGCCTCCGGATCGAGCACGAGGCGATGGGCCAGGACGGGCTCGGCGAGCGCCTTCACGTCATCGGGGATCACGTAGTGGCGCCCGTTCGCCGCCGCCAGGGTCTTGGCGGTGCGGATCAGAGCGAGCGCTCCACGAACGCTGGCTCCCAGTCGCACCTCGGTGGCGGAACGCGTGCCGTCGATGAGCCTCGACACGTAGTCGTTGATCGATGGATCGACGTGCACCGTGCGGGCAAGCGCGCCCATCTCGACGATGACCTCGGCCGTGGCGATGGGGGGCAGAATGACATCGTGCGCCTTGGTGCCTGCGCCCTCGAGGATGCGGATGGTGGATGCATGGTCTGGGTAGCCGATCGAGGCCTTCATGATGAACCGGTCGAGCTGCGCCTCGGGGAGCCGATAGGTTCCAGCCTGCTCGATCGGGTTCTGGGTGGCGATGACCATGAACGGGGCGCCGACGCCGTGGCTCACGCCGTCGACGGTCACGCGGCCCTCCTCCATCACTTCGAGCAGGGCTGCCTGGGTCTTCGGGCTCGCGCGGTTGATCTCGTCGGCCAGAACGATGTTGGCGAAGATCGGGCCGCGGTGGAACTCGAACTCCCCGGCGCCCTGGTCATAGATGCTCACGCCGGTGATGTCGCCCGGCAGCAGGTCAGGGGTGAACTGCACGCGGTTGGTCGAACCGCGCACGCTCTGCGCCATGGCGCGGGCGAGCGAGGTCTTGCCCGTGCCGGGGAAGTCTTCGAGGAGGAGGTGCCCCTCACTGAGCAGTGCGGTGAACGAGAGCCTAATGACGAAGGTCTTTCCGAGAAGCACGTTCTCGACATTCGCCACGAGGCGATTGAAGATGTCGGAGAACCACGCCGCCTGCTCGGGTGTCATCGTCATTGCGGAGGCCTCTCGTGGGATCTGGTTCGTCTGCACGCTACTGGACATTGCCGCCCTGATCGTAAGTGATGTCATAAGAATGTCCGCCATTTGCGATGACCCGTATCCTCAGCGTCGGCGCGCCGACAACCGCGGAGGCATGACAGTCGAGTGTGGCGCCCATGTCAGTGAAGCCCGGATCGTCGCCACAGGAGAACTGCACGTTCTCGTAGCCGGCCGGATGCCTGAGCCAGCTGAAGGTGCCGCTCTGGTTCAGCGGGTCTGTGGCGTCGTCGCGCACGAAGCTGACCGGACCGACCGCGGCGTCGACCGGAGTGCCGACGGGGAAGGACGCCGACCAGTTGGACTGGCAGATCACCCCGGCCCCGGCATAGCTGCGGCAGGCGCGCAGCTGCACGGCGACATCGTGACCGTACTGTCGGCCCTCCGCGGTCAGCAGGGCACCGAAGGAGATGGGTCCGTACTGGGTCGACGGCACATTAGCGCCCGTGAGTCGATAGTAGAAGCTGTAGTTGTTGGTCAGGTTTGTGCCGCCGATTGACGCACCGGCGAGCGAGTAGTCCCAGGTCGTGCCGGTCTGCGTCGGCCCCGACGTCGTGACGGCGGTCACGACCCCGGGGGTCGTGTGGGCGGCGACGGCGGCACTCGCCCCGCAACCCTGGCTGTTCGAGGCGAACACGATCACCGAGTAATTGCCCTCGTTCGACAGCCCGGTGAACGTCGTCGACGTGCCGGTACCGGTGGAATGCGCGGTCGAGCCTGGTGGATTCTGTGAATCGCAGTTCGGTACGGTTCCGGTATAGACGACCGCGGTGTATCCGATGATCGGACGACCGTTATCGCCGAAGGCACCCGCCCAGCTGACGTCGATCGAGCTGTCCGTCGCGGTCGCGCTCGGCGGCGCGATCGCGACGGGTGGACCCGCCGGCGTTCCGCTGGTCTCCGCCGAATTCCACACCGCGAGCTGAGCGTAGGCGGAGTTGCGGGGACTCACCGAGACCGATACCGGCTGACCGTTGCTGAGGCCGTTGACGTCAATCGTGCACGTCGAGGCAGAACAGCTGCCAGCGTCGACATCGGTGACGATCGTGCCGACGGTCACGTGATAGCTGGTGACCGGGCTGCCTCCCGACGGGGTGCTGATGGCGCTCCAGGTGAGGCGGAGCCCGCCGTCCCTCGGTGCGGCACTCACGCTGGACGGCGCGGGTGGAATCACGTCTGACCACACCGTTGAGCCGAGCTCGGCCGGAGCGGAGGAGCCGATCGCGTTCGTGGCAACGACGCGAATCCGCACGGAGTTGTCCGGGCCGTTCCCCTGCGTCGCGATGTCGCAGATCGTCGCGGCGCATGGCGTCGTGGTCAAGAGTTCGAGCGACGGCGAATACATGAGCACGTCATAGCCGGTGATCGGCGAATTGTTCGACTGCCCTGGAGTCCAGCGGAGCGTCAGCGTCTTGTTGCCGAAGGCCGCGAGCTGGACGCCGGTGACAGAATCCGGCTTGTCCTGTACCGAGACGGTGACGGAGCCCCAGACATACCTGTCCGGATCACCGGTCGCGTCCGCCACCTCGTACTGCAGGGTGGTGTCACCGGGCAGCGCCGCGGCTGACGCGGTGACGGTCAGGCGGCGGTTGTCCGCACTCGGCGTGATCTCGAGCCCGGCGGGCAGACTGCCGCCGCCGAGGCCGCGAATCGCGATGACCTTGAGCGGCTTGCCGGGGAAGGGGTTGGTCGCCTCATCATTGGTCAGCACGTCCACGGTGGTGGTCTGACCCCGAGGTGCCAGCACGGAGTCCGGCGCCGGGTTCGCCAATGGGCGGCTCGATGCCACGACATTGAGTTGGATCCGACCCGGCTGCCCGCTCGCCAGGGCATCCCTGACCCCGAGCGTTATCGCGGTCGACGATCCCTTCTGCGCGTTCTCGTTCGCACGGAGGGTGAGCTTCTGGCCGCTGATGCTGTAGGTGAAGCCCTGCGGAAGCGGGGTCAGCACCGTGTAGGCCAGCTCGGTCAGGTCTTTGAGATAGGGGTAATTCGTGAGCTTGACGAGGTCCAGCTCCTTGGACTGGCCGGGCTCGAAATCGATCTGACCGCCGACGAAGGCCGGCGGCTGGTTGGCGCGCGGAGTGACCGTGATGGGCAGCACGAGCGTCGCCGTGCGGCCGTTCGGATCGGTCGCTGACGTACCATCCGTCACCTGGAAGGAGATGGATGCCGGACCGAAATACTTGTCAGCGGAGGTGAAGCGCAGGGTGTGGTTGTTGACCACCAGGTTGTCGCCGTTGGCGTGTGTCGCCTGCACGCTCGTTGTGTCGGTCAGGCGCACGCTCTTACCGCCGATCGCCACCACGTAGTTGTCGAGGTCGATGGTCAGCGGCGATTCACTCGCGATCGAGAGCGGCGGTGCCTTGCGGTTGATCTGCGGGAGCGCGTCATCGAGCCCTGGCACCCAGACGAAGGCGTAGGACACCACGCTGGAATCGTCCGGATTGGCGACGGCGAACGGGATGATCTGGCTCTTGTTCTGAACGGTCACGTGGATGCGCTTGGTGCTGGTCACCGTGGCGTTCGAGCTGTAGCCGGGCAGTAGCGACACCTTCAGCGTGTTCACCTCGCCATCCGCGAAAAAGGCGTTCCTCAGCACGTTGACGTCGATCGCGTTGCGCCCGACGATATCCGTGAGCGTCACCACGGTGTCTCTGATGACCGGATACGCGCGCGGGGCGTTCGCCGCCACGACGACCGTGATGAAGTTCGAACTCGTGCCGCCGAACGAGTTCTCGATTGTGTAGACGAGGCCGTATCGGCCGGGTTCTCTCGGCGGCGTGACCTTCACGATGTCGCCAGCGATCGTGGCGACGACGCCCTTCGTGCTCGGTTCCACCTTGGTGATTTTCAGCGTGCCGCCATCGGGGTCGGAATCGTTGGCGAGCGCCTGCACCGAGACGGTGCCACCCGGTCGCATCGTGACTTCGTCCGCCACGGCGACCGGGTTGTGCGCGCCGTCGAGCTTGGGGCTGACACCGACACGCACGAGACCGGTCGCCCGTGCACCGAGCTTGTCGATCACCGTGTAGGTGAAACTGTCGGTGCCCGCGGAGTATCCACCCGCCTGATAGTCGATGTAGTCAGGGCCGACGTCGACGACCGAGCCTTTCTGCGGATTCGTGGCCTGACCGAGGAGCTGCACGGAGTCGCCGTCCGGGTCGGTTCCGGCCAGCGGGATCGCGATCCGCACCTTCTCTCCGGCGAGCACCCGCGCGACGACGGTGACGGGAACGGGCGGATTGTTCGTCGCCACCACCACCTCGCGTACCGAGATCTTCACCTGCGCCTGCGCGGTCTGTCCACTCGGATCCGAGATCGAGTAGATGGCCGTGAAGTCACCGGTCTTCTGTGGGGCCAGATAACGAAGCACGTTGCCAGAAGCGAAGAGCAGGCCGGAGTCACCGCTCAGAGTGGTGGAGAGCAACGGATTGAGAGTGAGCGCCTCACCATCGGGCTGCACATCATTGTTGAGAACGGGGATGTCGATGGCGTCGCCGACACGCACCGTGACGGTGTCGTCGTTCGCGATCGGCGGCTGCAGACGTGCCGGAACCGGGATCTGGACGACAGTGACGACGCCCTCCGCCTCGGCCAGTCCATTGCTGATCCGGTAGTTGAAACTGACCGGACCTGCGTCAAGTGGTGCGGTGAGCGTCACCCTGATCGCCCGTCGCTCGATCACTTCCGCCTGGACACCCGAGTTCGCGGGCACGTTGTAGACCCCGGTCACGATGAGGACGCCACCCGCCGGATCGCTATCGGTCGAGGCGACATCGATGGTCGCGCTGCTGAGCGACTTCACGAAGATCGTCTTGGGAGTCGTGATCGGCTTGGTGTTGGCATCCGGGGGCGCGGCGACGTCGATGCGCACCATCCCGGTCGCGGTCTGATCGCCGTCGGTGACGACGTATTCGAGATAGTGCGTGCCGACCTGATCGCTCGCAAAGCGGAAGGTTCCCTTTTCGAGGCTCGGGGTGATCGTCGCGCCGGTCTTGGCCGGCACACTCACCAGACGCAGGACGCCCGTTCCGCCGCGCACGTGGTCGACAGGACTCACCGTCACCTCCTGCCCGGAATAGGCGAGTACGACGAAGGGGTCGGCGATGATCCGTGCCTGGCCTGGCGCTTTGACGCTGACGGCGAGGCTCCCCGTCCCCTCGGCCAGACCATCCGACATCGTCAGTGCAACCGAACGTTGGCCGCTGGATCCGCCGTTCTCAGTGAAGACGACGCTCCCCTCCGGTCGGTAGCTCACGCCGTCGGGTGGCGCGGTGGACGCAGCCGCCAGATAGAAGGCGTCCCCGTCCGGATCGACCCAGTCGCCGATGACGGATGTCGTCACCCGACCGCCCTGGACGACCACCGCGGCGCTCTGCCGCACCTGCTGCGGCGGCGAGTTCTCCGATGGCAACCGCACCGTAACGGTGACGGTGGCGCTGGCCGTGCCTCCGCGGCCGTCGCTGATGGAATAGCCGAAGGTCAGCGAACCTCTGGCCGACGGGGTCAGCGTCAACTGCACCTGTTGGCGATTGTTGACGAGGTCGAGGTGGCCCACGTTCCCGTCGATCGCCGTCATGTCGGTGATGACCAGCACGTCGCCGTTCGGGTCGTAGTCGTTGAGCAGCACGGGAAGCACGCTCGCACGACCGGGGCGCGCACCGAAGGCGTCGTTGACGGCGACCGGCGGAAGCTGAGTCTTCTCGTATTGGGGCGGGGTGTCTATGTTCTGTTCGACCACCTGCTGCTGGTTGCTGCGGACCGTGATGAGGTCCGACCAGTTGTTGATGAGCTCGCCGTTCTGCTGAACCGCCCACGTTCCACCGCCGCGCGGATCGTTGAGCACCACCTGGTCGCCGTTCGAGACGAAAACCAGGCTCGTCGCCGTGATCGGTACCGACTGGAGTGGAAGCCGCTTGGGGCTGGCAGGACCGCACTGTCTCCATGCCGATCCGCCCGACCAGGCAGCCAGCTCGCATCCGCCTGCGACGACCGGCGCGGCGGCCGTACCGGCCTGGCCGGTGACGAGCGATGTCGGGCTGCCACCGGCGAGCGGGACCCGCAGCAGGCCGGAGGCATATCCGATCAGCACGGTGTCGCCCGTGGTCGCGGCCTGCTGGAGCACCGGCGTACCGGATGCCGAGATCCGGTTCCCGAGATCGATCGTGCCGCTCTCGGTCATGACGGTGCGGCCAACCGAGTCGAGCAGGACCCAGTGGCCGCCCACGGAACTGATCGTGACTCTCGCGTTGGTTCCGCCGATGCTGGCCTTGCTGGTCTGGGCCACCGTGTCAGAGTGCGCAGCATCGACCCGATACACCTGGCGGGCATCTGCAGAGTAGACGAAGAGCATCCCCTCCGGCGTCATGCTGGCGACAGCGTTGGCGCCGAGGTTCAGGGTCGGCTGCGATTCCGCGTGGAAATTGGCGAGTTCCGTGAGAGGCATGATCCAGAATTCACCGGTTCCTCTTGAGCCGATGACGATGTTGTCGCCCGCCAGCATCAGTTCCGGTTGCCTCGGAGGAAGCGGGACGCTGTCGAGCACCTTCGACGTAGCGGCATCCACGATGTCGACCTTGCTATTGCCGCGATCGAACAGCAGCACGGTGGAACCGCGCTGAATCACCTCGATATCGGCGCCGGCCGTCGCGACGACAGTATTGAGCTCGAGCACCTGGGTGTTGGCCCGCCCGATCACCTGACTCGAACCGTTGGCGACCCAGATCGATCCGTCGTTGAGGTTGAGACGCTGGGCGGTGTACCCGGTTGAGACGATCGCGACCGTCGCAATGAGGGCGGCGATGACGATGCCACTCGCCGCCGTAGCGACGAGCGATTTGTGGACTGTCAGCCACTGCCTAATCACGGGCGACCATCATCCGGCGAAATCCACGCACTTCTCGCCGCTTGATTCTCCGGTTTTTCCCTCGCGATTGACCACGACGGTGATACATACCCGGTCGCCGGATTTGGCGGCGACGCGATACGCCGTGGCACGCTGGGTGCTCGAGCCGCCCTGGCTGGTCGCAACCTGGTACGAGTCGCTTGACCGGAGCCCTGGATCGCTCCAGTTGAAGGTAACGGCGTCGGTCGAGCTCGTGGCGGAAATATCGGTGACCTTTGGGATGGCGTCGGTGTTGGCCTTGATGAGCACCAGCGTCGCCGTTGCGCCGAGGCCGATGACCAGCACCGCGCTGGCCACAAGCACCCAGGCGAGCGCCTGCATTCCCCGACTCTGCGCGATCGGCGGAGCACCGCTGCTCGGACCGCCGATGCTCTGCCGCAGAACGGTGCCGATCGGCGAATAGGTCCCCGGCGGCAGGCGCCTCCGACGACGACTCTTGATCGGCGTGGCCGCTCCGGCCACGGCCCGGATGCGGGTGCGCTCCTCGAGATCGGAGACGGTGGCGAGCGCCCAGTCGTCCATCGCTACCTCGATCGGTGTCTGCGGGACGCCGAGTTCCGTCTCGATGGCCTGGAACTCACGTACCAGCTCGAGCACGCTGAGAGGTCGCGCCTCCGGCTTCCGCGACATGGCCTTCTGCAATACCCGCTCGAGGCTCGGCGGCACATCCGAACGGCCGATCGGCTGCACCTTCGCGCGGTTGATGCGCGAGATGAGGTCGGTCGACTTGTTGGACTCCCCCGGTATCTCGAACGGCGAGCGGCCGGCCAGCAGCGAATAGACGGTGGCGGCGAGTGACCAGATTTCCGATTCGATGCTTCCGGGTGTCTCGTCCATCAGCACCTCCGGTGCCGACCACGGGATCGAGAGGCCGACCGATTCCTGAGTCTCCGCCTCGCTGAGGGTCGACGCGATGCCGAAGTCGGAGAGCACGGGATGGCCGTAGGCGGTCAGCAGGATATTCGACGGTTTGATGTCGCGGTGCAGCACCCCCGCACGATGAGCCGTCTCGATCGCGCTGCCGATCTTGACCGCAATGCGCAGAACCTCTGGCACCGGAATGCGTTCGCGACGGTATCGCTCGCTCAGGGACGACGAGCACAGTTCCATCACGAGATAGGGACGACCGTCGGCCGACACGCTCGCCTGGTAAACGGTGAGGATGGAGGGGTGCGCGCTCAACTGGGCCATGAGGTTCGCCTCGGCCTGGAACATCTGTCGCACCTGGTCGTTAACGATCTCGCTCAGCATGACCTTCACCGCGACCTGGCGTCGCGGCATGTTCTGTTCGTACAGGAAGACGTCCGCGAATCCCCCGGAACCGAGGATGCGGATGGTGGAGAATCCGGGCAGCACCGGAGGCTGTGACGGCAAGCGACGTGCCATGGTGCCCCCTCGTCCGGAACGGCCGGCCTCGCATGAGGCCCAGGGAGGGCACAGCGCCGGTGTCCCATTGTAGGCACGTGCCCAACAGGCTCAGTCGAGCAAATCTGCTGATCACGGGCCTTTTCTGGCCCCCCTTCGGGGGGTATTCCCTGGCTACACCCTGCCACCGCGCGGAATCGTGTGATCGAGATCGAATACCCCCGTCGCGTCGACGACGTCGATGACGATCACTGTGACATTGTCCCTGCCGCCGGCGGCGAGCGCCGCGTCGACGAGTGCCTGCGCCGTTTCGGCGGGGATCAGGCCCGCGGCCAGGTGAAGCCGGATCCGTTCCCTGTCGAGTTCCTTGGTGAGGCCGTCCGAACAGAGCATGAGACGAGCACCCTTGCGCACCGGGAGCATCCAGTAGTCGGGCATCGGCTCGGCGTTGAAGCCGACCGCTCTCGTGATCACGTTGCTGTCTGGGTGCGACTCCGCATCCTCCGCGCGGATGAGACCGGAGTCCACGAGTTCCTGCACGACCGAATGATCCACGGAAATCTGGGTGAGCTCATTGTGCTCGAACATGTATACGCGCGAGTCGCCGACGTTGAAGACCATCCAGTACGGATCTCCGGCCCGCAGGGTCAACGCGGCACCGGTGACGGTGGTGCCTACGCCGAGCTCCTTTTCGTCCGCGGCGAGGCTGATGTCGACGGTCGCCGCGCGCAATCCCTGCTCGATCGAATCGGCCTCCGTGAAATCCGCGGAGATCGCCTCGGCCAGTCTGGTGACGACGGCCGCACTGGCGACGTCGCCCGCGGAGTGTCCGCCCATCCCGTCAGCCACCGCGAAGATCGGTGACTTGGCCAGGAAACTGTCCTCGTTGTGGTTGCGCTTGCGTCCGATGTCGGTCGCGGCACCCCAGGCGAGGGAGAGCGTGACATCCGGACGGCCGGGAACGGAGAGGGACTGTTCGGCGGCGCTGCTGCCAATCTGGGTCACGGGGGCCTTTCCCGGGTCGGTGGTCAGAAGCTCGATGGCAGGATGCGCGAAACGGGCAGAATCTCGACGACGTTGCCGTCACCAATATCCACTAGTGTGCCCGATGACACCACCACCGACTCGCCCTGGCGGAGTTTCAACGTCGTCGCCCCTGGGATGGTGACGAGCGTCCCGTTCGTCGACCTGAGGTCGGTTACCACGACGCTGTTGCCATGCTGCCGCAACTCGACGTGCGTGCTCGAGACCTCGTGCAGCGGCGAAGGCACCCGCACGAGCCGTGGCGGATTCCCCGTTGCGATGCGCGGCACGACCGGTTTGCGGCCGACGAGCGCCGGCTTGTCCAATGAGACGGGCTCGTGCGCGTTGACCCTGAAGCGATGGAAGTTGTCGGATGCCGGTTCGACGACGGAGGGAGGCGCCGGGACCAGTTCGCGGAAGGCCTCGGCGGGAACGTCCGCGAATGGCTCACGCTGACGGATGATGGTGTCGTCGTAAAGAATTCCGGGATCCACGATCGACGGGGGCGGTCGCCTGACGATGGTCTCATCGTTCTCGACCGGTTCCATGGAAACCATTGTCGACTATCCGCCGATGAAACTCATGACGTGCTTCACCCGCGTGTAGTCCTCGAAGCCGTAGGAGGAGAGGTCTTTGCCGTAGCCGGAGTGCTTGAATCCGCCGTGCGGCATCTCGGCGACGAGCGGAATGTGGGTGTTGATCCAGACGCAGCCGAAGTCGAGGTGCTTGGCGAGACGCATCGCACGGCCGTGGTTCTGCGTCCAGACGCTGGATGACAGTCCGTACTGCACGCCGTTCGCCCATTCGAGCGCCTGCGCCTCGTCGGTGAACTTCTGCACGGTGATCACGGGGCCGAAGATCTCGTTCTGAATGGCATCATCCGTCTGCTTGAGGCCGGAGACGATCGTCGCCTCGTGGAAGTAGCCCCGTGTTCCCTGGCGGTGCCCGCCGAGTTCGATGTTCGCATTGTCGGGCAACCGATCGATGAAACCCTGCACCTGCGCCAGCTGATTCACGTTGTTGACCGGGCCGAACAGGATGTCCGTCTCGCTCGGCGCACCCGTCTTCGCGTTCTCTCGCGCATAGGCGGCGAGCGCGGCGACGAACTCGTCGTGAATGCCGGCCTGCACGAGCACCCGCGTGGCCGCAGTGCAGTCCTGACCGGCATTGAAGTAGCCGGCCGTCGCGATGCCCTCGACGGCGGAGGGGATGTCAGCGTCGTCGAACACGATCACCGGCGCCTTGCCGCCGAGTTCGAGGTGCACGCGTTTGAGGTCGGATGCCGCGGCCTTCGCCACCTCCATGCCCGCCCGCACCGATCCCGTGATGGAGACCATCTGCGGCGTCTTGTGATCGATCATGGCCGCGCCGGTGGTCCGGTCACCCGTGATCACGTTGAGCACGCCTCTCGGCAGGAACTCCGCGGCGACCTCGGCGAGGAACAGCGTCGACGACGGAGTGGTGTCGCTCGGCTTGAGCACCGTCGTATTGCCCGCCGCGACAGCCGGTGCGAACTTCCACACCGCCATGTTGAGCGGGTAGTTCCAGGGTGTGACCTGGCCGATCACTCCGATCGGCTCGCGGCGAATCTGGGAGGTGTGGTCCTTCATGTACTCGCCGGATGCCATGCCGTTCAGGTGACGAGCCTCGCCAGCGAAGAAGCGGATCTGATCCACCGAGAGCATGATCTCATCGGCGACGAGCGACGCCCGTGGCTTGCCGGTGTCCTTCGACTCGAGGTCGGCGAACTCCTCTGCGCGTTCCTCCATGGCGTCGGCGATGCGAAACAGCGCGAGCTGGCGTTCCGCCGGGGTCGTGTCGCCCCACCCCTCGAAGGCCGCCGCGGCCGCGGCGAACGCGGCGTCCACATCCCCGGCACCGGAGACCGGAGAGGAACCGTAGACCTCCTCGGTCGCCGGATCGATGAGGTCGAAGGCCGCCTCCGATTGGGCGTCGACGTACTCGCCGTTGATGAAGTTGCGGAGTTCAGCTGCGCTCATGCTCCCAACATAGCCAGAGCACGGCAGGCGCGCCAGGGGGCCCAACTACCGATTCCGTCGCCAAACACGCCGGGAGATGCGGATTCGCTTGTGACTCGCCCGCTCCACTGACAGAATCACGGTATGAGCGCGAATGCCAAGCCCGTACAACTCGACGATGTGTCGAAAGCGATCATCGAGCAGCTCCAGGCCGATGGCCGTCGGAGCTATGCCGAAATCGGCAAGGCCGTCGGTCTCAGTGAGGCCGCCGTGCGGCAGCGGGTGCAGAAGCTCACGGACTCCGGTGTCATGCAGGTCGTCGCGGTCACCGACCCGATGCAGCTGGGCTTCTATCGCCAGGCCATGATCGGCATCCGGGTCACCGGAGACACCACAGGCGTCGCGGAGAAGCTCGGCCGCATCTCCGCGGTCGACTACGTAGTACTCACGGCCGGGAGCTTCGACATCCTCGCCGAGGTGGTCTGCGAGAACGACGAAGACCTGATCGACCTGCTCAACAAAGAAATCAGAGGGATCCCGGGCGTCCAGTCGACCGAGACCTTCGTCTACCTGAAACTGCAGAAGCAGTTCTACAACTGGGGAACTAGGTAAGAGACGAATGACTATGCCAACACCGGTGGAGGCATCCACCCGCTACGACGAAGCAGACCTGCAGCAGAAGGCGAAGGACCATCTCTGGATGCACTTCGCCCGCCAGTCCGTGATGGAGGACGGCCACGGCGTGCCGATCATCGTCAAGGGCGACGGACATCACATCTGGGACAGCCAGGGCAAGAAGTACTTCGACGGCCTGAGTGGCCTTTTCGTCGTGAATGCCGGTCACGGCCGCAGGCGGCTGGCCGAGGTCGCCGCCAAGCAGGCGGAGGAGCTTGCCTTCTTCCCGATCTGGTCGTACGCGCATCCGAACGCCATCGAACTGGCCGACCGGCTCGCGTCCTATGCGCCGGGAGACCTCAACCGGGTCTTCTTCTCCACCGGCGGCGGTGAGGCGGTGGAGACCGCCTTCAAGCTCGCTAAGTACTACTGGAAGCTGCAGGGCCGTCCAACCAAGCACAAGGTCATCTCCCGCGCCGTCGCCTATCACGGCACACCGCAGGGTGCACTCGCCATCACCGGCATCCCCGCCATGAAGGAGATGTTCGAACCCATCACGCCGGGGGGCTTCCGGGTTCCGAACACCAACTTCTACCGCGCGCCTGAGCACGCTGACGACCTGGGCGCCTTCGGCCAGTGGGCGGCCAATCGCATCGAGGAGATGATCCTGTTCGAGGGCCCGGAAACGGTCGCCGCCGTCTTCCTCGAGCCGGTGCAGAACAGCGGTGGATGCTTCCCACCCCCGCCCGGCTACTTCCAGCGGGTTCGCGAGATCTGCGATCAGTATGACGTGCTGCTCGTCGCCGACGAGGTCATCACGGGCTTCGGCCGGATCGGCAACATGTTCGCCTCGACCACCTACGGATTCGAACCGGACATGATCACCTGCGCGAAGGGCATGACGAGCGGCTACTCCCCGATCGGTGCCACCATCGTGAGCGAGAAGGTCTACGAACCGTTCAAGCACGGACAGACCTCGTTCTATCACGGGTACACCTTTGGCGGACATCCGGTGTCCTCTGCCGTCGCCCTCGCCAACCTCGACATCTTCGAGGAGGAGAAGCTGCTCGAGAACGTGCGCGAGAACTCGCCGATCTTCCGGGCGACCCTCGAGAAGCTGCTCGACCTGCCCATCGTCGGCGACGTGCGCGGCGACGGCTACTTCTTCGGCATCGAACTCGTGAAGGACAAGGCGACGAAGGAGACCTTCGACGATGACGAGTCGGAGCGCCTGCTGCGCGGCTTCCTGTCGAAGGCGCTGTTCGAGGCCGGGCTGTACTGCCGCGCCGACGACCGCGGCGACCCCGTGGTTCAGCTCGCTCCCCCGCTCACGGTGGGTCCGAAGGAGTTCGACGAGATCGAGAGCATCCTCCGCGGGGTGCTGACCGAGGCGTGGACGCGGCTCTAGGAACCTGCGCCGAGGGCACCCGCCCACCGCTGACACACCCGTCCACCGCCGACACTCCAGTTGTGCAGGACCTCGCACGAGCGTCCTCACACACCCCCTCGCGCAACCACCGTCCTGCACAACAGGAGCCCACCCAGGAGGTCCGATGAACAGCTACCGCGACCTCAGCTTCTGGTTCGATTCCATCGCCGAGTCCGGCACGGACGACCTGGTACAGCGCCCGGCGCTACCCGGCGACCGTGAGGTCGACGTCGCCATCGTCGGCGGCGGCCTGACCGGCCTCTGGACCGCCTACTACCTCGCTCGCGACGACCCGACACTCCGCATCGCTGTACTCGAGAAGCACATCGCGGGCTTCGGTGCCTCCGGTCGCAACGGCGGCTGGTGTTCTGCGCTCTTCCCCGCGTCGACAGCCGGCCTCGAGCGACGCCACGGACGGGACGCGGCCATCGCCATGCGCCGCGCGATGATCGACACGGTCGGCGAAGTAGGACGTGTCACCGCGGAGAACGGCATCGACTGCGACTTCGTACAGGGCGGCACCCTGAGCCTGGCGCGCGGCGTCGTGCAACTCGGCGCCGCGAAAGCCGAGGTCGCGGAGGCCGCCCGCTACGGCGTCGACAAGATCAGGCTCGTCGACGCGCCGGTGGGAGCGAGGGACGCGCTGGCGGCCGCCCTCGACCCGGCCTGCGCGCGGCTGCACCCCGCAAAGCTCGTGCGCGGCCTCGCCCGTTCCGTCGAGCGCCTCGGCGTCGCGATCTACGAGGGCACGGAGGTGCTCGACTGGGAGCCACGCCGGGTGACGACGAGCCGCGGCACGGTAACCACTCGCACCGTCGTGATCGCGACGGAGGGATACAGTCCCACCCTGCCGAAGACCCGGCGGAGCGTGCTGCCGCTCTACTCCCTCATGATCGCAACCGAGCCGCTCAGCGACGCGACCTGGGCGGAGATCGGCATCGAGCACGGGCAGACCTTCACCGACTTCCGACACCTGTTGGTCTACGGTCAGCGCACCGCAGACAATCGCTTTGCCTTCGGAGGTCGAGGGGCGCGTTATCACTGGGGCAGCAGCATCCGCTCCGACTATGACCGGGTTCCGCGGGTCTTCGAGCATCTGCGGAGCACCCTTGGCGAGATCTTCCCTGCCGCTCAGGATGCCGCGATAACCCATCGCTGGGGAGGTCCGTTGGGCGTGCCGCGGGACTGTCATTC
>JAODMH010000209.1 GCA_025465035.1 Microbacteriaceae bacterium | reverse complement strand
AAATGAGGTCATCTGGCGCTATGGAAAGATGAGCAACGCGTTGAGACGGTTCCCGCAGAATCACGACTCGCTTCTCCTCTACAGTCGGACTTCCAATCATTTATTCACTCCGATTAGAACGGCGGACAGCGAGTACAGGGCCCGCTTTATACGTCACGTCGTCAATAATCGTGTTCATTACGGCACTGTCAAAGCAAGCGACGACAAATTGATCAAGCTAAGGATTCGCAAGCGGGAAAAGGAGCTCGAACGAGCACTCCAGGATGACGACGTCTTGTTCGACTTTGACGTTGAATTCAAAACCCAAGATGACGTCTTTTATGATATTTCGATTGTGAAGGGTAACGCCGCGGAGAACCTTTCTTTTGAAACTCAGAAACCCGAAAAACTGCTCGAACGTCTAATTGCTGCATCGTGTTCTCCCAACGGGCTCGTCGCCGACTTTTATGCCGGCTCCGGCACCACCGCCGCTGTAGCCGAACGTTTGGGGCGACGGTGGCTGACCGCGGACATCGGCAAACCGTCGACCATGATCACCCGCAAACGTCTCGTTGACCAGAATGCCAAGCCTTTCCTCTACCAGGCGATCGGCGATTACCAGGTTGAGCAGGCGCGCAGCACTCTCGGACGCAAGTTCAAGGTCGGCGATCTCGCGCAAACTGTGCTGAGTATTTACGGCGCCCTCCCCCTGCCGCCCGAGGAAAATGTGAACGGGTCACTCGGCCGTCTTACTAACGAGAAAACTCTCGTGTTCGTGGACAGTCCGTCGCGCCTGACGTCCACGTCGACGCTAAAACGCGCACAGGGTTACCGTGACAGCAAACTCGGCGGCTTCGACAAGGTGATCGTGCTCGGCTGGAACTTTTCGGCGAGCATCGGTCACGACCTCACAGCTCTCAACGACGAGAGGCTCGATGTCCGCGTCATTCCACCGGACCTGCTGGATCGCCTCAAGAAGCGGGGCAAAGAGAGCCTGGCGGGCAACATCCGGTTCTCCACCCTGCAGTACCTCGAAGCGCACATCGAGTCCCGGGTGCAGAACGCGGACAGCGAAGAGTTGGAAATCGTGCTCGACAATTACGTGCTGCTCTCGCCGGACGCCATCAGTCTCGCTGAAGAAGATCGACCGGCGGTAATCGAGGTCATGAATCGTGAGCCGCTCGCCCTCGTCGAATACTGGGCGGTCGATCCGGATTACGACGGAGAGGTCTTCCGTTCAACCTGGCAGGACTATCGCGGCAATACGGCCAACGACAGCGATGAACTGCGCACGGTAACCCGCGCCCATCTCACGACCGCGAGGCGGGACGGCCACCGTCAGGTGTGTGTGCGGGCAGTCGACGTGTTCGGTTTCGAATCCGAAGTGGTGCTCGATCTGCCCGAGGTGCAATCGTGAATATCCTGCCCGACCGCTTCCCGTTGGCGGAGAACCTTACCCTCCGCTATATCGAAGATGTCCCTGCGCTCCGCGCGGGAGCGCCCAACGCTCTGATCGAGAACGTCACGCCGATCACGGTCGAACTGCTCAAATGGTGGTTCCAACAGGACTATTGCGACGTTCGCCCGCTGAACTTCCACGATGGCCAGCGTGACGCGATCCTCGCCATCATCTATGCGCATGAAGTGCTCGGCAGCACGAGCCTGCTCGACCTTTACCAGAAAATCGCGCTTGACGAGATGCTCGACGGCGGACTGCTCGGGGAAGTAAGCCACTCCAGTAATGCGCATCCGAAATACGCCGCCAAGATGGCGACGGGAACGGGCAAGACCTGGGTTCTCAACGCCCTACTTGCCTGGCAATACCTCAATCACATGGCGAACCTTGGAGACGAGCGCTTCACGAGCAACTTCCTCATCGTCGCTCCCGGCCTGATCGTGTACGACCGACTCCTCGATTCCTTCCAGGGCAAGCGCAGCGGCGGCGAACAGCGCGACTTCGAGACGAGCGACATCTACTCGCAACGCGAACTCTTCATCCCCGACACCTATCGTCAGCAGGTCTTCGGCTTTCTGCAATCGTCGATCGTCACCAAGAGCGATATCGGCGCCAAAGTCACCGGATCCGGCGTAGTCGCCATCACCAACTGGCATCTGCTCGCCGGCGTCGAAGATCCGCTCTTTGTCGGTGATGATGACACCGAAGCTCCCGGTCAGGAGATCGACGCTAAAGCCGCGGCGGAAAGCTTCGTGCCTCTCACGCCAGGAACCTCGACGGGCAATTCTCTCGACATGCTCGATCGTCGTTTTCGCCGCGGCGAGGCGCTTCAATGGCTGGTCGACCTGCCTGATCTGCTGGTTTTCAATGACGAGGCCCACCACATCCACAGTCTCAAAAAGGGCCAGGAGAGCTCCGAAGTCGAATGGCAGAAGAGCCTGAGCGAAATCGCCTCGACTAAAGGCCACCGCTTCGTGCAGATCGACTTCTCGGCCACGCCATACAACGAGAGCGGTACAGGCAAGAACAAGGGAAAGAAGTTCTTCCCCCACATCGTGGTGGACTTCGACCTCAAGGAGGCGATGGGCAAAGGGCTCGTCAAGGCGCTCGCGCTCGACAAGCGAAAAGAGATCGCCGCACTGGCCAACGACGACCTGGATTTCCGGGCCGAGCGCGACGAGCGAGGGCAAGTCACTGGGCTATCGGAGGGTCAGCGCATCATGATCCGTGCTGGCCTCACCAAGCTGAAGATGCTCGAGGATCAATTCGAAAAACAGGATGCCGACAAGCATCCGAAACTCCTCATCATCACCGAGGATACGAACGTCTCGCCTTACGTCGAAGAGTTTCTACGGAGCACCGGGCTGACCGACGATGACTTTTTGCGCGTCGACTCCGGCAAGAAAGCCGATCTCGGCCCAAAAGAATGGGAGCCCGTTCGCGACAAGCTCTTCGACATCGATCACCACAAGAGTCCCAAGGTCATCGTGAGCGTACTGATGCTGCGCGAAGGCTTCGACGTCAACAACATCTGCGTGATCGTGCCTTTGCGATCATCCCAGTCCGGAATTCTGCTCGAACAAACCATCGGTCGTGGCTTGCGACTGATGTGGCGGGGCGACGACGGGATCGACGAACTCAAACGCGAGACCCGGGACCGCATCCGCAACAGGCTGGAGCCGACGAATGATTTCGACGTGCTTTTCATTGTCGAGCACCCCGCCTTCGCCGATTTCTATGAGCAGGAGCTGGGTGATGGTCTCGTCGGAGGAGTCGGTGACGACGACCATCGCACATCGACTGGAGACATCGAGCGCGTCGAACTGCGCGAGGGCTATCAGGCCTACGACTTCGAAATACCCTTCATCATCCGGGAATCGGACGATGGGCTCGCGACCCCACGTATCGACCCGCAGCAATTGCCGTCGAGCAAGTTTCCCCTCGCCGACCTGCTACGCCGAATAGGAACTGGCGACAGGTTCGCCTCTCACGATGCTCAAACCGGAACGCGGTACGGCGACTATCGGGTTGACGGCGGCGTGATGACCGCGACGGGATATAACGACTACCTCTCCCGTCTCACCACCCGTGTCAGCGAATCGGTGAGCAGGAGCTTCACCAACTCCTCGAAGAAGTACAAGGAGCTGACCGCCTATCCCGTACTTCAGATCTACAAACCGCTTCTACTGGGCTGGATAGACAGCTACATTCGCGCCGGCCTCTTCGGGACGCGCTTCGATCCGCTCGATGGCGAAAACTGGCGCGTCCTCCTTCTCGCCGATGTCTCGGAGGAGATTGCCGGCGTCTTTGCTCCAGCACTCGTCGCCAGTCTCGACACCGAACCGACTTCCGCGGCCGAGGTGCTTTACCGTTCGCTGTCAGAAGTCGACTGGCTGTCGGTACGCACAAGTTCGGCAGTCGAGGTGAAGAAGTGCATTTACCCCAAACTGCCGATTCCATCGCGCAGCGGCGGGCTCGAACGCCTCTTCATCGAATGGGCGGATAGCGATAGTCGTGTCGAGGCGCTCGTCAAAGTGCACGAATACAAGCACGACTTCTTGCGACGGCCCTATCTCAAAGCCGACGGGATGCCCGCTCAGTACTCGCCCGACTTTCTGGTGCGAACCGAGTTCGAGATCTACGTGGTCGAAACGAAGGCCCAATCGTCACTGAGCGACGAGAACGTCAAACGCAAGCAACGGGCGGCCCTGGCCTGGTGCGAGCAGCTCAATCTGCTGGATCCCGAGCTACGCGATGGGCGCGAGTGGCACTATGTGCTCCTCGGTGAAAGCATCGTCAAGGAATGGCATGCGAAGGGAGAACGCGCGTCTACCCTGCTCGACTTCGCTCGCATCCGCCCGAAGACGAATCTCCAGCAGGACACTCTCATCTAGTCCAAGAACTGGCCCGATGTACCTCTAGTAGCCCACGCGTCATAACTCGATCGGCGACAATCGCGCTCCTGCTAGGCTCCAGTCGTGCCCGGGTTCAACTTTGCTTCGGGGAACGCGAAGAAACTCCTGTCCCTCCCCCTCTACGCGGTCGGGGCACTGGCGAGCCTCATCGTTCCGCGCACCAACCAGCAGTGGGTCTTCGGCTGCGGCTCCGGCATTGGGGAGGGGGCGCTCGAGCTCTTTCGCTTCGCGCGCGCGGCGAATCCGCTGCTGGGGCTGACCTGGCTGGCGCGCGATGCGAACGAACTCGCGGAGGCGACCGCGCTCCAGATCCCGGCGGTACTGAAATCGAGCAGGCGCGGATTGTGGCTCACGCTACGCGCCCGTGTCGTTGTCGTGACCCATGGTTTCGGGGATGTGAACCGCTACGGCATCAACGGGGCGTTCGTCGTTCAGCTCTGGCACGGCATCCCGCTAAAACTCATTCAGCTCGACTCGCCGGTGACCATCAGCAGCGGAATGCTCTCCCGCCTACCTCTGGTCGGTAACATTCTGCGCCGGGCATATAAGCGGGCGTACCGCGGAATCGACCTCGTCCCCGCGGCATCGCAACTGGCCGCGGACCGACTGCAGACCGCTTTCGGGCTTGGCTCCGACCGGGTGGTCGTGACGGGCGATCCGCGCGACGATGTGCTCTCGCTCGGCACTCCCGAGCAGCGATCCGTCACAGCACGCGCACTGCTGTTCGAGCGGCTTCGTCTCGACGCGGATGTCCACTCCCGCGTCTTGCTCTATTCCCCCACCTGGCGCGATGGCGCCCCGGACCCCGGCGCTCCCAGCCTCGGGGAGTGGGCGCGGATCGGAGCCTATCTGGAGGGGAGCGATTCGCTTCTGGTCGTGCGTCCGCATCCCCACGGCGTCGGAGACTACGCACCGGGTTTCGGCATCTCGGACCGGATCGTGCTTCTCTCTGCGGGCATGCAGTCGGACGTGACGCCGCTCCTGCCCGCTGCCGATGTGCTGATCACCGACTACTCGTCGATCGCCTTCGATTTTTCTCTCACTGGCCGGCCGATCCTCTTCCTCGCACCGGACGAGGATGCCTATGCGGCATCTCGAGGTCTCTACGAGCCATACAGGGAGTTCAGCGGCGGCCGCGAAGTGCGCTCCTGGTCTAACCTGCTTGACCAACTCACCCGCTACGACAGCGACCCGGAATGGGCGGCTCAGGTGAGGGCGCACAGCGACCTCATGAGCGAGAGGCACTTCGCGTATCGCGATGGCCGGAATGTTGAGAGAGTGTATGGCGAGATACTTATGCGGCTGGAAGCGCAGCAATGACAATCACTCCCTCAAGGCCGTCGGGTGCGGCCCGCCTGGTCGTCGACACCATCGTCGTGGCGGCTGGAGCGGAGCCGAGCCTGAGATTCGAGGGGCCCACGGATGCCGGAGCACCGGGCTCCATGACCCTGCGTGGTTCCCGGCAGACGCTGACGGCCGAGCTCACCGTCGGCAATGG
>JAODMH010000208.1 GCA_025465035.1 Microbacteriaceae bacterium | reverse complement strand
CCTCTCGCACCTGCGCGGCGGGTGGGACTCGCCCTTCTGATGCCTGCTCCGGCCTGGGGATCCGCGATCGGCGCGCTCCCCCTCGAGCGCGCCGTGCCAGACGACGAGCGGTCGGATGTCGCGCGCGCCCTGATCGCGGAGCGCGTGCACATGTACGCCTGGGCCTTCGATGAGCGCCGGCGAGATCTGCTGTCGGACTGTTTCACCGAGACTGCGGTGTGGCACGGCGATCTCGCGGGCGTCGAACCGGTGCCTCCGACGCGTGGCCGTGACGAGATCGTGGCGTGGCTGACCGCGTACTGGGACCGGCAGAACGACCAGCGACGACACTTCGTCATGAGCACGCAGATCGACGATCTGGCGCCCACGAGCGCCACCGTCGTCTGCTCTCTTTTGCTCGGGTCGGTGCACCGCGAGCTCAGCATCGCGCTGACCTCATTTTACCGGATGCGCCTGGTGCTAAGGGACGGCAGCTGGCTCATCGACGACCTGTTCGAGGGCGGCGACGTTGCGTTCTGAAGAGTTGCGTCCTGAGAAGTGATTCGTTCTGAGAAAGGGACCGTGCTGTGACTGACATCGTGACCGGGCCGGCGTGGGCCCGCCGCTCGGGAGTGCTCCACCTGCGCCCGAACACGGCGGCGACCGACGAGGCGGTGCGGTCGCGATCGGCGATCGCAGATCGCATGGCGCGATACGCGTGGGCGTTCGACGAACGCAGGCACGAGCTCCTGGCCGACTGCTTCACCACTGATGCCTCCTGGCAGGCCAACATCCGCAACGAGACGATCATCGGGCCCTTAGTCGGCAGGGATGCCATCGTCGAGTACATGTCGAGCTTTTGGGGCGACCAGCTCGACCAGCGGCGGCACATGATCATGAATCCGATGGTCACCGAACAGGTGCCGGACGCCGCGACGATCTACACCTATCACCTGCTCGTCTCAGCGACCGATGTGGCGATAGTGCCGGTGACCTGCGGGTTCTATGAGGTGCGGATGATCCGGGAACGCGACGGGATCTGGCGCATCGCCTCGCTGCTCGCGGGGTACGACCTGCCGTTCTGACGCTCCCCGCGGCTACTTGATCGCCAGCGGGGTCACAGGGGAGCCCACGCCGTTCGCCACCTTCAGCGGCGGTGCGACGAAGAAGAATTCCCAGCGCCCGTCTGCGGCACAGTCCGCCGCCAGCTCTTCGAGGTCGAACATCTCGCCGAGCATCATGCCCAGGTCGCGGATGAGAATCCCGTGCAACGGGTACACCGTCGCCGGGTCAGCCATTGGCACCTGCTCGATCGAGTGGTTGTCCGAGCAGATCGCGACGACCTCGTGCGCGGAGAGCCAGTGAGCGCACTCTTGGGTGAGACCGGGGTTGGTCTCGATCCACTCGTGCGACCAGCCCTCGACGATCGCCTTGCGCCGCCATCCGGTGCGCACCAGAACGATGTCGCCCGAACGCACCTCCACGCCCTGCTCGGCTGCGACCCGGTCGAGGTCCTCGGGGGTGATCGCGGGATCCGTCGGCTCGAGCCATTCGACCCCGCGCGAGCGCGCGATGTCGATCAGCACGCCGCGGCCGAGCGGACCCGGCAGCTGCTTGTCGATCCCGTTGCGCTCTGCGCCGAATCGCGCCGTCACGGTGGAGCTCGGCACGTTGTTGTAGAGGTAGCCGCCGTAGCCCACATGGGCGAGGCTGTCCCACTGCGTCTCGGCCTGCAGCGACATGACGATCAGGTCGTCTGCGGTCTCGAGCAGGGCCGGATCCCACACCTCCCCCGGCAGCTGGGTCATCGTGTGCACCGGGTTGCTGCGAAGGCCACCGAAATTCGGGCCGTCGTTGCTGACAGGGATGCTCAGCTCGAACACCTTGCCCTCCCGGATCAGCCTGGCTGCCTCCACCAGCCCCGCCGCGGTGAGTAGGTTCAGGGTGCCACGCTCGTCAGCGGCGCCCCACCTTCCCCAGTTGGACAGGTCGGTGTGCGAGATCACCATCGGACGTCGTCCTCTCTTCGTCGGTCGGATCGAGGCAACCTTACCAGCCAATCGGTTGGTTGCTCTAGACCGCAGGCAGCGAATAGACGACGGGTGTCTCCCCTTTGGCGACCAGTGCGCCATCTTCGACCAGGTAGACCAGATGACTGATGGTCTCGGCGACGGCGGCCCGCCGCTGGAAGGGGCCGAGTTCGTGCCATCCGTGCGCCCACGAGAGTCGCGGGGCCAGCGCGGCGGCCGTGAGCGCGGCGTCGCCCATGGCGGCGAACACCTCGTCGAGTCGCACCCGATGGTGGTCGATGAGTTCCCGGGCACGTGCAGGGACGCTCCGGAAGTGCCACTGGTGCCCCGGCAATGCCTCATGGTCGTATGCGGTCAGCAGGTCGAGCGAGTGGAGGTAGTCCCGCAGCGGCGACCCGGATGATGTGTGCTGCAGCCCGACGTTCGGGCTGATCCGGGGAAGCAGGTGGTCGCCGGTGATGATGACATCGTCATCGACGTCGAGCAGGCAGATGTGGCCGGGCGTGTGCCCCGGCGTGGCGATCACCCGCATTCGTCGCGAGGCCAGCGGCAGCAGGTCTCCGTCTGCGAGCAGCAGGGTCGCAGCCGGCATCCGCTCGAACACGTGCGCGCGTTCGTTGACTGCCGCCGTGGGGTCGATCGACGGGTCGGTGGCGTCGCTGCCGGCCGCCGCCCACCACGCCCGCTCCGAGGCGAGCCGTTCTGCCGGCGTCTGCCGCAGTTGCTCGAGGGCGCCCGACTCGGCGGGGCTCATCGCGATCCACGCGTCGGGCGCCGCTGCGACGAAACGTCGGCTGAGCCCGTGGTGGTCGGGGTGCACGTGTGTGGCCACGATCCCCCGCACGTCGCCCGGGTACACGCCGGCCAGCACCATGCCGTCGAGCAGGGCCGACTCGCCCTCGTCGCTCTCCCATCCGGGATCGACGACAACCACCCCATCGCCGTCCATGATCAGGTAGCACAGCGTGTAGCGGATCGGGTTGTCCGGCACGGGCACCGGCACGCTCCAGATGCCCGTCCGCACCTGTTGCACGACGGGCGGGGTGTGCGCCTGCCAGGCTGCGAACAGCTCCGGGGACGAAACGATGGCGGATGTCGCGACCACGGTCAGCCTCTGATCGAGCGCAGCACGACGGCCGAGCCCTGTCCGCCGCCGCCGCAGATGCCCGCTGCACCCCACGAGCCGCCGCGATCGGCGAGGTCCCGAGCGAGGGTGCCAACGATTCGCGCGCCGGATGCCCCGATCGGATGCCCGAGGGCGATGGCGCCACCGTGGCGGTTCACGATCGTGGCATCCACCCCGAGCGCCTCGATGGAGTGCACCACGACGCTCGCGAAAGCCTCGTTGATCTCGACCGCCGCGAGATCTGCGGCGGTGATGTCGAGCCCGGCTATCGCCGCCGCGATGGCGTTCGCAGGCTGGGCATGCAGGCGCACGTCGGGGCCAGCGACGAACGCGCTCGCCTCGACAGTCGCGATGCCGGTGATCCCGTTCGCCTTCGCATAGCGCTCCGAGACGAGGACGAGCGCGGCTGCGCCGTCGGTGATCTGCGACGAGTTGCCCGCGGTGATCGTGCCCGTGGCGGAGAACGCCGGGCGCAGGGAGGCCAATGTCTCGGAGGTCGTCTCCGCGCGCACGCCGTCATCGGCGTCGACCACGGTGCGCCCCTTGCGGGATTCGATCACGAACGGTTCGATCTCGCCCTCGCGGAAGCCCGCGCCCGCGACCGATCGGGAGTGCGACTCGGCGGCCCATGCATCCTGAACCTCTCGCGAGATCGCGAAATCGGTATTGCCGTCTTCGGTCGACGCGCCCATCGAACGGCGTTCGAATGCGTCGGTCAGGCCGTCGAACTCGAGCGTGTCGATCATCTCGATCGACCCGTAGCGCGTGCCCACACGGCCGGTGAACGCGTGCGGTGCGCGCGACATCGACTCCTGGCCCGCCGCGATGACCACGTCGGCGCGTCCGCTGTCGATCAGCGCTGCCGCAGCACTCACGGCCTCCATGCCGGAGAGGCACACCGCATTCAGCGTCATGGCCGCAACGGCGAACGGGATTCCCGCCGCCACGGCGGACTGGCGCGCCGGGTTCTGGCCCGAGCCCGCCTGCAGCACCTGGCCCACATAGACGCGGTCGACATCCGCCACCGGCACGCCGGCCCGCAGCAGCGCCGACCTGATCGCGTGGGCGCCGAGCTCCACGGCCGAGATCGCAGAGAGGCTCCCGGTGAACCGAGTGAACGGGGTCCGGGCGTAGCCGGCGATGATCGCGCTCACGCCACTGCTTCCAGCTCGACGGCGAACGGCGCGCCCGTGAGCTGCCTCAGCGACTCGACAGTCTCCCCCGGACTCAGGGCCCTGAGCACCAGGCCGTGCTCGGAGACGTCGAACACAGCGCGGTCGCTGATGATGCGATCGACGCAGCGCACCCCCGTCAGCGGCAGGTCGCACTGCTCGACGATCTTGGGGGTGCCGTCTTTCGACACGTGCTCCGTCACCACGATCACGTGCGGCGTTCCCGCAACCAGATCCATGGCGCCGCCCATGCCCTTGACGAGCTTGCCCGGGATGGTCCAGTTCGCGAGGTCGCCGAACTGCGAGACCTGCAGGGCGCCGAGCACCGCCGCCGCGACGTGACCACCGCGGATCATTCCGAATGAGGCAGCCGAGTCGAAGATCGAGGCCCCCGGCAGCAGGGTGACGGTCTGCTTTCCCGCGTTGATCAAGTCGGCGTCTTCGTCGCCCTCGAATGGGAACGGACCCATCCCGAGAATGCCGTTCTCGCTCTGCAGGATCACGCGCACGCCCTCCGGCAGGTGGTTCGCCACCAGCGTGGGGATGCCTATCCCCAGGTTCACATAGTCGCCATCGCGCAGCTCGCGTGCCGCGATCGCCGCCATCTCGTCACGCGTCCACACGTGGCCTCACCGTCCTCTGCTCGATGTCCTTCTCGGCGTCCCTCACGACCACCAGCCGGCTCACGAAGATGCCGGGCGTGTGGATCTCGTTCGGGTCGAGGTATCCGTCGTCCAGGTTCTCTACCTCGGCGACCGTGATCCTGGCCGCGGTCGCGACCAGCGGGTTGAAGTTGCGGGCGGTCAGCCGATACCGCAGGTTGCCCTCGCGGTCTGCCTGATGTGCCCGCACCAGCGCGAGATCGGCCATGATGCCGCGCTCGAGGATCGCGCGGGTTCCGTCGAAGTCGCGCTCGTCCTTCCCCTCGGCCGCTGGCGTGCCCACGCCGGTCGGCGTGTAGAACGCCGGGATGCCAGCGCCGCCGGCGCGCAGGCGCTCGGCGAGCGTGCCCTGCGGAACGAATTCCACGTCGAGGGCGCCGCTGAGGTACTGCTCGGCGAAGAGCTTGTTCTCACCGACATACGAGGCGAGCACCTTGCTCACCTGGCCGTTCTCGAGCAGCAGCCCGAGCCCCTTGCCGTCGACGCCCATGTTGTTGCTCACCACCGTAAGGCCGGTCACGCCGGTCTCCCGGAGCGCGCGGATCAGGTTGGTCGGAATGCCGCTCAGGCCGAACCCGCCCACCGCGACGGTCATGCCGTCGAAGACGACGTCGGCCAGCGCCTCCGTCGCCGAATCCCAGATCTTGGATGCCACTGCTTGCCTCTCTCTACAACACGGCCATCGCGTTCGCCGTCGAACTGACGCCGCCCGAGATATTGAGTGGAACCGCCACGAACAGGAAGTCCCAGCGTGCGAGCTCCGCACAGTTCTTTGCCAGCCGCTCGAGATCCAGCAGTTCCATCATCGGCAGGCCGAGGGCGGGCAGGAGCCTGCGGTGCAGGGAGCCGACGGCCGGGTCTCCGGGACTGTTCTCGACGGCGGGATTGTCTGTGCCGACCATCGATACCCTCGCGTCCCAGAGGAACTCCGCCATCTCCTCGCCCGCTGCCAGGCCGCGCCACGAGAGGGTGCCGCGTATGCCGCCTCCGGCGAGGTGGGCGGGTGCCCACCCGGTGCGCACCAGCAGGATGTCGCCCGCACGCAACCGGACACCCTGCCGCTCCGCAACGGCGAGCAGGTCATCCGGCCGGATCGCGCTGCCGTCGAACGGATCGTCGCCCAGCAGGTCGAGCAGCACACCGCGGCCCGCGATGCCCCTCGTCGCCCAGTGCTGCATGCCGATGCGGACGCGCGCGCTCGACAGGTCGAGGGATCCGTCGTAGTAGCCGAACTCACGGGCGCGCACATGGGCGAGCCCGTCGAGCTGCGATGAGGCCTGCGGATTGAACGCGTCGAGATGATCCTCGGCGTCGTTGCGCGAGGTCTCGACCACACTGTGCTCGAGGGCCGACCGACCGAAGAGCGGCGGCGAGAACGCGTCGATCGCCAGGTTCAACGGCACGGTGACCCCCGTCACGGTCGCTGCCGCCTCGGCGATGTCGGTCGGTTCGATGAACGCGAGCGTGCCCTCGGTGACCGGCAGTACGTGTCGTGAATGCCGCACCCCGAGCGTGCCGAGTTCGGGCAACTGCCAATACGCCGGAACCTCGTCGCGGATCATCGCAGGTCCCACTGGTCGGGCAGGCCCTCCGCCGAGAATCGGTCGATCGCTCCGCGCAGGCCGATCTCCCTGATCCAGCGCTGCACCTCCTTGATCTCCGGGGAGTGGTGCAGCAGGGCATCCGTCTCCGCGCCCGTACGAGCATAGGTGAGGAAGCCCTGCAGCTCGGTGACGCGGTTGATCGCCTCTTTCTTCATCCGCAGCACGTTCGCCGGAGTGCGCGCAATCGAGACCGCGAGCGCACGTACGTGCTCGTCGAACACGTCGGCCGGCACGGACTGGCTGGCCCAGCCCCACTCGGCCGCGACTCGACCGCTGATTCGATGGCCGGCGTCGAACGAGGCGAGCTTCGCGCGCTTGGGCCCGACGAGGTGCGACCAGAGGGGTGAGAGGTAGCCTCCGCCGATGAGCAAGGTCGGGGATGCCATGATCACCGCGTTATCGGTCACGACCGTGATGTCGGCGAATGTGGCCAGTTGCGCCCCTCCACCGATGCAGTAGCCGTGTATCGCAGCGATCACCGGAACCGGATGTCGCCAGATGCGGGTGAACAGCTCGATGTTGCCGAGAAGCCGATCCCGCTCCTCGACCGTGCCGCGCTCCTCTGAATGCCCGATCTCGCCCTCTTCCGGCGACAGGTCGTAGCCGGCACAGAACGCCCGGCCCGCGCCCCGGAGCACGACCACGCGCACCTCGCGCAGTCCGGCGAGATAGTCGAGCGCTTCGCCGAACTCGCGCAGCAGTGTGTCGTTGAGCGCGTTGAGCTTCTCGGGACGGTTGAGGGTGAGCCAGGCGATCCGCTCCTCCTGCACCACCGTCAGGGTCTCGAAGTCGGTGCCAATGGTCATCGGCTCACCTTTCCTGTGAGTGCTGCGAGGGGCCTGAGCAGCGCAGGACGCGCGGCGATCCAGGCGGCCGCCATGATGACGACGGATCCGGCGAAGAACGCGAACCCCACCCAGTTCACCGCGTTCTGCGAGGCATACATGTGGTTGAGGTTGCGAAGCGCGCCGGTCGCGAACACGAGCACGACATGCACGATGACGAAGAGCACGAAGTAGAGCATCACCGGAAAGTGCACGGCGCGGGCGAGCTGGATCGGGTAGACGCGGTTGAGGCGCGTCGCGTCGCGCGGCCACAGCCCCGACATCCGCACTCCCGTGATGATGGCGAGCGGCGCCGCGATGAAAACGGTCACGAAGTAGGCGAGAACCTGCAGGCTGTTGTAGTTGAGCCATCCGCTCTCGGTGGGCCAGTGGAACGATGCGTATTGGAGCGCTGCAGACACCGCGTTCGGAAAGACATCCCAGCTGGTGGGAACGATGCGCATCCACTGGCCGGTCACGAAGATCAGCACGATGAACACGACGCCGTTCAGCACCCAGAGGATGTCGAGCGAGAGGTGTAGCCACAGCTGCAGGCTGATGCGTTTCGGCTGGTTCCTGGTCTGGAGCGGCGGCCTGTTGTTGCGGGCCCAATAGGCCTCGGGGCGCTTGGTCGTGCGCACCTCCCAGCCCGAGCGGATGATCAGCAGGATGAAGAGGGAGTTGAGAAAGTGCTGCCAGTTCAGCCACGCCGGGAAGCCGACCGGCGCGCCCTCTGGCAGCGGTGAGTTCCCGGGGAATCGCTGCAGGAACCCCTGCACCGGCTCCAGCGAGCGCACCCACTGCGCGAGCAGGACCACGATCACGGCCGCGACGATTGCCGCGGGCACGATCCAGACCAGGCGGAACCACGGGCTCCGCGCCTTCGCGGACCGCGGCGGAGACTGGCTCATCTCGTTCGCGCCTCGATGGCGGGGATCAGCTGCGGCACCACGGAGAACAGGTCGCCGACCACGCCGAAATCGGCGATGTCGAAGATGGGGGCGTCTGCGTCGGTGTTGATAGCGACGATGGTCTTCGCCGTCTGCATGCCCGCGCGGTGTTGGATGGCACCGGAGATTCCGAGCGCGATATAGAGGTCGGGCGATACCGTGCGACCGGTCTGGCCGACCTGCAGTGCCTGCGCCGCATACCCCGAGTCGACCGCGACCCGGGATGCACCGACCGCCCCGCGCAGCACGTCTGCCAGCTGCTCGACGAGCGCGAAGTTCTCTTTCGATCCGACGCCACGGCCGCCGGAGACGACGACGGAGGCGCTCCGCAGATCGGGTCGACCGGATGCCGCCGCGCCGCCGGTACGGGCCTCGACCACCGCAGCCGGGGTGGACTGCTGCGAGCCGAGCTCTGTCACCGTCGCCTGCACCGCCGCGGCGGCTTCGCCCGCGGCCGCCTGCCGCATCGTGATGACGGCCAGCCCGCCCTCGACCACGGAATCGACGGTAAATGCCCCGCCGAATGCACTGGTGGTCACGTGCACCGAGTCGCCGTCGGCCCTGAGGTCGATGGCGTCAACGACGATGCCGGCACCGAGGCGGGCGGCGACACGGCCGGCCACGTCCCGGCCCTCGGCCGAGTGCGGCAGCAGAACCACCGTGGGACTGAAGGCGTCCACAGCCGCCGCGACGGCATCCGTCTGCGCTGACCCGACCGCTCCGTCGGCGCTCTCGCTCGCGAGCACGGCGACCTGTTCGACACCGAGCGCACCGAGGGCCGTCACGGCCGCGTCCCGGTGCGCGGGGCCGATGGCGATCACGGCGACCGGGGTGCCGAGCTGGGAGGCGCGCTGCAGCAGGGCGGCCGCGCTCGAGCGGGGCGCGCCATCCGCGGTCAACTCGATGAAGGTGAGGATGTTCGACATTGGGGTGTCCTGTCAGACCAGTTGCTTGGAGGAGAGGAAATCGACGAGCTGGGCCACTGCCGTGCCGTCGTCGACGATTTTGGGGCCGGCGACCCGGGCGGGTCGCTCGACGACCTCGACAACTATGGATCGCGCCGCAGTGTCGATCACCTGGGCGGCCTTCGGACCGAGGTCGGCGGTCGAGAGCACTTCGAGGGGCTTCTTCTTCGCCCCCATCGTTCCCTTGAACGACGGAAAGCGCGCGTCTGGCATTCGCTCGGTGATCGAGACGACCGCTGGCAGTGCCGCGCTGATGGTCAGGGTCTCTTCGTCTGCGGTGCGTTCGCCGCGGATCCCGTCCGGCGAGATCTGCAGGGTGCTGAGCCCCGTGGCGAGCGGCACCCCGAGGTGCTCAGCGACCATGGCGGGGATCACGCCGCCGCGGCCGTCGGTGGACTCTCCGCCGGCGATCACGAGGTCGAAACCGGTTCGTTCGATCGCTCCAGCGAGCGCCGCGGCCGTCCACCCCAGATCGGCTCCGACGAGACGATCATCGACGATGTGGACCGCAGACGTCGCGCCCATCGCCAGCGCCCGGCGAAGGATGCTCGTGGAGCTCGGGCCCATGCTGACAACGACCACCTCGGTGTCGGCGGCTCCGTCTTTGTAGGCGAGCGCGGCTTCGACGGCTCGTTCGCCGATCTCGTCGAGCACGCCATCCGACCCGGCCCGGTCGACGCGTCTGGTGCCGGGGTCGAGTCGCCTTTCGCCCCAGGTGTCGGGGACTTCCTTGATCAGGACAACGATTTTCATGCTCGATCTTTCGCTCTGGTTCTCTGGATGACGTTCAGTACAGCACGGAAGTGGCCCCTAAATCAACCAATCGTTTGATTCGTTCGCTCATCGTGAGACGTCCGCGAGAATCGCCGAGATCTGCGGCGGCACCTCGCCCCGCGATGCCGACTCCGCAAGGGCGTAACCGATCGGATCGGACTCGTAGACGACCCGCAACCCCTCGACCAGCCAGTCGGTGCCCTGCGAAGCCGCGTAGCGCAGCGGGCCCCCGAGCCACTTGGGAAACGCGAATCCTTCGGTGAGAGCCACGTCGATATCACTCGCCTGGTGGGCGACCCCGGATGCGACGACAGTCGCAGCGGCGACGACCATTGCGCACAGCGTGCGCTGCTGGATCTCGGCGGCCGAAATGGCACGGGGAGTGATCCCCTTGTCGGCTCGCGCCTCGACGATCGTCGATTCGACGAAGGGGTCGTGCTGGCCCCGCGATGCGCCATCGGGATAGAGGTACCACCCCGCGCCGGCCTTCTTGCCCAGATGGCCCGCCTCGCACAGGGTGTCGGCGATGGAGACGTAGCGCTGCTTCGGGTCGCGGGTTGGCGCCAGGCGACGCCGGCGAGACCACGCGATGTCGAGCCCCGACATGTCTCCCACGGCGAACGGTCCTATGGCGAGCCCGAGTTGGGTCATCGCGGCGTCGACCTCCTCGGGAGACGCGCCGTCTTCGAGCAGGATCTCGCTCTGGGCGCGGTAGTCGGCGTAGACCCGATTCGCGACGAAGCCGTCGCCCACGTTCGCCGCGATCGCGGTCTTGCCGAGGGTCCGCGAGACGGCAGCGAGGCTGGCCATCGTCACGTCTGACGATTCTCGCGCCCGCACCACCTCGACCAGCGGGTTGCGCTCGGCCGGATTGAAGAAGTGCAGGCCGCCGAGACGCGGCGCCGAACGCAGAGCGCCGGCGAGCTCGTCGATGTCGAGGTACGAGGTGTTGGTGGCGAAGACCGCGTCTTCGCCGACGACGGCCTCGGCATCTCTCAGGAACGAGGACTTCACCTCCAGGTCTTCGAACACGGCATCGACGACCAGGTCGACGTCGTCGAAGTCGGCGATGGACGACGTGAGCGTCAGCTCGGCCCACTTGCGCGCCCTGGTCGCCCGCTCCTCGAGCTGCACTCGTGCGCGGTCCAACACCTCGGCGTTCACGTCGAAGAGGGTCACCGCCACGCCGGAGCCCAGAAAGCCCGCGGCGATCGACGAACCCATCGTGCCCGCGCCACCGATGCCTACGCGCGTCACACGGGCCGCGCTTTTCGAAGATCCGAGCGCCTTCGCGGCTGCGCGCTTGGCGAAGAACAGGTAGCGCAGGTTTCGCGCTTCCGTGCCCACACGGAGCTCATCGAAAGCTGCGCGCTCGCGCCGCAGAGCCTCGTCGCTGTCGAGCGAGACGCCATCCTGGATGATCTCGACGGCTCGCGTCACATTGGGTCGGGCCCTGCCCTTCAGCCGGGCCGTCTCGACCGCGTCGTCGACCTGCTGCTGCGTGGTCTCCGGCGGCATCTCGAGACGCACACGGCGTTTGGATGCCCGGCGCACCGCGTCGATCGCCGTCGCGACGAGCACGTCACGCTCCACGATCTCGTCGACCAGGCCGATCGCGACCGCGTCCTGGGCCGACACGAGCTTGCCGGTCGAGATCATCTCGATCGCCTTCGGCACGCCGATCAGCCTCGGCAGGCGAACGGTGCCGCCCGCGCCGGGCAGCATGCCGAGTGTGGTCTCCGGTAGCCCGAACTTGGCCTTCGGTTCGGTGATGCGAAGGTCGCAGCCCAGCGCCACCTCGAGCCCGCCCCCGAGGGTGAGACCGTTGAGAGCCGCGACCACCGGGATGTCGAGCCCGTCGATGAGCCGGATTACCTCGGTGAGCAGCGGCAGCGAGACCTCGCCGTCGAACTCCTTGATGTCCGAGCCCGAATAGAAGTGGTCCAACGCGCTCGAGATCACGACGCCGACGATGTCCGTTCGACCCTGCAGCTCTTCGAAGCAGTCGAGCAGAGCGCGACGAAGCACGGCATTGCCCATGTTCACCGGCGGATTGTCGATCACGACGACGACGACGTCGCCTTCATCACGGGTGGATACGACACTCATCCGAAAACTCCATTGTTCGACCGACGCATTCCGACCACATTACCAAACAACCAGTCGGTTGTTACAAGGGACTAACGCTCGAGCACCACGGCGAGCCCCTGGCCCACGCCGATGCAGATCGCGGCTACTCCGATCCCGCCACCGCGGCGTTCGAGCACGCGGGCCAGGTGCAGCAGGATGCGGGCGCCCGACGCCCCGAGCGGATGCCCGATCGCCAGCGCACCGCCGTCGACGTTGACCTTCGCAGGATCGAGGTCTGGCCAGAGCCGCAGGCACGCGAGGGATTGCGCGGCGAAGGCCTCGTTGAGCTCGACCACGTCGACGTCGTCCCAGGTCTTGCCTGCCCGGGCGAGAGCGCGATTCGCAGCTTCCACGGGGGCGATTCCGAAGATGTCGGGATCGTTGCCGGCGGCGCCGCGTGAGACGATCCGCGCGAGGGGCTCGCGGCCGAGATCGGCCACCTCGCCAGCGATGAGAATGGCTGCCGCCCCGTCGTTGAGCGGCGACGAGTTGCCCGCCGTCACGGTTCCGTCGGTGCGGAATGCCGGCTTGAGCGCAGCGAGGCTCGCGAGGCTGGAGTCGGGCCGGATCCCCTCGTCGGCGACGAGCGTCGTGCCCGGCACCTGCGCGATCTCACCGTCGAACACACCGGCCTGCTGCGCGCGTGCGGCGTTGAGGTGGCTGCGCACCGCGAATTCGTCCTGCTCCTCGCGGCTGATGTCGAATCGCAGTGCGAGATTCTCGGCGGTCTGGCCCAGCGGCACCGTCCAGCGATCGTCCATCAGGGGGTTCACCATGCGCCACCCCAGAGTCGACGAGTGGAGTGTCTGGTTGGCCGCCGGGTACGCCTGCTCGGTCTTAGGCAGGATCCACGGCGCCCGGCTCATCGACTCGACACCGCCGGCGATCACCACCTCGGCGTCGCCGGTCTCGATCATCCGGCTGGCCTGGATGGCGGCCTCGAGCCCCGACCCGCAGAGCCTGTTCACCGTGACCCCCGTCACCGTGGTCGGCAGGCCCGCGAGCAGCGCGGCCATTCGCGCCACGTTGCGATTGTCTTCGCCCGCCCCGTTGGCATCCCCGAGCACGACCTCTTCTACGAGGCCGGCGAGCCCGTCGTTGCGGTCAAGCAGCTCGTGCACCGCGAACGCTGCGAGATCATCCGGCCTGGTGGCCGCGAGACCCTTGCCGTATCGCCCGAAGGGCGTCCTCACCCCGTCATAGACCCAGCTACTGCCCATTGGTCGACATCCGCCCTTCAACAAACCGATCGTTTGGTTTACTATGCCTCAAACCTACTATCGATCGACGGGCGCGTGCGTAATGAGTGGCAGACGGTTCACCTACATCAACGACCACGTGGCCATTCGGGTCGCGAACCTCGATCGGGCGACGGAGTTCTATCGTGCGTCGCTCGGCGCAACCGTACTCACCGAGCCGTTCGTCGTCGACGGCGCGCTCGCCCACGGAATGATGGGCGGCCCGGAGGGCGCTGAGTTCAGGATGCGGCAGATCGGGTTCGATCGAGGCGTCATGGAGCTGGTCGAGTTCACGAACCCGGTCGCGCCCACCGGCCGTGTGCCCGGTCAAATGCTCAACATCCTTCACATCGGGCTGGAGGTGGATGACGTGGCCGCGGCCCTCGATCGCGTCGAGCGCGCGGGCGGCGCGACCGTCGTGCCGCTCACCGAGTGGGGGGCGTCGATGCTCTGCTTCTGTACGGACCCGGACGGCACGGTGCTGGAGCTCGCGGACGCCTCGATCCAGACCCTGCTGGAATACACGAGAGGACGGCAAGGACCTACGCCTTCCGCGAATAACCGACGAAGGCAGCACCGTTGAGGACGAAACCGCGCTAGCGCGGGCCTTGCAAAAGACTGATGGACGAAGACACGACGACACATCATTTTCGCAGCCAGCATCAGCTACTGCTGACCGAAGTGTCGGCCGCGTTATCCACTCGAGCCGGCGCGGGAATGAAAATGCGGGGTCTGTGTGGATGGGGGTTTCGTGCACGACTGTGCAACTGACGGAGGCCTACGACAGGGATCGTGGGTTTTCTGTTTCAGACGTTCTTGACCTCGTCGATTCCCCGCTAACCCGGTCCATGCCCTTCAGCTCTTCGTATAGCCGCAACTACACTCGGCCCATCTCTTGAGTCACAGCGTCGCTAATTTTCAACGTCGTGAACACGCACGATTCTTGATCGAACGAGAGCCCTAAGTCGACGTTCCCGGCCCCATTCAACGTGAGGGTGGTTCTCCTATCACCAACATCCAGTCAGGAGCAGCCCGAGAACAGCGAGATGATGATCGGTCGCATGATGGTCATGGGCTGACTGTAGCGCTTACGAGTTTCCCTCGACAGTCCCGTCTGGAAGCAATGGCTGGTGAAATGGCTACAGCCGCGGTACGTTTCGGAACTGTTCCCTTACGTTTACTGTGCGCCCGGAGGGATTTGAACCCCCGGCCTATTGATCCGTAGTCAATTGCTCTATCCGCTGAGCTACGGGCGCATTCATCGGGTAAAACCCAACCTGACGACTATACCAGCGACTCAGCTCACTGCGAATCGAGCGCCTTCAGTTGGCGTTGCAGGGCGACCTGCCGATACGAGGTGTCGATGAGTTCACTCAGCTCGGTCCAGTCGGTCTGCGGGTCATCGATGTCGATGGCCAACCAGCCAGCCGAGCCCCAGTACGGCGGGCTGAAGAAGCGCTCGTCTTGCAGGTACGCGAGCCGTTCATCCTCCCCCGGTTTGACGACGATCGAGTACGGGCGGTCCATGCTCGACGACATCACCACGAAGATCTTCTTGCCTGCCCGGAAGGTCGGGCGGCCCCAGGCCACGACCTCGGCGACCTCGGGGAAGGCCATGCAGATTTCGCGTACCCGCTCGACGAACGGGTCTGCCGGATCGATGACCAGCGGATGCTCCATGCCGCAAGAGTAGCGCCGACGGTCGGCCTCGACCTATGGATGGACAGGCCTGCGGAGCGCGGGTACCGTCTCGGAGGTCCGAAGCATCCACTGATCAATGGAGGACGGCATGGCAGTCAAACTCAACACCAAGGCTTTCGAACATGCGAAGTCGCTGATCCGGGAATCCAAGGTGGTGCGCGACGAACGCGACGATTGGAGCGAACACGCTCCGAGCACCGACCAGCAGAACGACTACCTCGAGAAGCACGGTTTTGGAGACTATTCGGAATGGTTCCTCGGCGTGGATGCCGACAAGTCCGACGAGACCAAGGGACGCTACAGCTTTCCCTTCGGGGACTTCAGCAGGGTGCATCGCTGTGCGGTGATCTCGCTGGAGAGTCGGGCGGCGCAGAATGACCACGACGACATCACGAAGGCGACGAAGGATCTGCTCGAGCGCATCGACAAGGACTAATCGGAAGGTTTCGGTGAAATTCCTTGCGACGTCCTAGGCGTTGACCTCGACGTCGGTAGCGCGCGCTTCGGCGACCATGCGGCCGCGCTCAGATTCTGGGAAGTGCTCAAGCGTGGCGCGCACCTCGTTCGCGTCGAGATTGGCTCCAAAAAGTTCACTGCCTGGCTCAAGGCGAATGCCATCGCGGAGCGCGCCCGCCTTGACTGGGTCGAAGCCGAAGGCGTCGACGATGGATGAGACGATCGCAAGGTCGTCCGCCCGGTTGCCGACTATTGCTATGGCCTTGCGGTCCGGGCTACCGGCGGGTCGCGCTCCCTCATCCAGGTCGTGATATCCCATGTGATTGAACGCCTTCACCACGCGGGACGCCGAAAGGTGCGACTGGACGATCTCACTGGACGACGTTCGAAGATCCGTGAGGTCGCCCCGGATCCCGTCGATCTCCCACCAATAGTTCATCGCGTCGATGACGAGTTTGCCCTTCAACGCCTCCGTTGGGATGGCTTGGTACTTCCCGAGTGGCAGCGCCAGTACCACGATGTCCGCTTCGCTGGCGGCTTCGACGGCGGTCGTCGCGGTCGCTCCCGGCGCGAGAACCTCTACGGTGAGGGCGATCTTTGAGGGGTCGCCTGAGCCGGAGATGAGCACGCGGAATCCCGCATTGAGGGCGAGGCGGGCGAGCACCGTGCCGACTTTGCCGGCGCCGAGGATGCCGAGGACGATCGGGGTGTCGGTGCTGCTTTCGGGGACATCGCCGAACGTGTCGATCTCAAATGGGGCCTCACGCATCGACTGACTCCATTGCCAGGAGTTCGATCACTCGCGGGCGCACCTCGCGCCCCAGCAACTCGATCGTCTGGGCGCGCGCCTCCCGCGACAGCAGACTGATGTCGTACTTTAGGTCAAAACGGCTCAACCGAAGCGCGCGAGCCACATGAGCAATCTTCTGGGCAACGGTCTCGGGGGAGCCGACGAAGAGTGCACCGGTGGCAAGCTCGGCGTCGTAACGCTTCCGGGTCGGCGCATAGAAGCCGCGCTCCTTGCCGAGCGTCTCCACAACCGGCTGCCACGACTGCCACCAGATATCGGCCGCCTCGTCGTCGGTGCCGGCAACGAGACCGAGCGAATGTTGCCCGACCGGTTGTACGGGCTGCCCGAACTGTTCGAGCGCGCGAAAATAAAGGTCGACGTGACCGGCGAATCGCTCTGGCTGCCCACCGATGATCGCCAGCATGAGCGGGAGTCCGTACCGGGCGGCGCGGATCACCGAGTTGGGACTGCCGCCCACGCCGATCCAGGTCGGAATACCCCCTGGCTGCATCTGAGGATGCAGCCGCTGGTCGACGAGCGGGGCGCGTACCGTTCCCGACCACGTCACCGGCTGCTCGCGCTGCAGCATCATGAACAACTCCAGCTTCTCCTCGAACAGTTGCTCGTAGTCGGCAAGGTCGTAGCCGAACAGCGGGAATGACTCGGTCGCCGAAGCCCGGCCAAGTACCATCTGTGCGCGCCCATTCGACACCGCATCCAGCGTCGAAAACTCGTTGTACAACCGCACCGGGTCGTTGGTACTGAGAACTGTCACGGATGTGCCGAGCCTGATCCGCTCGGTTGCGGTCGCGATTGCAGCGAGCAACACGGGTGTCGCCGAGTCGACGAAGCCCTCACGGTAATGCTCGCCCACGCTGAACACATCCAGCCCCACCGACTCGGCGAGCTTGGCCTCCTCGACAAGCAGGCGCAGGGTCTCCGCGTCGCTCAGCACGCGTCCGTCGTCGGTGGGCACATCGCCGAACGAGTTGAGTCCAAGCTCGAATGTTCCGGTACTCACAACGTGCTCCTCTAGAAGTTATTGACATGTCAATCATGCCCGAATATGATTGACATGTCAACCAAAGGAGTTCAGGATGCATGGATCGTCAGCCCGGCCGGGCCTTCGGCGGTCCCCGACCGCGGAAGATTTACGGGCGTGGCGAAACTTCATCGAGACTGCCGAGCGGTTGCGCGTCACTATCGGCTCACGCCTTCAATCCGACTCTGGGCTGTCCAGCGGGGATTACACCGTTTTGTTGACCCTCTCCGAGTCGCCAGACACGCGAATCCGCTCATCCGAACTCGCCACCCAGATCGGGTGGGAGCGCAGCCGTCTCTCCCATCACCTTGGTCGGATGGAGCAGCGCGGGCTAATACGGCGGGAAGAGTGCGCCACCGATAATCGTGGAGCGGAGGCCATGCTCACCTCGGCGGGAGCCGATGCATTCCGCCGCGCATCGCCGCCACACCTGCACGCTATTCAGGAGGTCTTCGTAAACGCGCTGACCCCCGAACAGCTCGACGCCGTCCGGGACATAACTCAGGCCCTCGCCTTGCATCTCGACCCACCTCAGACCTCCTAGGTATGCGTCGACGGCGATCTGAAGCCGGAAGATGAAAACGCGCCCGCAAAAATACCTGCGAACGCGCCCGCAAAAATACCTGCGAACGCGTTCTCGGGGAAACCAGCATGTAGGGGCTCCCCCTGGCGGAACCGGTGGGATTTGAACCCACGGTGGGCTCTCACCCACACAACTTTTCGAGAGTTGCACCTTCGGCCGCTCGGACACGGTTCCGGGGACGATCCTAGTACAGAGGCGGGGCGCGCTTCATCCCGTCTCCGATGCCCACTCGATTCGGGAACACGAAGCAAATTGCCGGGTTGCGGGTGTAGTTTCGCTTTCACGATGGCGTGCGGCCACCGGCGCGAGGAGGTTTGCTGACATGACTCATGCATGGAAACGCTGGGTTCCGGCCGTAATGGTCCCCGCGGTCATCGTTGCAGCGGCCCTCACGGTGCCGCTGGCCGCAAACGCGACCGCGAGTCTGCCGACGAAGTCGGCCGCCCAAGTTCTCGCGATGATCGCTCAAAGCAACGTGAAGGCACTTTCCGGCACTGTCGAGCAGCAATCGAATCTGGGCCTGCCGGACATCGGAAGCCTCGGATCGTCCGTCAACTCCAGCACGTCGTCCGCACTCGAACTCCTCGCCGGGACGCACAAAGCTCGCGTGTATCTCGACGGCGCGACGAAAGCGCGGGTCCAGGTGCTCGACAGCCTCGCCGAGCGCGATGTGATCCGCTCGGGCAACGACGTGTGGCTCTATAGCTCCAGCAACAACACGACAACCCACGTCGCTCTCCCGTCACGGACCGGTAAGCAGCCCTCACAGACGCCGGGTGTCGTCCCCACTCCTGCTGAGCTGGCGAATAAGTTTCTGGCCGCCATCGACTCGACCACCGCGGTGACCGTCAGCAAGGATGTCAGCGTGGCTGGCCGATCCGCCTACGACCTCGTGTTGACACCCCGCAGTTCCACGACCCTCATCGGTTCGGTGTCGATCGCGGTTGACTCGGCAACCGGCCTACCCCTCAGCGTCGACGTCACCGCGCGCGGAGCGAAGGCTGCGGCGTTCTCGGTCGCCTTCACCTCGCTCAGCCTGACAACGCCATCCGCCGATCTGTTCGCGTTCACGCCGCCCAAGGGTGCGACCGTCAAGCAGCAGGCACTGCCCCCCACACCGCCGAAGGGTGAGAAGCCGTCCACGTCCGCGAAGCCCTCGGCAGTTACAGGCACCGGGTGGGATTCGGTGATCGAGGTTCCGTCCTCGGCCGTGCCGACGAGCCTGAGCGGTTCGAGCCTGCTCAATCAGCTGACCACCGCGGTCGCCGGCGGACGGCTGCTGCACACCTCCCTCGTCAACGTTCTTCTGACCACCGATGGTCGGGTGTTCGTCGGCGCCGTTTCGTCCGAGCAGCTCCAGGCCGCGGCCGCCGGGAAGTGACCGGCGGCGGCACCTCCGTCGAACTCGCGATCGAGACACAGGGCCTGACCAAGCGTTTCGGCAGTCAGACCGTCGTCGACGAGATCGATCTGGCGGTGCCGCGCGGCTCGGTATTCGGCTTCCTGGGTCCGAATGGCTCGGGAAAGACCACCACCATTCGTGTGCTGCTCGGCCTCGCAGCGGCCACCGACGGCGAGATACGGATGCTGGGACGCGAGGTGCCGCGCCACCTGTCGGAGGTGCTGCCACGAGTGGGCGCGCTGGTGGAGGGCCCTGGCTTCTATCCGTATCTATCCGGTGCCGCGAATCTCAAGCGGCTCGACATCGCCGATCGCTACGCGCCGTCGTCGACCCGGCGGGCCAGAGTCGACGAGGCCCTCGAGCGAGTCGGGCTCACTCAGGCGGCGGGAAAGCGCGTGCACGCCTACTCGCTCGGGATGAAGCAGCGCCTGGGTATCGCCAACGCCCTTCTCACCCCGCGCGAGCTCATCGTGCTCGACGAACCGACCAACGGTCTCGATCCCCAGGGCACTCGCGAGGTGCGCAACCTCGTTCGCTCCCTCACTGCGGAAGGCACCACCGTCTTCGTCTCGAGTCACCTCCTCGCCGAGATCGAGCAGATGTGCACGCACGCCGCGGTCATGCGGACCGGTCGCCTCGTGGCACAGGGGACCCTCGACGAGCTGCGCCGTGCCGGCCGTAAGACCGTCGTGGTACTCACTCCAGACCGCGAGCGCACACATCGAGTGCTCGAGGGCCTCGGTCTCGTGCCGGGGGAGCCGCAGCATCCGACCCTGCAGCGCATCACGGACGACGATCGAGCCGTTGGCGCGCCGCTACCCGAGGGCATGAGTCCGGATGTGATCGTCGCAACCCTGGTGAAGGAGGGCGTGCGGGTGAACGGGTTCGCCGTCGAACGCGCCAACCTGGAAGACCTCTTTGTCGCGCTGACGGGCGAGGGTTTCGATGTCGCTCAGTGACGACTCTCCCCGCGCGAGGCCGTTCGCCGGGCTGTCGCTGCTGGGCTCGGAGCTCTCCGTGCTGTTCAGGCGCAGACGCACCATCGCCATGCTGATCGCGCTCGCGGCGGTGCCCATCTTGATCGCCGTCGCCGTGCGCCTGTCGTCGTCCAGGGCCCAGGGCCGCGGACCGGCCTTCCTCGACCAGATCTCGCAGAACGGGCTATTCGTTGCGACGGTCGCCCTGACGATCTCGATTCCGCTGTTCCTTCCGCTGACCGTCGGCGTCGTCGCGGGTGACTCCATCGCCGGCGAGGCGAGCGCCGGGACCCTGCGCTACCTGCTGGTGGGGCCAGCCGGCCGCGTGCGGCTTCTGGTCGTCAAGTACCTCAGCGCCGCCATCTTCTGCCTCTCCGCGACCGTGGCGGTATCCGTGGCCGGGGCCGTGATCGGAATCGCACTGTTCCCGGTTGGACCGGTCACCCTGCTGTCCGGTGACACCATCGGCGTGGGAGAGTCCGTGCTCCGATCGCTGCTGATCGCCGCGTACATCTGCGTCTCGCTGCTCGGGCTGTGTGCCATCGGACTGTTCATCTCCACCCTGACAGACGTGCCGGTCGGCGCGATGGCGGCCACGGTCGTCGCGGCGGTCGTCTCACAGGTACTCGACGCGCTGCCCCAACTCGCGTGGCTGCATCCGTGGCTCTTCAGCCACTACTGGCTGAGCTTTGCCGACCTGCTCCGCCAACCCATCGAATGGGGTTCCTTCGGGGATAATGCGCTCCTTCAACTCGGGTATCTCGTCGTCTTCTCGGCGCTTGCCTATGGCCGGTTCTCTACAAAAGACGTGCTGTCCTGAGCCCGTCGGTCGGGTCCCGCTCGACGACGGGGACGAGGTACGAGAGCACGCGATCCCACATCGGCACGACGAGAAGGTGTCCCGTACCCGGCACCATTTCGACCTCTGAATCGGGTAGGTGCGTCTCATACCACCGAGCGTGGGCGCCGGTGAGCAGTGAGTCGGCCCCACCGTAGAGCAGCAGGGTCCTCGCAGCGACCGATCCGGGATCGAATCCCCAGTCGCGGATCGTATAGCTCACGATGTCGGCGGCCATGCCGATGACACCCTGCGTCACCGCCCGATCGAGCATGGTGGCGAGCCGGACGGACGCGTCATCCCGTACCTCGGCGTCTGCGGCATCCGTGCCGAGGAATGGCAGGAGCTTCTCTCCGGCCGGATCGGTACCGACCATCTGAGCGAACAACGACACGAGCGCGGATGTCGCCTCGCCCGGTCGTAGTAAGGCTAGCGACCGCGACATCGCACGATTCTCATCTCCCACCCATGGCACGTCTTCGTCGGGTGCGGGTGTCGCGACGACCGCCACCCGGTCGACGAGCGCCGGATGGGTGGCGGCGAGGGCGAGGGCGATCCTGCCACCCGCCGACCAGCCGACGGCCCCGACGCGGCCGATGTGCTGGGTCGCAAGGTAGTCCGCGATGTCGGTAGCGGCATCCACCACCGTGCCGGACGATCCGTCAGCGTGCAGTTCGGAATCGCCATAGCCCGGGCGATCGACGGCGATCACCCTCACGCTGTGCGCGGCCGTGGCCACCGGGTCGGGGTTGAAGAACGATGCGCCAGGAGCAGGATGCGAGAGCACCACGATATGCTCCGCGTCACGATCCCCGAATTCGGTTACCCCGATGACCCGACCGGATCCGTTCCTGAAGGTGGATGCTTCCATGCGGACAGTGTCCCCCTGCGCACCGACATGCGATAGGGGTACTCTTTCGACGGTGCTCACTCGTCTGCTGCTGCCGATCGTGGGCGTCGCGGCCATCGTGGGCGGGGCTGCGCTGGCGCGAACGGCGATCCGTCGGCGGCGCACAGCGGGAGCGGAACGGCTGGCGAGCACCCTGCACCTCAACGCCCGCTGGTGGAGAGACACCGGCATGGAGCACGGTGAGTTGCTCTACGTCGCCGTGGGTGATTCTGCGGCCCAGGGCGTCGGAGCGAGCCTGCCGGGCAGAAGTTATGTCGGGCTCATCGCGCGACACCTGCGCGACCGAACCGGTCGGTCTGTGCGCGTGGTCAATCTCAGCGTGTCCGGCGCACGACTGCGCGAGGCACTCGAGATCCAACTGCCCCTGCTGCGCGAACTTCAACCCGACATCCTCACCGTTGCCGTGGGAGCCAATGACATCGCCACCTTCGACATCGAGCGCTTCGAGCGAGAACTCGGGGAACTCTACTCCGCCCTGCCGCCCGGCGCGGTCGTGGCAGACCTGCCGTCGTTCTACGTCGGCGCCGCGGAGAAGAAGGTACGACTGGCGAATGCCATCGTGCGGCGCCTCGCACGTCAGCACGGCTTCGAGGTGGCCGCGCTGCACGCGGCGACGACCCGGCAGGGCGTTGCACGCTACGCGCTCAACCAGGTCGCGGCAGACTTCTTCCACCCGAACGATCGCGGATACCGGGTGTGGGCATCCGCATTCCTTCCCGTCCTCGACAGGGTCGTTCCCGACACCAATTCCCACGGGTGATTCGACGACCCGTTCGGCTCATTTCGCTCAGTTGCGCACTTCTGCGCTATTCGCGGGGAATGAGCAGCAGAAGTGGGCAACTGAGCGTGAAACGGAAGGGCGGAGCGCCGACTGACGGAGGCCTCGTTTAGGCTGGCGCCATGGCGAAGACCCAGTCGAGTTTCCGGTGTACGGAGTGCGGCTGGACGACCCTGAAATGGGCCGGCCGCTGTGCGGAATGCCAGGCATGGGGCACCGTCATCGACGTCATGGATGTCGCGCCCAGTAGGTCGGTGCGTCCCCTGGCCGTCAGTGACGCGCGCGCTGCGAAGCCGATCACCGCGATCAGCGCCGATGAGGTGGCCCACTGGCCGAGCGGGATCGCCGAGTTCGATCGTGTCCTCGGCGGCGGCATAGTGCCGGGTGCGACGATTCTGCTCAGCGGGGAGCCGGGCGTCGGCAAGTCGACGCTGCTGCTCGAGGTCGCGTCCAAGGCCGCGGCGAGCGGCATGCGCGTGCTCTACGTCACGGCGGAGGAATCGGTGAGCCAGGTGCGGCTCCGCGCACAGCGCACCGGCGCCCTGCAGTCGGAACTCTTCCTCGCCGCCGAAACCGACCTCGCCACCATCCTCGGCCAGATCGACCAGGTGCAGCCCAATCTACTCATCGTGGACTCCGTGCAGACGGTGTCCAGCTCACTCACGGACGGTCTGGCCGGCGGCCCAGCCCAGGTGCGCGAAGTCGCGGCTACGCTCATCCGCGTCTCCAAAGATCGCAACTTACCCGTGCTGCTGGTCGGCCATGTCACTAAGGACGGCTCGATCGCGGGCCCCCGGCTGCTCGAACACCTCGTCGACGTGGTGTGCCAGTTCGAGGGTGACCGCCAGACCAGCCTCCGCTTCGTCCGCGCCCATAAGAACCGCTTCGGACCGACGGATGAGGTGGGCTGCTTCGAGATGACCGGCGACGGCATCGCCGAGGTCTCCGATCCGAGCGGACTATTCCTTTCACGTGGCACCGTCGCGGTCAGCGGCACCTGCGTCACTGTCGCGGTCGAGGGTCGCCGTGCGCTACCCGTCGAGGTCCAGGCCCTCATCGTCAAGACCTCCGCGCCGAATCCCCGCCGCGTGACCAACGGCGTCGACGCCTCCCGGGTCGCCATGCTGCTCGCGGTGCTCGAACGCCGCGCCGGGATGAAGCTCAGCGAGTCGGATGTCTATGTCTCGACGGTGGGCGGCATCCGCCTCACCGAACCCGGCGCCGATCTGGCCATCGCCCTGGCGATCGCGAGTGCGTTCAGCGACCGGGCCTTCCCCGGTACCCTCGCGGCGGTGGGCGAGATCAGCCTGGCCGGCGAGATCCGGCCGGTATCACAGGCCAAGCAGCGCGTGGCCGAGGCCAAGCGACTCGGATTCTCCACGATCATTGATGCCGACTCGAGTCATCTCCGCGAAGCGATGCGCAGGGCCTTCGCGAGTGCCATCACCGAGCAGGGGGACGTCCCCGTCTTCTGAATCGAGTCAGGCGGCCGCGGTCGTCACTCGGCGCCGCTGCTGCAATGGGCGCCGTCGCCCCGCGTTATTTCAGAATGAATTGGACGGTGGTCTTGGAGGTCAGCTGGCCGACCTTGACGGCCAGGTGATAGCTCGCACCGCCGGCAGTGACCGGCGGCCGCGTCGTCGACGCGCAGGTCGTTGTGGATGAGCGGGTGCGGTCCCACGGAATGAGCGGGGTCGATTTCGCCTCGTTCGGCTTGAGCGTGATCGGACTGTCGACGGGCGCGGTCTGGCAGTCCTTCGAGTCCCAGATCTTCTCCGAGCCGCTCGTGATGATCAGCTCCTGCTGGGTCGAACCGAGGTTGATCGTGCAGTCGGCGGAACCGGTGTTGGTGATCTTCATGCCGATGTTCGGCTGTTCGCTGGCGGCGTAGGTGGTCTTGTCGGTGACCGCCTCGAGTTTGATAGTCGTCGGGAGGCACGCGGCTCCAGCGGCCTGGGTGCTGGTGGGTGTCGACGGGGTCGAGCTGGGGGTGGTACCCGCCGTCGGGCTGCTTGCCGGCGAACCAGAGCCTGGCCGGACGATGATCAGGATGATGACGATGATGACGGCGAGCGCTCCGAGACCGACCAGGAGCCTGCGGCGCCAGTACACCCTGGGGGACTGGGGGCCGACGGGATTCTTAAACGTCGACATGGCCCTAGAGTAACCAGCACTGCCGGGTTAACCCGGTATTTCCGGGGGTGTCGCCGCCGTTCCCACGGGCGGCATCGGTCAGATCTTCTTGATCATCCGGGTATTGCCGAGGGTATTGGGTTTCACCCGCGCGAGATCGAGGAACTCAGCGACACCCTCGTCGGGCGATCGCGCGAGTTCCGCGTAGACGGCGGGGTCGATCGACTCCTCCGTCATGGGCTCGAAGCCGTGACGCGAGAAGAACGGCACCTCGAAGGTGAGGCAGAATAGGCGGCTGAGCCCCAGTCCGCTGGCATCCGTTTCCAGCCGTTCGAGCAGCGCATGTCCGACGCCCTTGTGCAGCCACTCGGGGGTGACGGCGAGGGTGCGCACCTCGCCGAGGTCCTGCCACATGACGTGCAGCGCACCGCATCCGATGGCATTGCCGTCCGCGTCCTCGGCGACCCGGAACTCCTGGATGGCCTCGTAGAAGACGACGGCATCCTTTCCCAGCAGGATTCGCTGTTGCACGAGCGGTTCGACGAGCGCCTGGATGAAAGGGACGTCGGATGTGCGGGCCGACCGCACCGAGAAACTCATTCCTCGAGCATAGAGAACGAAGAGCCGCGGGTCCTTAACGGAAGAAGGGCGGCGAGTCTCCTCGCCGCCCTTCTTCGAACCGTCGTTACGCCTGCGTGGCTTCGGCAGCCTCGAGGAGTTCCGGGAGCTCGCGGCCCGGCTGGCGCCCGGTCGTGAACACGAACTCATCCTCGAGGTAGTCCACGTGCACGTGGTCACCCGCGTTGAGTTCGCCCTGCAGGATACGCTCGCTCAGCCTGTCCTCAACCTCGTGCTGGATCGCGCGACGCAGCGGCCGTGCTCCGAGCGACGGATCGAACCCGACCTTGATGAGCTGCTCCTTGGCGGCGAGCGTGAGCTCGACGGTCATGTCGCGGTCCAGCAGACGGTCCGAGAGGCGCTTGATGAACAGGTCGACGATCTGCAGCAGCTCCGCCGGGCTGAGCTGCGGGAAGACGATGGTCTCGTCCACGCGGTTCAGGAACTCCGGCTTGAAGTTCTTCTTGAGCTCCTCCACGACCTTGCCGCGCATGCGGTCATAGCCGGTCGAGGTGTCAGTGCTCGAGGTGAACCCGAGAGGCGTGCCGGAGATGTCCTTCGTACCGAGATTGGTGGTCATGATGATCACCGTGTTCTTGAAGTCGACGACGCGACCCTGGCCATCCGTCAGGCGTCCCTCCTCCAGAATCTGGAGGAGCGAGTTGAAGATGTCGGGGTGGGCCTTCTCGATCTCGTCGAACAGCACCACGGAGAACGGCTTGCGGCGCACCTTCTCGGTGAGCTGGCCACCCTCCTCGAACCCGACGAAACCGGGAGGAGCACCGAACAGCCGCGAGACCGTGTGCTTCTCGCCATACTCGCTCATGTCGAGGGAGATGAGGGCGTTCTCGTCGTCGAACAGGAACTCGGCGAGGGCCTTGGCGAGCTCGGTCTTTCCGACACCGGTTGGGCCGGCGAAGATGAACGAGCCGCTCGGGCGCTTCGGGTCCTTGAGACCGGCGCGGGTGCGCCGAATCGTCTTGGAGAGGGCCGAGATGGCTTCCTCTTGACCGATGACGCGCTGGTGCAGTGCCTTCTCCATGAAGACGAGACGCGAGGTCTCCTCCTCGGTGAGCTTGAAGACGGGGATGCCGGTGGCCGCGGCGAGGACCTCGGCAATCACGCCTTCGTCCACGGTTCCGGTCGAGCCGGCTTCGCCGCTCTTCCACTGCTTCTCGAGACGCAGGCGCTCCCCGAGCAGCTTCTTCTCCTCGTCACGAAGCGAAGCGGCCTTCTCGAAGTCCTGGTCCTCGATCGCGCCTTCCTTGAAGCCGCGCACCTCGGCGATCTTGTCGTCGAACTCGCGCAGCTCCGGCGGTGCGGAGAGGATCGAGAGACGCAGGCGTGCGCCGGCCTCATCGATCAGGTCAATGGCCTTGTCGGGCAGGAAGCGGTCGGCCACGTAGCGGTCGGCCAGATTCGCGGCGGCGACGATCGCGCCATCCGTGATGGAGACCTTGTGGAAGGACTCATACTTGTCGCGCAGTCCCTTGAGGATGTTGATGGTGTGGGGCAGGGACGGCTCGTGCACCTGGACGGGCTGGAAGCGGCGCTCGAGCGCGGCATCCTTCTCGAAGTGCTTGCGGTACTCGTCGAGGGTGGTCGCACCGATCGTCTGCAGCTCACCACGGGCCAGCAGCGGCTTGAGGATGCTCGCGGCATCGATCGCGCCCTCTGCGGCACCGGCACCGACGAGGGTGTGGATCTCGTCGATAAAGGTGATGATGTCGCCGCGGGTGCGGATCTCCTTCGTCACCTTCTTGAGTCGCTCTTCGAAGTCACCACGGTAGCGGCTGCCGGCGATGAGCGATCCGAGGTCGAGCGTGTAGAGCTGCTTATCCTTCAGCGTCTCCGGAACGTCGCCACGAACGATCGCCTGCGCGAGGCCTTCGACGACGGCGGTCTTGCCGACGCCGGGCTCACCGATCAGGACGGGGTTGTTCTTGGAACGGCGGGAGAGGATCTGCATGACCCGTTCCATCTCCTTCTCGCGCCCGATGACCGGGTCGAGTTTGCCGTCGCGGGCGGCCTGCGTGAGGTTACGTCCGAACTGGTCGAGGATCTGGCTGCCGGCCTGTGCACCCTGCTGGGTCTCGCCACCGACGGCGACCTGCTCCTTGCCCTGGTATCCGCTGAGCAGCTGGATGACCTGCTGGCGCACCTTGTTGAGGTCGGCGCCGAGCTTCACGAGTACCTGCGCCGCGACGCCCTCACCCTCGCGGATGAGGCCGAGCAGGATGTGCTCGGTGCCGATGTAGTTGTGGCCGAGCTGCAGCGCTTCGCGCAGAGACAGTTCGAGTACCTTCTTCGCCCGCGGCGTGAAGGGGATGTGGCCGGTCGGCTGCTGCTGGCCCTGGCCGATGATGTCCTGGACCTGCTCGCGAACGGAATCGAGAGAGATGCCGAGCGACTCGAGCGCCTTAGCGGCGACGCCCTCGCCCTCGTGAATGAGGCCGAGCAGGATGTGCTCAGTGCCGATGTAATTGTGGTTGAGCATCTTGGCTTCTTCTTGCGCCAAAACAACAACCCGGCGGGCTCTGTCGGTAAATCTTTCAAACATTGTCGACTCCTATGGCACCGTGCAGGTTTGGCGCCGTTATGAAGAGAGTAACGACCGAACCCGGGGATTACTGCCCCTGTTCGCCCTAGGCGTGACGGAGGATGTCCCGCCCGCGCGCACCCTTTTCGAAAACGCAGGAGATCCGGTTCCGGATGGTCTTGTCCGCCGCGAAAGCGCCGCGCTGAGTGCCGATCTCCTGCGTTTTCGATAAGACAACGCCTTGACGGGAGTGTTGGGAGTGGCCATCGGGCACGCGCCATCCGGTATTCGACGCTGCAGGCCATCTGCGAGGCGCTGGACTGCGAGGTCGGCGAGCTGCTGGTGCTGCGTTCTCGCTGAGTTGCATGTTCCCGCCCTTCGTCGGCCGGGGAAGGGCGGGAACATGCAAGTCAGCACTGCGATGGCGAAACTCACAGCCCCCGCCCGCACTTCTCGCAACTCCCGGTTGTCGAAGGTCGCCGCACGATTCTGTGACGTCGTGACGCAGCGCGCGTAGCATTTCGCCATGAGCAACCTCGAGAGAGAACCAGCGGAGCTGCTGTGCGAATCTCCTCGCACGGCGACGGCCGCCGTCGAGATCCTGGAGCCGCGTGACGTGCCGCTCGGCGGCCCGCGCGCAATGGGCGTCCGTCGAACGCTCCCCCAGCGCAAGCGATCGCTCATCGGAGCATGGTGCTTCGTGGATCACTACGGGCCGGATGCCGTGGCCGGGCAGGGCGGGATGCAGGTGCCGCCGCATCCGCATACGGGGTTGCAGACGGTGAGCTGGCTGTTCGCCGGCGAGATCGACCACCGCGACAGCGTCGGCAGCCACGCCATGGTGCGCCCGGGCGAGCTGAACCTCATGACCGCCGGACGCGGGATCGCGCACTCCGAGATGTCGACGGCTTCGACCACGATCTTGCACGGAGCACAGCTCTGGGTGGCTCTGCCGGACCCGAGCCGGCACCACGAACCGTTCTTCGAACACTACGTGCCGGTGCCCGTCGTCTTCGGACCCGCAGAACTCAGGGTCTTCATCGGCTCCTTGCTCGGGCAGGTGTCGACGGCGAGCGTGTTCAGCGAACTGGTCGGTGCGCAGCTCGACCTGCCAGCCGGGGCATCTGTCGAGCTGCCGGTCGACTCGCGTTTCGAGCACGGCGTGCTTCTCGACGCGGGTTCACTCAGGGTGCAGGGCGAAGATCTGCCGCTCTCCCACCTCGCCTACCTCGAGCCCGGGCTCGACATCCTGAAGCTCGAGGCGGGGGATGCCCCGGTGCGTGCGTTGCTCATTGGCGGCGTGCCGCTCGGCGAGAGCATCGTGATGTGGTGGAACTTCATCGGGCGCAGCCACGAAGAGATAGTGCAGTTCCGCGCGGAATGGCAGGCGGATGTGATCGACGGCGGCCGCGCAGACGGTCGCTTCGGCGCGGTCGCCAGCTACGACGGAAGCGCCCTGCCGGCTCCGGAGTTACCGAACGTGCGGCTCAAACCTCGCGAGTAACGGATTCCTTCTCCATGCGTGCGCGCTCTTCCGCCTCGATCTCGGCGTAGACCTTGCGCTCCGTGCGGTCGGCTCTGAAGATCGACCGCATCACGAGCCAGAAGATCAGCCCGACGAGGATCGTGGGCACGACCGAGTAGATGGCGTTGCCCCAGAAGTTTTCGATCACGCATACAAGGGTACGTCCGGTGGCCGAAAGCCGTTAACCGTGATTGATGACGCCGATGATTCCCGTGATGATCAGATACGCACCCACCGCACCGACGAACACCCAGATCGCGAGACGCGTCGGTGTGACCTTTTTCGGGTCCTTGTCGTGGGGATCCTTCGGCAGATAGCTCACTATTTCACCAGCGGAAAGAGAATCGTTTCGCGGATGCCGAGGCCGGTGAGGGCCATGAGCAGCCGATCGATCCCCATCCCCATCCCGCCGCTCGGCGGCATGCCATACTCAAGCGCCCGGAGGATTTCCTCGTCCAGCCGCATCGCCTCGAGGTCGCCGGCCGCCACGAGCTTCGCCTGCTCGATGAAACGCTCGCGCTGCACGACGGGGTCGACCAGTTCCGAATAGCCTGTCGCGAGTTCGAAGCCGCGCACATAGAGGTCCCACTTCTCCACCAGACCAGGAATCGAGCGGTGGTCGCGCACGAGCGGACTCGTATCAACGGGGAAGTCCATGACAAAGGTGGGGCGCTCGAGATTCACTTTGACGAAGTGTTCCCACAGTTCCTCGACGAGCTTTCCGTGGGTTGGCTGATGCACCTCGACGCCGACGGTGACCGCCTTCTTGAGCAGATCATCCGCTGGTGTCTCCGGGGTGACGGACCAGCCGGATGCCGCGTTCAGCGAGTCGTACATGCTCACGCGGTCCCACTCGCCGCCGAAATCGTACTCGCTGCCGTCGGCCCAGGTGACGGTATGGCTGCCGCCGATCGCGATCGCGGCGTTCTGGATGAGGACCTGCGTGAGATCCGCCATCTGGTTGTAATCGCCGTAGGCCTGATACGCCTCCAGCATCGCGAACTCGGGCGAGTGTGTGGAGTCGGCGCCCTCGTTGCGGAAGTTGCGATTGATCTCGAACACGCGCTCGATACCGCCGACCACCGCCCGCTTCAGGAACAGCTCGGGCGCGATGCGCAGGAACAACTCCGTGTCGAATGCGTTGCTGTGCGTCACGAAGGGACGGGCGGATGCCCCCCCGTGCATGGTCTGCAGCATGGGCGTCTCCACCTCGATGTAGCCGTGATCGGAGAAGGTCTTGCGCAGCGACGCGACGGAGGCCGCGCGGTTGCGCACCATCTGGCGCGCGCCCTCGCGAGCGATGAGATCGAGGTAGCGGCTGCGCACCCTGGTCTCCTCGCTCAACTCGACGTGGAGATTCGGCAGCGGGCGAAGCGCCTTCGCGGCGAGCTTCCACTCCTTCACGAGCACGCTGAGCTCACCGCGACGGCTCGAGATGACCTCACCCGAGACGAAGAGGTGGTCGCCGAGATCGACGAGCTCCTTCCAAAGTTCGAGCGATTCCTGGCCGACCTCCGCGAGGGAGACCATGGCCTGGATACGGGCGCCGTCACCGGACTGCAGCGAGGCGAAACAGAGCTTGCCCGTGTTGCGAAGGTGCACCACCCGGCCGGCCAGGCCGACGACGTCGCCGGTCACGGCATCCGTTTCGAGGTCGGAATACCTGGCACGCACCTCGGGGATGGTCGTCGTGATCGGCAGAGAGACGGGATAGGCCTCGCCGCCGGACTCGATCAGACGCTCGCGTTTGCCGAGTCGCACCTGGGTCTGTTCGGAGAGCTCCTCCTCTGAGGGCTCTGCGACGGTGGTGTTCTCGGTCATTCGTAACTCCAGCTGAATTGTGACTCGCCCAAGTTTACGGGCGCGCCGGAACCGCTAGTTGCCCACTCCCCTAAGGAAGATCGTCTCGTTGTCGATGAGCCTGGTCGTCCCGACGCGCGCGGCAATGAGCACAACGGCCGTTCCCTGGTAGTCGTCATCGACCGGGAGGAAGGTTTCCGGGTTCACGACCTTCAGATAGTCGAGTTCTACGATGCTCTCGCCCATGAGCACCGACTGGGCGGCGGCCAGCACGGCATCGATGCCACGATCGGCGGATGACTCGGCCGCTTCCAGGGCGATCGACAGCCCGAGAGCGGCGCGCTTCTCCCTCCCGTCGAGAAACCGGTTGCGGCTGGACAGCGCGAGCCCGTCCTCCTCGCGCACTGTCGGTACAACCTCCACGGTGATCGGCAGGTTGAGGTCTGCGATCATACGCTTGACGAGGAAGACCTGCTGAGCATCCTTCTGGCCGAAGACGACGACGTCGGGCCGCGCGATGTTCATCAGTTTCGAGACGACGGTGAGCACGCCGTCGAAGTGTCCC